>JAPLUN010000380.1 GCA_026397715.1 Verrucomicrobiota bacterium
GAGGACTTGGTGGAGCTGACGGGAATCTTGGACACGGCATCACCCGCCCAGGCGGCGATGGCCGAGGCTTCGGCCACGTCGTTAAACGGTGTGCCGGTGCCGTGGGAGTTGATGTAGCCGATTTGAGCGGGTGAAACACCGGCCTGGGCGCAGGCGGAGGTCATGGTGCGGATGGCGGCTTTGCCGGCGGGATCTGGCTGCGTGAGGTGATGCAAGTCGGTGGCGGTGGCATAGCCGGCGACGTTTCCCAGGGCCGCGCTTTGGCGCACTTCCTCGGCTTCCAGCAGCATGACAGCGGCACCTTCACCGAGGGCCAGGCCGTCCCGCTGGGCATCAAAGGGGCGCGGAATGCCGCTGGGTGCGAGGGCGTGAAGTGTGTCGAATCCGGCAAAAACGAGCTTCGCGAGCGCATCGTAGCCGCCTGCGAGCACGCGTTTGGCGCGGCCGGAGCGGATCATGTCCGCCGCCCAGCCGATGGCATTGGCACCGGAGGCGCAGGCATTGGAAACGATGATGACCGGGCCGCGCCAATCAAACTCGGCGGCGATGCTGCTCATCTGACGCTGCGGCTGGTAATATTCGGCACGCGAAAGCTGTGTGGGGACGCGGGCGGCATCCTGATGCGCGTGTTCGAAATAGGCCTCTCCCAGAGGCATGGCCCCGGCGGAGGTGCCGATGACCATGGCGTCGATGCCTTCCATGTTTTCCCGGCCCGCCTGCGCGAGTGCCTCGCGAATGGCCATGAGCAGCATGCGCGTGCCACGGTCGAAGTAGGTCTGCTTGTGGACGGGGATGCGGTGGAAGAGGCTTTCTGCGGGCAGATCCACCACGCCGGCGGTTTTGGCGATGAATTCGCGGGTGTCGAAGAGTTCGACGGGTTTGAACGCGGTACGGTCCGCCGCCAGCGCCGCTTCATTCGCCTGCCAGCCCATGCCCAAGGGTGAAACGATCCCCGCTCCGGTGATGGCGATGTTCTTACTTAAAGGTGAAGGCACTAGGGGAAGACAGGATGAGATTCGTTGTGAGGAGGGTTGAACTGCCAACGCAAGTGTTCATTCTACCGCACGGCGCGGCGTATGGTTTACGCTTCGCCGCAAGGACTGCAAATGTTTGGTGAACGCTGGGATCGTATTGTGGCTGAGCGCGGCGCGCAGGCGGCTTTGTATCTGGCTGACGGACGTGCCACCACGTTCCGCGAGCTGGATGCCGATGCGCGTGCCTTGAAGCCGACCGGTGATTACGTCCTGGTGCAGGGCGAGGTGCCACAAATTTTGCGCCTGCTGCTGGCGGGGTTTTTGCACGATGTCCCGGTGCAACTGGTGGAAAAAGACCGCTCCCGCCGCATTCCCGCCAGCCCGCCGCCTCCGGGGACGGCCCTGATCAAGCAGGCCGTGGGTGGTTCGGGAGTACGACGCTGCCAGTTTTTCACTTTTGATCAAATCGCAGCGGATGTGGACCGGCTGCATGCGGCGCTGGATCTCGGCTCACGCGGGGCGGGGGTGGCGGCGATTTCCTGCGCGCATTCCTTTGGTCTGACGACGACGGTGCTGCAAACGCTGCTCAACGGGGTGCCCACCTGCTTTGCGCCGCAGCCGTTTGCGCAGCCATTGACGGAGGCGATGAATCACCACCGACGGGTGTTTCTCCCGGGGGTTCCGGCACTTTGGAAGGCCTGGCTCAGGGGTGATGTCTGCTTTGACAACATCAGTCTGGCAGTCTCCGCCGGATCTCCGCTCACGCTCGACCTGGAGCGGATGGCGCTGGAGCAGCATGGTCTGAAAATTCACAACCTCTACGGGACAAGCGAGTGCGGTGCGGTGTCCTGGGATGAGACGCTTGATTTGCGTGAGGATGGGAGCGACCTCGGCACCCTCCTGCCCGGCGTGCAGACACAGACCGATGCCGAGGGGCGTCTGGTCGTGACCAGCAGCTCGGTGGGGCTGGGGTATGATGACCAGCTGCCGCAGGAGAACTATGGTGCCGGGGTTTTTACCACCAGCGATCTGGTGGAGCAGCATGGCAACCGCCTGCGGTTTCAGCAATGCGCGGGTGCAGGCATCAACGTGGCGGGCCGTAAGCTCAGCCCCCTCGAGATTGCTGAAAAAATCATGCGGGCATCGAAGCTGGATCAGGTGAAAATTTATGGGGCGCGGAGCCGCGATCCCGAGCGCTGTCAGGACATCGTGGCGGAAGTCGGCCTGCCCCAGGCGGAGATCGATCCCGCTTTTAAAATCACAGCCTGTTCATTGCTAGCGCCTTGGGAAGTCCCGCGTAAATGGATCGGCAGACCATGAACACCCGTTTGCCATCCAGTGCCCTAAGGCGCATCACCCGGCTTTGTGCCAGGCGCCATGAGCGTTTCTACTCGGTGGTGAAGCTGCGTTCTGATCCCGTGTACGCTGCTGTGACCAAAGAACTGCTGGGGGTCCCCCTGCCGGTGCTAGACATCGGCTGCGGCATCGGCCTGCTGGCGTTTTATCTGCGTGAGTCAGGCTTTGCGCCTGCCATCGCCGGATTTGATTACGATCCGCAAAAAATCTCCTTTGCGAAGAGCATGGTCGCGCTCAGTGACTGCGAAGGGCTCAGCTTCATGAACGGCGACGCCCGCGCCGGACTGCCGGAATGCAGCGGTCATGTGGTGATTCTGGACATCCTGCAGTTTTTCACGCGGCAGGAGCAGGAGGCGCTGCTCAAAGCGGCGGCATCCCGCGTGGCGCAGGGGGGGAAGCTGATCATTCGCACCTGCCTGCAGAGCGACTCCCTGCGCTTTCGCATCACCGTGGCGGGAGACTGGCTGGCCAAGCTGACGTTTTGGATGAAGGATGCACCCGTGTGCTACCCGGACGGTTCCTTATTTGAGTCCGTGCTGGGTGCCGCCGGGCTGCGGGTGCGGGTGCAGCCGCTATGGGGCGGCACGCCGTTCAACAACCACCTCGTCGTCGCTGAACGCGAGTGAGCTTGGCGGCACGCATGGAAGGCCGCTCGTCGCCATCATGGCGGCGACGGCCTCCGCCACTTCGACGGCCACGGGGGTGCCTTCGTGGATCAGCACGATGGCGCCTGCTTTCAACCGGTGGGCGATGCGCCGGGTGATGGTGGGCACGTCTGTCAGCACGCCGTCAAATCCTCGCGCGTTCCACAGCATCATCCGCAGGCCCAGGGATTGGGCGATCAGTGCGGTGAAGAGGTTGTGGTGGCCTGCTGGCGGGCGGAAGAAGCGCGGCGGCTGGCCGGGGCAGAGGGCGGTCAGCGTTTCCTGACAGCCTGCGATCTCGCGCCACAACCGGGCAGGGCGGAGCATCCAAAAAGTGGTGGCAGGATGTGTCTGCGTGTGGTTGCCGATTTCGTGGCCACGCGCGAGGATTTCGCGTACGAGCTGCGGATGTTCTGCGGCACGTTCGCCGACAAGAAAGAACAGCGCCTTGATGTGATGACGGTCGAGGATGTCGAGAATCGCCGGGGTGTGCTCGGGATGCGGACCATCATCGATGGTGAGCAGCACCGGGTTTCCAGCCGGAGGCAGTTGTTTGATCATGCGGCCGAACAGGGCGCAGCGTGGCACCAGGGTGCCGATCATCATGGTGGTCAGGACGGTGCAAAACAGCAGTGCCGCCGCCAGGGGCTGCCCGCGCCCGATCAGCCAGATCACCACCGGCACAGGTCCAAGGGCCAGGGCGAAGCGGAAATAGGCACGCCGCAGACAGCTGGCACGAACGGCCGCATTCATGCCGGATCGCGGGTGACGAGCGGTTCAAAGACAAACCATTGGTCCCAATGCTTCAGAAGAAATTGATGCAACACCGGGAGCCAGGCGGCGCTGATCTCGGCGGCCTTGTGCTTTCGGCCGCCTTCGAAGAAGGGTGTGCCAATTTCAATGCGGTAGGCGAGCCGTCCCCTCCGAGTGAGGAAGACCGGGTAACAAGGTACGCCGGTCACCTCCGCGAGCACCAGCGGGCCGCGCGGGATTTTGAAAGTCACGCCATCAATGTGGGCCAGCGTGGGGGTCACCTCGCCCAGAACACGGTCGCCCTGCACGCAGACGACTTCACCTGCGAGGAGCAGGCGGCACAGCTCCATGCCGAGATGGCCGCCGGGTTCGTTGTAATGAACGTGCAGATTCGGCTCACGGCGTTCTTCGTCACAGAGCTCCTTGCCGCGCAGCTTTTTCAGCGAATCCGAGGCCTCCGGCATGCGGACGGTGTGGACGGGCCGGGTGAATTTGCGCGCAAAGAGGCTGGCGCCGATGTCGTAGTTGCCGGAATGCACGGTGAAGATCAGGGCGCCTCCCGGGTGTTTTTCCAGATCCTCGAAGTCGCCTTCGCCGATGATCTCCCAGTCGATCTTGCGCCGGAAATGCAGATACCAGAGGCGGTCAAGGTAGGTCAGCGAAAACTGGAGGAAGACCTGAAATCCAGCCAGAGAGCTGGAGCCTTTGCCGGGAATGAGGGCGCTGAGATTGGCACGGATGGCCTCACGCGGCTCCACCGCCAGGATGTAAGCGATCAAGGAGAGGGGATAGGCGAGCAGGGTAAAGACCGGCGCGGGCACCCAGTGCATGCAAAACAAGATGGCCTGCGTCCAGCATGCATCATGCAGACCCATGCGCGGGGGAGGGGCAGGCGCGGTCGGCTCGTGAGTTGCAGATTCGGCGGATGGCATTATTTAAAGGCGTACCATGGATGGGATGAAACGTTGTGTTTCGACTGTCACACCTTCTCCGACAACTGACTTTTTCAGCACTTGCACCCATGAATTCCTCCAACACCGATTACGACGTGGTCATCATGGGCGGTGCTTTTTCCGGCGCGTCGGCGGGAATGATGCTGAAACGCGAGCATCCGGAGATGCGCATTTTGATCGTGGAGCGCGCAGTACATTTTGACCGCAAAGTGGGGGAAAGTACTTCCGAAGTGGCGGGTTGCTTCCTCACCCGCGTCCTGCATCAGGGGCATCATCTGAGTGCGCATCACTATCAAAAGCACGGTCTGCGCATGTGGTCTTGTAAGACTCCGAACGATGATGTGGGGGATCTCACCGAAATCGGGCCCCGCTACCAGTCACGGCTGCCCACCTTCCAGTTGGATCGGGCCATCCTCGATGAGCACCTGCTCAAGGAGGCCTGTGATTTCGGCTGTGAGCTGCTGCGTCCGGCCACCATCAAAACCATCACGCTCTCGGAAGACGAGGCGCCGCACACGCTGGAAATCATGCCGCAGGAAGGGCAGACGCGAACGGTGACCACGCGCTGGCTGATCGACGCCTCAGGCAAGGCTGCAATGCTCTCAAAGAAACTCGGGCTGCACCGCTCCATGGAGAGCGAGCACCCCACCTCGTCCATCTGGTGCCGCTTCCGCAATGTGAACGGGCTCGACAGCTACAAGAGCCGCAAGATGCACCCGAAGCTCATGGAAAAGGGGAGCGGACTCCGCACCACGGCCACGAATCATCTCATGGGGCACGGCTGGTGGTGCTGGATCATCCCGCTTTCCGATGGCAGCTACAGTGCCGGCATCACCTGGGATCGGCGGTTTTTCACCTTGCCTGAGGGGCCGTCTCTCATCGCCCGGCTGCAGGCTCATTTGATGACGCATCCGATTGGTCGGCTCATGTTTGAAAACGCCGTGCCGGATGCCGACGACACCTACTATTACAAGAACCTCGCATACCGCTCTGAACGCATCGCTGGCAACCGCTGGGTCATGGTCGGTGACGCGGCCGGGTTCATGGACCCCTTGTACAGCCATGGTCTCGACTACTGTGGCCACACGGTGTCTGCCGCGGTCGATATGGTGGAAAGGAACCTGGCAGGTGAAAACACCCAGAAGATCACAGACTACCTGAACATGGCCTACCCGCGCAGTTACCGCCTGTGGTTCAACGCGCTGTACAAGGACAAATACTCCTACTTGGGCGACGCGGAGCTGATCAACGCGACGTTTCTGCTGGACCTCTCCGCGTATTTCCTTGGCCCGGTGCGGGGGGTGTATGATTCGCCGGAGACCGAATGGAAACAGATGCCGTACGAAGGGAAAGCGGGTGCTTTCTTTGGCGGATTCATGGCTTTCTACAACCGCCGCTTCGTCCATCTCGGGCAGGAGCGCCGGCGCAAGGGCATCTATGGCAGCGCCAACAACGGGCACGTCTGGATGCCGTTCATGAGCCTGTCGCCAGACCACACCGCAGCGCGGTTGCTGTGGGCGGGGATCAAGGTCTGGATCAAGGCGGAGATTACCACCTGGCTGGCCCCGACTCCGGCCACCGCGCCGGTGATGATAATGGAGAACAAGCCGGTGCCTGCGGAGGCGTGAGGTGCTGCTCCAGGGAGCGTGGATCGAAGCAGACTCGTCGGCAGAATCAGTCCTCCGGCTCAACCGGGACGATCTGGGCTCCAGACGGCGTGGGCGTATTGCTGATCGACACTCCATTGGAGGTTTTGTCAGCACCGGGATCGAGGGCTATCTCGACGGCAGCCTCGTTCACCACATCGGTAAAAAGCTGCGCGAGCGCTTTGGCGTCATTGGAAAGCACCGCGCCCAGGTAGCGTTCCGCCTGGCTCTCGGTATTCAGGAAGCCGTCGCCCATGTTGAGGTTGATGTTGGAGTTGGGCGAGGGCTTGATGCCTTTCGCCTGCATGGCGAGCTGCATGGCTTCGACAAACTGTCTGCCCGCTTCCGGTTGGGTCATCAAATCCTGCATCAAGGGTTTCAATCTGGCAGTCAGCTCCGGGTCCTGGGCCAGTTCGCGCAGGCTTCGGCCAGGATGAGCCGCACGGTAGTCATCCACCAAGGAGCGAGCATTCCGCTGGCGGTCCGAGTCACTGCCAAAGAGATGATTGAACATGTCATCGTTGCTCATCTCAGGCACTTTGGCTTTGGGCTTGGCTGGACTGCTTTCCAGGACGCTCGGCTGACTGAAGGGCATGGGCTTGATTTCGCGGCGATAAAGCACAAAGGACAGTAATACAGCTGCGATGGTGCCGGTGATGAGGAGGGTTTTGGAGGTGGCGGTCATGGTATCCGCAGAGCAGAGGGGTACATGGGAAACAAAGCCGACCAATGCTTACCTGCTAATAGTGTGTGAATGTGTCGCTCGACTCAATCTTTAGCAGTCTCATTTGCCGATTGAACCGAAATGCTTCCAGCCGGCTTCTTGAGGGCAGGATCCAAAGAATACTCGAAAATCGCACCTTCCAGCGCACCTCTAAGCCACCCTTCGATTTTCTTCGGGTCTCGTGACATAGAGGCTTCAAGCAGCGCGCGATTCTTTGGCGAACCTAGGCTCTCATCTGTGTCGATGGCAATATTGAATGTACCCTGATTGATCTGCTTGGCTTTTTTGATCTCTGCAGCTGCTTCGCGAATCATCTTTTGATTTGCTGGTGATTCGAGAAAAACAGCCATTCCTTTAATTGCCTCCTCAAATTCGGCACTGCCCATCATCATTTTAGGCGGATAGCCTTCGAATTTGCGAATGAACTCATCCACCCGTTGTTGTAGCTCAATCGAAGCCGCTTCAGGTCGGTAGCGTTTCGGTTCTGGCGTGCTTGCGACCGCTTTTTCGCGTGCGGGTTTAGCTGCGGGAACGGATGCTGGGGCCGCCGATTTCTTCGCATCAGGTTTAGCAGCCATAAACATGGCAATAGCGGCGAGAGCAGTGCTGCCGATGAGGATTTTGGTGGATGTGGTCATGGTGATGAAGCTAGTGGTGAACAGCTTGATGGATGAAACAGAAGCCGAGGCAGGCAGACCCACGCTGCTGATGGACAGCTTTCCCAACGAAGCCTGCACGGCGACGGGCATCGCGTGTGTTGTTTGGGAGGCGAACAAGGCCGGGAGACTGACGCCTGCTATCAGGCCACGGGCACCCAGTGCCTCGCGCAGGGCCTGAACGCCGCGCTCGATGGCCCGCGAGACCGTGCCTTGATTTCTGCCGAGATGGCGCGCGACTTCCGCCTGATTGTGGCCTTCGAGAAAGTAGAGCACGAGCACCTCTCGCAGGTCATTGGGCAGTTCGTTGAACGCGTCATCGACATGCGGCTCAATGTCTGACCATGTAGCTTCGCGATCCGTATGCCACGTTTCGGCCATGGACTCCTCGAAGCGCCGCCGGGTGCTCTCCCGGCGCACGAAATCACACGCCCGGTTCCAGGCCACGCGGTGCAGCCACGCCGCGACAGATTGGGTGATGCCCCCAGCTTTGCGCGCCAGTTCCAGAAATGTTTCCTGCGCCACATCCTGTGCAGCCGCCGCATTGCGAGTCACGCGCAGCGCCGTGGCATGCACCATCGCCCCATGAGCCTGAACCAGTTCACGGAAAGCGTGGGCATCGCCGCTGGCTGCGTAGCGCTCTAGGTGCTGGAGATCGGACGGCATTGCTTTGAATGAAGGTCGCACGAACAGCCGACATTATGCACGCGATGATCAAAAAACTACCTGCACGGCACAGTTCACCCTGACCCCGGTCTCATTCGGAGGCGTGAGATGCGCTCTTTCAAAGTGAGCACAAGCTCTGCCACTGCTCACTCCGCCACGAAGAACATCCCCGCAAAGGTGTTGGAGGTGAACTTGGCGTCTGGTTTCGGATCCACGAGCATGTTGGAGATGTCACCGTCGAGGTAGAGGGCGTCTTCGCAGCCGAGGTGATGGAAGAAGCGGGTGAATTGGTGAAACGTGACGCGCCCTTTCACGGCGTCTTCGCGGTCACTCATCACGAAGAGGATCTGGCCGTCTTTTTTGCGCACGCCCACGGCATTGCGCAGGCGTTTGTTGGGGGAGTTCACCTGGAAGGCGGGATGGATCACGCCTTGGCGCAGCATCAGCGGCCCGGACTGCGTGGCGAGGCGCGGCTTGAGGCCGCTTTTAGCAAATTCCGCCGCTTCCATCACGCCGGGGCCAGTCTGATCGTCGAGGTAGAAGACGCCGTTGGGTTTGAGGAAGAAGTTGCCTTCGCCAGCGCTCAGGTTCAGCGGCACCAATTCCTTGCCGGCGCAGATGGTCAGGCCGCAGGGTTTCGGGCCGCGTTCGTAGATGCCGGCGTTGGTGGCGAAGATGATCTGCTTGTTGCGCGCGGCGAGCTGCCGGCGCAGGCCGTTGAAATCTCCCAGCGGCTGGCCGTTGTCGCCCAGCCAGGCGAGCTGAAGGCGCGGCCAGTCGGTCTTGTCCACGCGGTAGAGGTGATAGCGCCCGCCTTCGTAATCCACCGTCTCCGCGCCGTGCAGGTGCGAGGTGATCGTGGCGCAGCCGAAAAGGGTGAGGAGCCAGCGGGGAAGGTGCATGAGACAGGATGCTGAATTCGCGTCAACCCACAACCCAAGAACCGGCTAAAGCCGGTACTACAAAACGAAGAACCTTGAACCCGGGGCGTATTGCCCCATGATGACCTTCACATGTCCAGCAGTCTAGGCACCCTTTTCCACATCAGCACCTGGGGCGAATCCCATGGCATCGGCGTCGGC
>JAPLUN010000201.1 GCA_026397715.1 Verrucomicrobiota bacterium
CTTTGGCTGGGCGGCGCGCTTCAAGCGCCTCTCACGGGACTATGAGCGCTTGGCCTCGACTCTCACCGGCATGCACTGGCTGGCCTTCGCGACCCTCATGCTTTCTTCTCTATTCGGCAAAAGTTAATAACAGGCTCTAGGGTCAGGGTCACAGGTTCACTAGCTATATAGGTGGTGAACCTGTGCCCCTGAACCCTGCCACTCCGATGGGAATTGACACTCACCGCCGGTTCCCCATTCCCATCACTGATCTCACTTTCCCAAACTCTTCCAAACCGCAGGCAGTCTCTCCTTCACCAGTTTCGCGCTGTTCACCGGAATCAGTTCCGCCGTCAGCGGCACGTTCTTCGTATCCTCAAAGTCCAGGTGGCCGGGGCTGCGCGAATACTTGTAGTCCTTGTCCAGGCTGCCATCGCCAGAGAGCTGGATGCCCACTTCTTCTACACGCGGCACGGAGAGGTAAAACTGTCCTTGTTCCAAGACGCATTTCTCACCGGACTTCAGTCGCAGCTTCGACTTCGCCAGTTCACGAAACAGCTCGCGTGCCGTCGCTTCAGCAGGATTCACAAACGTGCGGTGCTCTGCCACGAGATCACGAAACGCATCCTCCTGTCGCAGTGCCGTAAATGCCGTGTCGATCTCCTCTTGGGCCAGCGGGTAATGCGTGCAGCCGAGCACGATGGTTTGCAGCGGCACCGTCGGCTTCTCTGCGCGATACGCCTCCGCCAGCGCGCGTGCCTCCTTCATCGCATACGCCGACACGGAATCAGGAAACGCAGCATCTCCTTCGATCGCACCCGCCAGCGTGGCGCTGCCCTGCTGCGCGATCACCGGCACGCTCTGCCCTGCGCGCCCCAGCGTGCTGGCGATGGTGCGCGGATACACCTTGCTGGCGCAGGTGCCGAGGGTGGCCAGCACGCCGATGCCGCCCGTGCTCTTGGATTCCAAGACACCGCGCGCCCCCGCCTCCACCACGCCCACCACGATCACCGGCACCTTCCATGCCGCCATGGCCTTGCGCACCTCTTCGAGCCCATAAGCCGTCGCCGTGTTGCACGCGATCACGATGGCCTTCACCGGCGGCTTGTCATACTTCGGTTCGCCGCCCTTGGCAGGCCACGCGCGGCGGCCCAGCAGAAAGACCGCATCCTTCACGATCAGCTCACGCAGGTAATCCGTGCGGTTCACCGCAGAGTAGTTGCCGTAGGGCATGTTCGCCTGGTCGCCGAAGTAGATGAAGCGCTCCTGTGCGAAGTCCGGCACCCCATCCGCACCGGGCTGCAGCGTGTCATTATGAAAAGCATCCAGCTTCAGCAGCGCCTCCAGCACCGTGAGCCCGCCGATCCCGGAATCAAACACACCAATGGGCAGATGGCGCGTGGCCTCGGCATCGCTCCAAGCGCTTGCATCGAATGTGAAAGCAGCTTTGCCATCAGGATTGGCCCGCGCGTATTCGACGAGATCTGCGGCGTGAACTGCGACGGCGAGCAGGAGCAGCGCGGTGAGGGTTTTCATGGGAAGGCAGGCTGAAGGGGGTAGGAACGTACGCAGCATGCATGCCAATTCATTGCATCTGTGAGCCTTACGTAAACGCAAACAGCAACCGCCCAAAGAACACGGCGGCCACCATGCCGATGAAGTCGGCGGTGAGTCCGGCGACGAGCGCATGGCGGAAGCGGCGAATGCCGACGCTGCCGAAATACACGGTCAGCACGTAAAAAGTCGTCTCGGTGGAGCCATACAGGATGCCTGCGGTGAATTTCACCATCTCGCTCAAATCAGGCCGCGTGAGGATCTCATTGAGGATGCCCTGCGCACCCGAGCCACTGAGCGGACGCATGAGAGCGAGCGAGAGCAATTCCACCGGGAAGCCCAGCATGTTCAGCAAGGGGGCCAGCAGGTATTCCAGCAACTGAAAGGCCCCCGACTCTCGCAAAATCGCCAGCACGGCCAGCATGGCCACAAGGTAGGGCATGATGCGCACCGATACCTGAAAGCCCTCCTTCGCACCATCGACGAATTCCTCATACACCTTCACGCCACGTGCCCAGGCCACGCCGACGGCGAGGATGAGGATGGCCGGAATGGCGAGGCCGGATGCCCCATCCATCACACGAAGCCACACGGGCGGCTCGGGCTTCACCTGCGTGGCAGCGGCGGCTTTCGCTTCATCCTTTTTCAAGGCGAGCGTCTTTTCCGCCTCGGCTTTGCGCCGGGCGGATTTTTCCAGCACGACGGACAGGCCGGTCTTGTCCAGCACACTCTGCCGCCAGGAGGGCGGGCCGAGTTCGAGGGCGGAGACGCCGAGGAACAAGGTGCCGAGCAGCGCGAGCCAGAGCTTGGCCTGGGTCGAAATGCCCGCAGGTTTGACAGCGGTGGTCTGCGTTTCGGTGACGACTTCATCCGGCTGCGCCACGAATCCGGGCAGGCGCTGAAAGCTCTTGGCCGCGATCACCGCCGCCACCGAGGCGCAGGCGGTGGCCAGGATGGTGGGCACGATGACGCGGAAGCTGTGGCTCACCCCGGCGGCATTGAGGAAGTTCATCGCCGTCATGGGGATGAGCGTGAAAGCCCCGGTGTTCAGGGCTAGGAAGGTGATCATCGCGTTGCTGGCGCTCTGCTTGTGCGGATTGAGCTCCTGCAGGTGCCCCATGGCCTTCAGCCCCAGCGGCGTCGCGTTGTTGGAGAGGCCCAGCATGTTCGCGGAGAGGTTCATCACCATGGCGCTCATGGCCGGGTGGCCGGTCGGCACATCAGGGAAAAGCCGGCGGAGCAGGGGAGAGAGCAGGCGTACCACGGCCTCCAGCACGCCCGCCTTTTCCAGCAGGCGCAGCACCCCGAGCCAGAACATCATCATGCC
>JAPLUN010000115.1 GCA_026397715.1 Verrucomicrobiota bacterium
CACCGCCGCCACCGGGCTCGCCGTCATTCTTCTCTACGAAGCCGAAGCCGCCAAAGGCCCCCTCCGCCCGCTGCATCTCATCAGCTTCAGTGACGACCTAGCCCCGCTGCGCCTCGCCCTCCATCACAAGCGCCACTTCCCCTACCTCCGCCACGGCGCGGCCGACACCCTCATCCGCCGCGATGTCTGGGAATCCCGCTACTGCCCCGGCCTGAAATGGAACCTCATCCACGGCTCACATGCTGAGATGAAGACGCAAGCGCCTGCGGCAGATGTGGTGATGGCGTAGCTGGTAGTAGGAGCGCTCAGCGCTTCGGCTTACTTCGTCTCCACATCAATGTCGTGCGTCTTCGGAGCCGGTTTCTCCTCCGTGCCCTTGCGCCGCAAAAAGTGTCCAATATCCACGCCGAAGTACGCCAGGCAGTTGATCAGCAGCGCCGTCGCCGCCGCTTCATCCAGATTACCAAAGATGGGGATGTTGTCCGGAATGAACTCCGCCACGCCGAAGCCCACGTTCAGCAGGTAAAGAGCCGACACAATGCCCGAGGCGAGCACCAAAATATCACGGATCAGTTTCATAACGGGTAGTATGGCCTCTCGTGCATCATCACGCTAAAACATCCTTGGGCCGATTTTGGAATCGGTGCCGGGGCGTGGCGGCTCATTTGTAGGATGGGTGTGGCGAAAGCCCGCCCGTCCACCAGCGCGCCGTAAACGCCATGGCGTGGGAACGTCCTCGCAGTCGGCCGGTTTGGCGGAGGGCGTCGCATGCCATGAAATGTCCTCGATGCCAAACACAGCCAACCTACGACCAGGGCCGTCTCAGGTTGACCTCTCCCACGCTTCATCCCACGTTGCCCCATGAACTTGGAGCAAATCGACCACCTTGCCCTGCGCAGTGCTTCGCTGGAGGCGACGAAGGACTGGTACATCCGCACCCTGGGCTTTGAGCACGTGTATCCTGGCCACGGTGGCGGCATCCCCATCTTCATCCGCTTGGGCACCACCTACCTCACCCTGTTTCCCCAAAAAGAAAACGAGCCACCCGCCAAGAACGGCCAGGCCTGGCACCTCGCCCTGCGCGCCGCGACGTATGCGGACTTTCAATCCGCCCAAACCGAACTCGCAGCGAAGGGCGTCGCATTCCAGTTCCGCGATCACGAGATCTCCCACTCCGTTTACTTCTCCGATCCCGATGGTTTTCTGCTGGAGATCACCTCGTATGATCTGCCGCAGGGTAGGGAGTCACCATGACGTTGGTCTCCGCGTATGCGAAGCTCCCAGCGCTACCGCATGCGCGAGAGCGTTTTGGAGTGCTCCAGCCCTCTGGAGCTTTTCGCAGGCCATGGGATGCTCGACAGCGCCGGAGGTCCGGCGCACTCCAAGACGCTCTCGCGTAGGATGCTCACTACTTCTTCACCCACCCATCCTTCAGCGTCTCCGTGCGATTAAACACCGGCGCACTGGGCTTTGAGTCGATCGGGTCAGCGTAGAAAAAAGCGACGCGTTCAAACTGCCAGTGCGTGC
>JAPLUN010000471.1 GCA_026397715.1 Verrucomicrobiota bacterium
CGAGCGCCTTCACGCCATCGAACTCACGGGTGAGATCGATGGCTTCGAGGATGACTTCGCGGGTGTCGGGGGGGACGGACATTGAGGTGTTAGTTCGCAGGGAGTGAGCAAATTGTCATGCTGGAAAAGATGAAACCTTGAGAGCGGGATCAGTCTGGGGAGGCAGGGCGGAGCATCGTTCGAATAAGGAGCCAATACGTGGCGGAACTTTTTGCAGACGCTGCTGGTGGCCGCTGTGTGTGGCGAAGGTGTGGGTTTGCTTCCCGGTTGGGTGCTGGATTACCCAGGGTCGCCTCGCTGAGGCTCGGCTGACCCTGGGCTCAATTACGCAGCCCCTTTGGGGCTGGCGTGTGGCGGAGCGAAGTGGTGGTTGGAAACGTCTGGATGAAAGTCTAACGTCATGCTGAGCGGCGCCTGGCGAGAGACTGCTGAATTTCTGTGAACACCTGCTCGCCGGGAATGGTGCTGACATGGCCAGTGAGGACGTCATTGATGCGACGCCGTACTTCCTGGCTCTGTTCGGCTTCCAGATCGGGGGTGATTGGGAGGGAATTTTGACGCTTTATCAGGCGGGCCGAGTTGTCCGCCGGCCAAGACGGCGCTTCTGCGAGCACGGTGTTGAAGGAGACAATCATAAGATGAGGACGGCTGCAGCTGCTGAGAAGCAAAAGCTGTGATGAGCAGCAGGTTAGGGCGGCTGAATGTCAGGAACGGTGACACACGCTGATGGACGGGCGGGCTATCGCCACACCCATCCTACGGGAAAATTCAAAGCGGTATGCCTTACAGGTACTCCTCGATGGGGAGCTTGCCGTTGGAGGCGCAGATGAACATGGTGCCGGGCTTGGTGGTGCTGGGCTTGAGGGTGACTTTGCCGCCGCCCATTTCGACCATGAGCTGGCCGGCGGCGATGTCCCAGAGGCTGATTTGTTCTTCGACGTAGGCATCGAGACGGCCGGTGGCGATGTAGGCCATGGCGAGGGCGGCGCTGCCGAGCATGCGGGTTTTGCGGACCTCGTAGGCGATGCGCTTGTAGCGCTCAAAGCCGAGATCGAGCGCTTCCTTGCTCTTCGAGAAGCCGACGGTGACGACGGCTTCGGCCATTTCGGCGCGGTTGCTGACCTCGATGGTTTTGCCGTTGAGCTTGGTTTTTTCGCCGCGGATGACGGTCCAGGTTTCGTTCTGCGTGGGGTCGAAGATGACGCCGATGAGGAGCTCTTTGGATTCGCGTTTGCGGGCGGCGATGGAGACGCAGAAGTGGGGGATGCCGAAGAAGTAATTTACGGTGCCGTCGATGGGATCGACGATCCATTCGACATCGCCGTTGCCGCCGGTTTCGCCGCCTTCTTCGCCGAGGATGGCGTGATCGGGAAAGCGGACGAGGATCATGTCGGTGATGAGCTGCTGGCTCTGGACATCGAGCTCGAGCTTGATGTCGTGGCGCTGCATTTCGTTCACCGTGAGTTCGGAGCCGAAGTGTTCTTTGATCATTTTGCCGGCGGCGTGCGCGGCTTCGGTGGCGGTGGCGAGGAGTTCGTTCACTTCGGGGCTTGGGGGGATGATAGTCGGGAGATGTGCGCGATCAATTCGCGTGCGAGGGCGGTTTTAGACTGCCTGGGGAGGGGCACCGTTTGACCGCCGGGGAGGCAGAGGGTGACTTCGTTTTCCAGACTGTCAAACCCGATGCCCGACTGAGATACGTCGTTTGCGATGATGAGGTCGCAGCCTTTGCGTGTGAGCTTGTCCTGGGCGTGGGCGATGAGGTTCTCGGTTTCTGCGGCGAAGCCGACGAGGAAGCCGTGGAAGGCGAACTGGGAGCGGACGGAGCCGAGGATGTCTTCGGTGCGTTCGAGCTGGAGCGTGAGGGTGCCGGCGGACTTTTTGATTTTTTGTGAGATGACGTGCGCTGGGCGGTAATCGGCGACGGCGGCGCTGAAAATGGCGGTGTCGCAGCCGGGGAGGTGGGTGCGGACGGCGTCGAACATTTCGCGGGCGGTTTCGACGTGGATGAGTTGGACGCCGGAGGGTGGTGGGAGGGTGACGGGGCCGGAGATGAGGAGGACTTCGTGACCGGCGGCGTGGGCGGCTTCGGCGAGGGCGTAGCCCATGCGGCCTGAGGAGCGGTTGGAGAGGAACCGCACGGGGTCGATGGGCTCGCGCGTGGGGCCGGCGGTGATGAGGAGGCGCATGGGGGGCAGTGGGCGAGGATCAGTGGCTATGACCGGACCGGCTAAAGCCGGTACTACATAACGTGCGCTGGGACAAAACAAGTGCTGGGTTAACCGCCGGGGACGGTGAGGGGCTTGCCGTTGTCTTTGGGGCCGAGTTTGATGAAGTAGGGGACGGCGCGGCGGGCCCAGTCTGAGGCGTCGGGAAAATCACCGGCACCGGCGCCGAAGGTGCTGCGGAGCATGTCGGTGTCGATGATGCCGGGGTTCATGGGGATGACGGCGACTTTGCCGCCGGTGTCCTGGGCGGTGGCCATGGAAAGGCCTTCGATGGCGTATTTGGTGGCGCAGTAGGGGGCGACGTCTGAGGCGGTGACGCGGCCCCAGCCGGAGGAGAAGTTGACGATGACGCCGCTGCCGCGTTTGAGCATGGCGGGAAGGAGGTGGCGCATCATGGCGGCGGGGCCTTTGATGTTGATGTCGATGATGCGGCTGAAGTCTTCGGCGCTGGTTTCCCAGAGGGGCGCGTTGGGGGTGATGATGGCGGCGTTGTTGAGGACGAGATCGGGAGGGCCGAATTTTTCGAGGAGGGCGGCGCAGAAGGCAGCGAGGTCGGATTCGTGGGAGACGTCGCAGGTTTGGAAATGGTGCGGGGCGGGGAAGTCGCGGGAGAGTTCGGCGATTTGAGCGGTGTTGCGGCCGCAACCGGCGATGTGCCAGCCGGCTTTGATGAAGAGGGGGAGCATGGCGCGGCCGAGTCCGCGGGTGCAGCCAGTGATGACGACGGTTTTGGGTTTCATTTACCCATTTTTACTTCTCGTCTGCGGAAGGATCAAAGGGCTTGTTGAAGGGAGGGCCGCGCTCGCCGCCGTAGGTTTCGCGGAGGTATTCATCTCCCTCGCTTTTTTCGCGGCGGATATTTTTCGGCGCGACGAGATTGCCCACACGGCGGCGTTCGGCGCGGCCTGCCTGCCACTGCTCCCAGGTGAAGCGGCGCTCAGGTTTGATGATGAGTTTCGTGGGTGTCACGGCTAAATGATAACTCAAGATTGGGATCTTGCCAGCCGCGCTTCCACCTCGGTTCGTACGGCCTTAAATTCAGCCGCGCAGTCGTACTTGGAGCAGGCGGCCAGACGAGAGGCTTCATCCCAATCGATTGGGAGACGCCCAGAGAGAACGGCTGCCATTAGCTTTTTAGCACACTCGTCATCCTTTGCGTCATACCCGTTGCAATATTTGCGAGCGGCGTAAACACGCTCAACCAGTGCGTCCTCCACGGGTATCAGCGTCACTTCTCCCACTATGGTTTCCAAAACGACAAAGTCCTTATCGGCTAGGTAATCAATCTCACCCAGCAGGTCGATCCACAAATCCTCAATGCGCCAGCTTTTGCCGCCGCCAGGGGACTTGATGCCGGGGATCTGGCGCATGATTTCTCCACGCTCTTCAATGCTGGGCTGGGGCCAGCCGGTCCAGCAGATGTCGGTGTCGCCGGACATGTAGGCACCGTCGGTGTAGAACTCGATGGCGGAGCCGCCGACGATGACGGGTTCGAAACCGCGCTCGCGAAACAACTCCGAGACGAGTCCGGCGAGGAGGAGGGACTTGGAGTTTAAGTCGGTCTCTTCGCGAACGAGGGTGAGCGCGGAGGCGATTTCATCGGCGGTCATGCGGGGAGCATGGCGGATGAGGGCGCGGTGGGGCAACTCAAATCAGAGCTTTGCTTTTTCGACTTCGTCCCAGGGGATCTCGGAGAGTTCGGCGTTGGGGTTGCGGCGTTCGAAGTAGTTGATGGCCCATTGGTCGCTGAAGAAGACGACCCAGCGTTCGGCGCTGTCCTGGGCGGTGGTGACGCCGCCGGGGATGTCGAAGTCTTCGATGGCTCCGCCGTCTTTGGTGCGGACCCAGCGGAGGACGGTGTAGGGGGCGGTTTCGAGGCGGCTTTGGGCGTTGTATTCGCTCTCGAGACGGAACTGCACGACTTCGAACTGGAGGGGGCCGACGGCACCGAGGAGGGGGACGCGCTGGCCGGCGTGGGGCTGGATGAACTGCTGCACGACGCCTTCGCTGAGGAGCTGCTCGAGGCCGTCGCGGAAGCGCTTGTAGTGCGCGGTGCTGGGGTTGTGCAGGTAGCAGAAAACTTCGGGGGCGAAGCGGGGGATTTCGTCGAACCTGAGCTTGGGATCGACGGCGAGGGTGTCGCCGATGCCGAAGCCGTGATTGCCGACGATGCCGACGACATCGCCTGCGTAGGCTTCGTTCACGGTCTCGCGATCCTGGGCGAAGAGTTTTTGGGAGTTGGAGAGGCGGACGATTTTGCCGGTGCGGGTGTGGGTGACCTGCATGTCGCGCTCGAACTTGCCGCTGACGATGCGGAGGAAGCTCATGCGGTCGCGATGGCGGGGGTCCATGTTCGCCTGGATCTTGAAGACGAAGCCGGAGAAGCCTTCGTCGGTGGGCTCGATGACGCGGCCATCGGCGGCCATGCGGGGCTCGGGTGGCGGGGCGAGTTCGAGGAAGCCGTCGAGGAGCATCTGCACGCCGAAGTTGTTGCTGGCACTGCCGAAGAAGACGGGTGTGAGCTCGCCGCGATCAATCTTGGTGCGGTCGTAGGCATGGCCTGCGCCGTCGAGCATTTCGAGCTCCATCTTGGCCTGTTCGAGTGCTTCGGGGACGGTGTGCTTGGCGACGAATTCGTCATCGAGGCCGCCGACTTTTTCGGGGGCGCGGTAGGCGCCGTGCACGGTGCGCTCGAAGAGGTGGACGTCGTTTTTGCGGCGGTCGTAAACGCCGCGAAACTGCTGGCCGAGGCCGAGGGGCCAATTGATGGCACAGGCACCGATGCCGAGGACGGTTTCGAGTTCGTCGAGGAGGGTGAGGGGCTCGCGCGCGGGGCGGTCGAGCTTGTTCATGAAGGTGAAGATGGGGACGCCACGGCGGCGGCAGACTTCGAAGAGCTTGCGGGTCTGGGCCTCGATGCCTTTGCCGGCGTCGATGACCATGATGGCGGCATCGACGGCGGTGAGCACGCGGTAGGTGTCTTCGGAGAAGTCCTTGTGACCCGGGGTGTCGAGGAGGTTCACCACGCTGCCTTTGTACTCAAATTGGAGGACGGTGGAGCTGACGGAAATGCCACGCTGCTTTTCGAGCTCCATCCAGTCGGAGGTGGTGGCGCGCTGGTTTTTACGAGCGGTCACGGAACCCGCAAGCGCTACAGCACCGCCGTAGAGCAGGAGCTTTTCGGTGAGCGTCGTTTTACCGGCGTCGGGGTGCGAAATGATCGCGAAGGAACGACGGCGGGCGATTTGGGCTTCGTGGGGCATGAGGGGCGCTTGGGGGCGCGAGACATCGTCCAAGGAGGGCAGGGATGCAAGCGGAGTGGGGGAGAGCTTTCGAATGGCGAAGCGCTCCAGTGGACAGAATTGCAAAGACGTCAATGACAGGCACCGGGGGGGGGCTGGCATTGCTTGTGGTGTTGGATGAATACGGAGGGTGGCGGGATTCGAACGTCGGATGTCAGCTTGGTTTTGGCGTTGAGATTTTGTTAGATTTGTCCGCGTAACCCCGTTGCATCAAGCATGGCGGACAATACAGAATTTGAGCGGCTTGAGGGTGAACTGTTTCGCGAATCAACCCTTGCTGGGGACAGCGCATATGTTGAGCAGTATAAATTGTATCTGGAAATGCTCGATCGAATCAGCGAACGTCGACAGCACGCAAACAACTTCTTCCTAACCGTCAATACCGGTGTCTGCGCTTTTATTGGCTACCTGTTCTCTAAGGATGCTGCGTCGGAACTAAAGGGGCTTTTTTGGGTTGTTCCAATAGCCGGAATCCTTCTTTCTTACTTTTGGTATCGCTTAATCCGATCTTATAGAGATCTCAATTCAGCCAAATTTAAAGTGGTACACATGATGGAAAAGCGGCTGCCCCTCGCTCCATACCACACTGAGTGGCTTGTTCTGGGTGAGGGTAAGGATTCGAAACGCTATATGCCATTCACCCATCTAGAGATTTGGATTCCCCGCTCTTTTACAGTCATGTCACGACATAGCGGCCAATTCGAGTGCTTCCAGTTCGGTCAAATGCAACTGCCGCTACTACTGTCCCAGAGGTCGGAAAAAAGAAAAATCCATTCACTGCAGGGAACATAGCTATCATCATATGATCGGGTAGTTTCAATACGAAGCCTAGGCCCATCAGAGCAGCAACAGTTGCCGCCTGACTATAGAGCAGTGCAGACAGGAGAAATAAAGCCACAGAAAAAAGCCACGGGCTTGCAGTAACGATTTCAGAAAGGGATGAAGTAATCATCAATCGATTTGAATCAAAAAAACAATTCCCCAGCCACGCTACGCCAGTAATCGATAAGATTGCTGCCAATCCCGATTTCATAATTGGGGTGTTTACAACAGATTCAACTTTGCAACGGCACGCTGTGACTACTATTGCAGTAACCGCAAACATTAAGAGTTGGATCAGTGGTGCAGTGCCAAGCTTTGATGTGGTTTTCCCATCGCTAATGACCGGCCTAATCTGAGGAAAAATTCCAGACAAGACGATTAGAGCGACAGCTGCTAAAAAAATTGCAATCGCTAGCCGTGGTCGGCTCGTTAAGTGCGGCTTGTCAGGTTTACTTGCCACAGATTGGGTATTTTCAGTCACGATTGGAGCCGCGTGCTTTGGGTATAACATTACAGATATTGCACCCATCAAGCAGCCCCCCAATGTGGATGGGATACAAACAAGTAGAACATCAATCATGCCTAGTTGCGAATTCGCCCCCGAGAGCATCCCAATCAGTGTGGCAGTTGCAGCCGACACTGGACTGGCGGTAATCGCCAATTGAGAAGATATGACAGAAATAGAAAGGGGTCGCTCTGGTCGAACATTCGCGGAGATGGCAACTTCCGCGATCACCGGCAAGAGAGCATATGCAACGTATCCTGTTCCCGCCAAAAGCGTGAACACATAAGCCACCAACGGGGCCAAAAAGGTGACTGCGGAGGGCATTCCCCTTAATATGCGCTCTGCAACCCCCACTAAAAGGTCAATACCGCCCGTTGACTGAATGGTTGCGCACGCAGTTACGATCGCGAGAACGATAAAAACAACATCGTATGGTGGATTAGAAGGTGGATTGCCAAAGAAAGAAGTCAGAACCAACACCCCAGTAACTGCCCAAGCACCCACCGCAACCCCACCTGCGCGCACACCAGTAGAGATAGCAGCAAGAACAATTGCCAATTGGAGCCAGAACATTATTCGGAAGTAATGATAATTGAACTTTAATTTGGGCTGTTTGGCATTTTAGAAAGCACAAAAAGTACGTTTCGTTCCGAAGGAAAATCTTGTTCAACCTTGAATCCGAAAGATGTTTCGAGTGCCTTGCGAAATTGCTCCTTTTTGTAATGATGAATATACGTCAAAGCCGACAAAGCAACTGACTGTCCATCCAATTCAAAATCCCGGTATTCACCAACCAATGTTTGAGTTTCGTGCACCACACTAAGATTTTGAGCTTTGCGAAAGGAGAGTTTTGATTCGTCCAACTTTACGCCAACAGTTTCTAATGGTGTGAAGTTGAAAGATTTTCTCTTGGATAGTGATCCCCCCGGACTTTCAATCCCATCCGCAACTAAACGCACCTCGACAATGGCCCGATCTCGCTCCGACATTGCTGAGTGAAGCTGTCTGAGAAACTCACCTTCATTCGACATGTTCCCAAGAGTATTGCCCAACAATGCGAACAAATTGGGCTCATCTCGAAAATCAAAAACAGGCAACAATACTTTCAGATCTCGAAAGTCGGATCGAATCGCCTTAATTCGCAAGAGAGAACGCGTTTGAGTTTCAGATGCTATTGTTTGGACAGCACGAGAAAGCATCAAAATGCTGATATCTAGTGGATAATAGAATGCTCGGCTATCACGCGCATGACCGATCAAAGAGGTTATCAGGCTCTTGTCTTTTTGGGCGTTGCCAGGGCCGAGACTCACGTAGTCAGGACCACTTCGGAGAAAGTCAGCGCCGCACGCTTCGAGAATACCATCCTTGTTCTGTTCAATAAAGCGCGCAGAATCATGAAACACTTCATAATGTGGATCATTGCAAAGTTCGAGCCAACGAAGAGCTCCACGTTCTGAGCCATACAAGAATTGACTCGGCATAAGCGCGCCCTCTCTAATTACGCGCTTAATTTTTGATGCGTCGTCGTGGGTGTCAGTTTGCAATAAAAATGTCGCATCTACGAAATCATCGAACACTTCTCCTCTCATGAGAGCTGTTGGTGCGGCTATCTTGCCCTTTCGTTTGCGGCCAACCACTGTGCTTTCAATCCATTTTTTTAGCTCATTGCGCAGCTTATCTTTGTTGTCTTGCGAATAGCGCAGGTGGTGCAAATTGCGGGTATCAACAGGAAGCTTTGAGTCCTTTTCTGCTAATGCTATGATTTCTTTTGCATTATTGAGTGCGAGCCCAAATTCGAAAAATACGTTCGGGTTTGCTGTGCTTGCTTCAACGATAACCAACTCTGCACTTCGAATCTGAAGTTTGAGCTTATCAAGAATGTTTTGAGTGCCTGGAACTTCATCGGCACGTATAGGGATTAAGCCACATTCTATGATGATTGGAGCAATTGTCCCTCTATACAGGCTTTCATAGGGCTCTGAGTAAGGAAATATGACAAATACCTCATTCATAGTAATGTGGAATGATCGATTATAATTATGTGGATGACTACCCGATAGGTGAACCTTTTCTATCGTGAGTCGGAGAAGAGGATGAGGCCAAACATCACAATCCGATCTGATAACGCGATCGTAAACCTAGGCCGACAATCAAGTCGCTGACTTTTCAGAGCCAGCAAAAGCCAACTTGCTTCAATGCGGTTTGCCTCCTGGGCCTGACCCAGCACCGAAGAAATGAAGTGCTACTTGATATAGGTCTTTGAGAGTGGGTACCTCGCCATCTCTCACAAGTTTATCAACATCGGCAAATACTGTAGCTAGCGGTGTTGTAATCCCCTTTGGTAGTCTCACAACTTTTGCGTCTTGCGCGGCTGCAAGGATCAATGAAGATACTATTTTAACGACATTGTGTCTTGTCGCATTAACTGCGGTCCCAACAACGTAATTTTGGTATTTCGCACCAACAGATTCTTGAGCTGCAAACGCATCAATAGCATCAATTTCCACATGGAACGACTCATTGTTTTTTCCAGTCAGAGGCACAATATACCGTGTTTTCATAGAAAGTTCTATTATTATGTAACCCTGTTTTAGTCGTTTCTGTCTTTGAATGCAACTTGAAAAAGCTGGGGTAGGGTTGGAATCAGCATGGCGGAAATCGGCAATTTCGTATGAATTTCCATAGCGGAAACAGCCCATTTGCTTGGAATATGGCGATTAGTTTCCAGCTTGCGACTGCGCTAAGCTAATAAGCTATCGGCATCAGATGGAGAGCTGTTGTGAAAGCCAAATCTTGAACGTCACAGTCACACTCATTGCCACCTTGCTGCTGCCACCACCGAGCGTTCTAAGCGCCACTGGTGTATCGCCTTCTGCGCCTATGAGCACTCTGATTGAAATGACTTTACCGATTAGGTCTGATTCAAACTCGGAAAATTTGGAGCTGGCTTCCTTTGAAATAAAATTTCGCTGATCCGGCCCGCTCCAAGAGCACCTTGTAAGATGTGTTTCTTGGTCCTCAAGTAGAAGCACGTGCTTTGCGACTTAGTGAATTGCTGAGTGGTCGATGAGGCTATGAAATGTCCACCGGTTGAGAAAAGAGAAATTACAAGCCACCACGAATTCTCTCCGGGGATCACTCCGCCGAGTACTTTACGCCTACCAAATACAGGCCGCAGGCGGGCGCGGTTTGGTAGCTTTGGGGGCCGGTGGGATAGGTGAGGAGTTGGGCGAACCATTCTTTGGGTTCGCGGCCGCGGGCGACGTGCATGAGGCTGCCGACGATGAGGCGGACCATTTTGTAGAGGAAGCCGTCGCCGGAGAATTCGAGCTCGATGAAGTCGCCTGATTCGCGCAATTCGGCGCGGTGGATGGTGCGGGTGGTTTTTTCGAAGCGGAGGCGGCGTTCGGTTTCGGGCATGTCGCCGCGATTGGCAGAGAGGCGGACGAAGTTGTGGGTGCCGACGAGTTTTTCGCAGCACCAGCGGACGGCGTCGAGATCGAGCGGGCCGTAGATGTGCCAGGCGCGGTCGGCCTCAAAGGGGGAGAGCATGCGCTGCCGCCAGATCCGGTAGCGGTAGGTTTTCCCGAGGGCGTCAAAGCGGGCGTGGAAGCTGGGGAGGCATTCCTCCACCTGCAGGATGCGGATGGTGAGGGGGAGGCAGGCGTTGATGGCATGGGCCCAGGATTCACAGGTCATGCGCAGAGTTTCAGGCACATCGCAGTGGGCGATTTGTGCGAGAGCGTGCACGCCGGCATCGGTGCGGCCGCTGCCATGCACGCGGGCATCGATGCGGGTGGCTTTGCGGATGGCGGTGTGGAGTTCGTCCGTGACGGTGCGGCCGCCTTCCAGGCTCTGCCAGCCGCGCCAAGGAGTGCCGCAGTAGGCGATGGTGAAGCGGAGGCGTTTGAATCCCGGCTCGGGGCCGCGATTTTTGCCGGCCTTACTTTCGACGTCGCTTCGGCTCATCGGTCCAGTCGAGTTCGTAGGAGGCGTCGGGCAGCAGGAAGCCTTCGGGGCCGCGCTGCTGGTTTAAGTATTCTTGAAGGATGATGACGGCGGCGAGCTGATCGACGATTTCGTTGCGCTCCTTTTTGCCGGTGATGCCAGCGCGGGACATGGAGGCCTCGGCTTCGACGGAGGAGAGGCGTTCATCGACGAACTCGATGGGCACGGAGTGCTGCAACTCCTTGCCGAGGCTGGTGGCGAATTTTTCGACGCGCTCTGCAGCGCTGCCTTTCTCGCCACTCATGCGGTAAGGCATGCCGATGACGATTTTGCCAATGCGCTTCTCCTGCACGATGCGAGCGAGGGTGCGCTCGGGCTCGTGCTTGGCATCGATCGTTTTGAAGGGGCTGGCGACGATCTCGGTCTCGTCACTGAGAGCGAGACCGATGCGCACGGTGCCGTGATCAATGGCGAGGATGCGCGGCATGGGGAGGGGGCTCAGCGCAGTTCCTGAGGGAGACCGTCGACGATTTTTTTGATGTTCTCGGCCTTGTTGCGGGTGGCGACGAGGAGGCCGTCTTTGGAGGCGACGACGATGAGATCCTGCACGCCGATGAGGGCGACGTGCTGGCCGGTCTGGGTGAAGACGATGTTGTTGATGGCGTCCTGATGGGAGAGGGCGCAGTTGTGCTGGTTGCCATCGCTGTCGGTATCGAGATAGCGGCCGACGCTGGTCCAGTTGCCGACGTCATCCCAGTCGAAGGTGGACTCGATGTTGAGCACGCGGGAGGCACGCTCCATGAGCGCATAGTCGATGGAGAGTTTTGGCAATTTGCCGAACTGTTTGTCCACGGTGGCGCTGAAGTCCTTGGAGCCGCGCAATTCCGAAATGAAATCGGCGAGGACGGGGCAGTGGCGGCTGAGTTCGCTGAAGATGGCGGGGATGGTCCAGATGAACATGCCGGCATTCCAAAGGAAAGTGCCCTGGCTGATGAAGTGCTCTGCGAGGTCGGGATTGGGTTTCTCACGGAAACGGGCGACTTCCCAAACGGGAAGGTCGTCGAGTCCGCCGATGCTTGCGCGGCGGCCGCGCTCCACGTAGCCGTAGCTGGGGCAGGCCCAGGTGGGGGTGATGCCGATGGTGACGAGGCTGCCGCTGTTTTCTGCGGCGAGGGCGGCATTGGAGAGCACGCGCTGAAACTGAGCATGATCTTTGATCAGATGATCGGCAGGGAGCACGATCATGGTGGCGGTCGGATCACGGGAGACGACCCAGCCGACGGCGAGGGCGATGGCGGGAGCGGTATCGCGCTTCTCGGGTTCTGCGACGATGTTTTCCGGCGGGAGATCCTTGATAAGCGCACGCACGGAGGCTTCCTGCTGCTTGTTGGTGAGAATGAGGATGTTTTCCTTGGGGACGAAGCCGTCGAGGCGCTCGATGGTGAGTTCGAGCAGGGTTTTATCACCAAAGAGTTTCAGCAGCTGTTTGGGCAAGGCATCGCGGCTGATGGGCCAGAAGCGCTGTCCGCTGCCTCCGGCAAGGATGAGGGCGTAACGATTTTTAGATGCGGCTTGGGTCATGTGCGGTGGTATTGAGGAAAGGCTTCTCTTAGCCGGAAAGCCGGATGCGGGCAAATTCCTCTTTGGTGATTCTCGCGGAGAGGTTATGTTTACTTATGAAAGAAAACCTCTCTGCTCCCGGCTACGAAACTTATGCCTCACTGATTGCTCCTGCCGCCGCCGGGTGTGCTCTGGGCATCCTGTTTGGCCGGGGAATGCGGCGTGGATCTTCGAATGTGATCGCGCTGACGCTGCTGGCCGCCAGCGCTGCCATCGCCGCGCCGGTGATCACGGAACTGGTGCAACGCACGGCCAACCGCCCGGGCAGTGAACGAGGCAGCCGCCGCAGGCTGGAAGGCATCCGGAATCACGGCATGCCTGACGGCGATGTGGGCGAGTTTTTTGTGGACACGCCGGAGCCGTATACGGCCAAAGGCCGCTGATCAGAGATCGGCCAGTGTGGCAGGGCAGAAGGCGGAGGCTCGTCCTTTGCTCTGCGAGGTGCGGAGGAAATGGCTTCGCTTTCCAGTGGTCACTACGCTTTGAATTACCCTCTAACGCAGTGCGTGCAACGTAGGCTGCATGAGGGTTGGCGTACCTCGGGGCATGCGTAAGATCGCGAGGTGTTGCGATAATTGACAACGGCTGGCGGTTGCTTTTACAGTCGCTTTATCCATGAAATACCTCGCCATGCTCATCTCCTGCATGGTGTGCAGCTTTGCTGCCGCCCAGCAACCGACTCCCAAGCCGCCCTTTGGCGTGCCTGCGGGCGCGAAACTCTTCAATGGAAAATGGTACCATGTCTTTCTGGACGAGATGGATTGGAGCCGAGCCAAAGCGAAGTGCGCCGCCGCCGGTGGCCAACTCGTGGTCATTCCCGATGCAGCGACCTGGGACTTTGTGAAAACCTTGACGACCGCCATGGTCTGGCTGGGCGCGACGGATGAGAAAGTGCAGGGCGAGTGGGTGTGGGTGGACGGTTCCAAAATGACGTTCACTGCCTGGGGCAAGGGCCAGCCTGACAACAAGGCCGGCGATGAAGACTACCTAGCCACCTGGAAGTCGAAATGGAACGATGCACCGAAGAACACGCGCGCCAACAAAGCCTTCCCCGTGGTCGGCTACATCTGTGAATGGAAGGCGAAGTAAAGCGGGATGATGGCAGAACTGTTGCAGTGTCAGAGGCTTGAGAATTGAAGCGGGCTGGAAGGCATCCGCAAAGAAGGCATGCCCTGATGGCGATGTGGGCGAGTTTTTGGGGACACGCCGGAGCCGTTTGTGGCGAAGGGGCGGTGAGTTTGGGCGGCCTGTCATTGGCTTTTAGAGCTTTCTTCTTCGCTGAAGCCACAAAGGACGAGAAGGAGGGTATTCTTCACCAACTGGGTGAGTAGATGACTTGCGCAGTCGTTTGTTTGCAAATGCGATCCCTGAGGCGGTTTAGAGGTGGCGTTCGAAGGCGAGAGCTTGGAGCCGGTCGGAGAAAGCCAAATAGGTTTCGAGGTTCCAAGGGGTGTATTGCTTGGTGTGGGGCGATTTGCCTGAGTTGTGTTCCGTGAGGCGCTGGCGGAGGTTTTCCATGAAGCCTGTGTAGACTTGGGCAGGTGCGGACTGGCTAGGGAGGAGGTAGACGTAGAACATGGTTCTGCATTTTGAGTGATGCGGAACGATGGAGGAAAGTCTCGCTTTGGGAGGGGGTGCTTTTTGTAGGCGGTGGCCCATCCTTCGCTCTTCGAGCTACGGAGGGCATTTTTGCCTCCTTTGGGAGGCAAAAATGGCGGAGAGGGAGGGATTCGAACCCTCGGTTTCCTTACGACAACGTCTGATTTCGAGTCAGGTGCCTTCAACCACTCAGCCACCTCTCCGGATCATTTTGCGAGGCCGGAGGGTACTGCTTCTGCGCCTGAATGCAAGGCGCGGCTTACAATGAGTCCGGAGAATTGCAGTTGTATTCAGCGGAGGGTGGTGATCTGTGCCGTTGTTATGCAAATTCTCTCTGTTCTTATTGGTCTGGTGTGCGCGGTCCTGCTGGTGCCGGGACTCATCCCTCTGCTCGGCTGGCTGCAATGGGCGGTGCTGGCTGGCTGCGTGCTGGGCATCATCGTCGGTTCGTTTTGCCAGCGGAAGATCGGCCTGACGATCAACGTGGCCGTCGCATTGGTGGCGGCGTTGAGGTTGTTCCTTGGCGGCGGCTTGTTTTAAGCGCTGGCGGGGATCCGTCTTTTTGCGGGCCTCTCAGGGCCTTTGCTGAGTGCCGGTCTTTGTGGGCAGTTTCACCTTGCCGTGTTTGACGCTAAGGTGGGGGCTGTGGCGGGAGAGGAAGCGCCAGGGGTAGTCGATGGCCTGGCTGATGCCGACGCGGATGTCGGTGGCGAGTTCGTGGGTGGATGACGAGGACTGGACGAGGCCGCAGCGGGCGGGGCGGCCTTTGCCGGTCATGGGAAGGCCGTGATGGGTGCCATCGATGCCGAGAGCGAGGGCGAGCTTGCCGGGGCCGGAGCAGAGTTCGTGGAGTTTTTCGCGGTGGCGGCGCTGCTGCATTTGCGGGATGCCGCGGGTGGGCTCGAGGGCGCGGATGAGGATGAGGCCGTCCTGGGAGCCGCCTTTGACGAGGAGGTTGAAGAGCCAGTACATGCCGTAGTTGAAATAGACGTAGGCGGTGCCGGGCGGGTGCTTTTTGACGAACTCGCGAGCGCTGGGGCGGGTGGCGGTGTGGGCGGCGAGATCTCCCTCTACGGAGTAGGCTTCGGTTTCGACGATGATGCCGGAGCAGCCTTTCCAGACGAGCTCGACGCCGATGAGATCGCGGGCGACGGTGAGGACGTCGCGCTCGAAAAAGTCACGCGTGAGATAGCTCATGGCTTAGAGACCGGTTGGGTGATCAACGAACTCCCAGGGGATGCCGAATTTTTGCTCGATGTAGGCGGAGAGGGCCTTCACGCCGAAGGTCTCGGTGGCGTAGTGACCGCCGTAGATGAGATTGACGCCGATTTCCTCGGCGAGCGTGTAGCTCCAGTGGGGGCCTTCGCCGGTGATGAAGGTGTCGATGCCGGCCTTGGCGACGGTGGCGACTTCGGAGCCTGCGCCGCCGGTCATGATGCCGATCTTGCGGCAGGTGGAGGGGCCGCCGGGGCAGAGGTGGACGCGGGCGCCGGTGGCGGTGGCGAGGCGCTGCACGAGTTCATCGCGGCTGATTTCGGTTTCGATCTTGGCACCGTTTTCGTAGCCCTGGGTCTTCATGAAGTTGCCCGAGGGTTCGAAGCCGAGGGCGCGGGCGAGGACGGCGTCGTTGCCGAGGGTGGGATGGAAATCGAGGGGAAGGTGGGAGCTGTAAACGGCGAGACCGGCATCGAGAGCGATTTGGATTTTTTGGAAGACGGGGCCGGTCCAGGTTTGGAGGCCGGTCCAGAACAGGCCGTGGTGGACGATGAGCAAATCGGCACCTGCGGCGACGGCTTTTTTGATGACGGGCAGGGTGGCATCCACGGCGGCGACGATCTTGGTGACTTGTCCTTTGCGGTTTTCGAGCTGGAGGCCGTTGAGGGCGTTGGAGTAGTCCGCGATCTCGGCGATGCGCAGTTCGGTGTCGAGATGGGAGACGAGGTCGGCGAGATTCATGCTGGACAGGGGATAAGTCGGTTCGATAGCATGCGCATCATGTGCTGCTTCACGGGAAAAGTCGAGGAGGTCAAAAACACACGGATCTTTGGCCGGCTGGGTGAGCGTGGGAACCAAGTGCTGATCTATCAGATGTCAGTGAATGTGCCGCGAGACCTGGCGATGGTGCTGCCGATTCCGATCAAGAAAGGAACGGGGGAGGATGCGGTGAAGTTTTTTGATTTCTCGAAGTATGATCGCGTGTTTGAGGATTTGTGGGAGATGTTTCCTATGCGCAGTTACGGGGGGGATCCTTTTGGGGCTGTGCCGGCGGCTGCGCCGAGCCGATCCCTCGAAGTCGTTTCCGTGGGGGCCTATGACGCGAGTTTTGTGCCGACCGCTGCGGATTTCAGCCGGCTGGATGAGCGGTTTCGCATGCCTGAGGGAGTGTGGGCGAAGCTGCCTGGCTATGAGGACTTCGGGTTTGCGGTGTTCAAGCTGAAACCGGGCAATGCGCAGGTGCACCCGATGGCGTTTGCATTTCCGACGGCGCTGGCGGGCACGGTCTTTTTCCCGACGCTGCACATTCACGATGGGAAAATTCATGCAAAGGAGACGTTTGACCACACGCTGTATCTGCAAGGCGCAGGGCTGAACGTGATGGAGGGTGGCTGGGAGGAATCGCCCGGACTGGCGGTGACGAAGGTCAAATGTGGCTACACGCATGGGATGGTGAGGCCGGAGATGCATGTGTATCGAAACCAAATTCGTGGAACCAGTGACAACGGTGATATTCTGGTGAAGCCGAAGAAGGTCTGAGCATGCCTGAAGTCACACGATTCGCCCCCAGTCCCACCGGATGGCTGCATCTGGGGCATGCGTATGCGGCGTTGTTTGCGCGGGAGAAGGCGGTGGGCGGGCGATTTTTGATCCGGCTGGAGGACATCGACGGGACGCGGGCGCGGCCGGAGTATGAGGGGGCGATTTTTGAGGACCTGGCGTGGCTGGGATTGGAGTGGGAGGTGCCGGTGCGGAGGCAGTCGGATCATTTTGAGGATTACCGCGCGGCTTTGGCGAAGCTGGAAGCGCTGGGGGTGCTGTATCCGTGCTTCTGCACACGGCGGGAGATTCAGGAGGAGATCGCGCGGGCAGGGAATGCGCCGCAGGGGCCGGACGGGCCGCTGTATCCGGGGACGTGTCGGAACCGTGATGCGGGCGAGAGGGCGCAGCGGATGGCGGCGGGGGAGCAGTACGCACTGCGGCTGGACGTGGCGAAGGCGGCGGGGCTCGTGAAAGGGGACTTGGAATGGACGGACCGGGGGCGTGGGGTTTTCAAGGCACGGCCTGATGTGTTTGGGGATGTGGTGCTGGCGCGGAAGGACACGCCGGCGAGTTATCACCTGGCGGTGGTGGTGGATGATGCGCTGCAGGGGATCACGCTGGTGACGCGGGGAGAGGATCTGCTGGAGGCGACGCATCTGCACCGGCTGCTACAGGCGCTGCTGGGACTGCCGGTGCCGGAGTGGTGGCACCACAGGCTGATTACGGATGAGAATGGGAAGCGGCTGGCGAAGCGGGATGATGCGCGGTCATTGCGCAGCCTGCGGGCGGCGGGGTGGACGGCGGAGAGGGTGAGGGAGGTGGTGGGGAAGGAATGACGAATGAGTCAATCGAATGGCGAAATAATGACGAATGACGAAGTTCGAATGGCCGCCGTTTTTTATGCGCAGCATCTTGTGGTGTGAGTAAGGTAACCGGCCTGCGAAAGCGGTAGCTGCGCTCCTTCGTCGCTGCGAAACCGCAGTCCATATCGGAGAAGTGGGGGGTGTGGCGGGAGCGCTGGGCTCATCTCGCGGAGCGAGATGGCTACTGTCTCAGAAGCCGACGACGGGTGGGGGCACGGTGCGGGCGCCGCCGCCGCCGAGGGGATTGCCTTTGGTCTCTTCGATTTCGGAGACCACGTTGTCTTTGAAACTGAGGCCGAGGGTGCCGACTTCGACGCGGATGTAGACGACGGTTTGAACGATCTGGCCGAAGGCATTGACTCCGGTGCTGGTCTGCGGGACCTGATCGTAGATGGCGTATTCGAGTCGCTCCTCTTTGCCTGCTGCGGTGATCTTGCTGGATTTGCGGGAGGGTTTGCCCAGGGAGGCGTGGACTTCCTGGCTGGTCATGCCGAGAGCGACCTGTTTGTGCTGGATGAGTTCATCGACCAGCTTGGTGCGCTCGTAGAGTTTTTTGAGGTTTGCGCTGAGATTGGGGTCGGCCGAGAGGACATCGGTCTTGAGCACCCAGCCTGCGACGTCGCCGTGGCGGGCGCGGCCGCGCACGCGGTAGGCGGTGTCTGACATGGCCAGGAGGGTGACGAGAGCGCCGGGGGCAAAGGAGCCGAGGGCACCCTGAAGCTTGCTGGTGGGATAGACGGGGGCTTCGATCTGAACTTTGAGCGCGATGGGCTTGGGCGTCATGCCTTCCACGGCAAAGGTGCCGGGCTCCACCGTGGCCAGAGAGGACCGATTCCGTGGGGAAGAGGTGGCCGACTGTGCCTGGGCGGCCTGAGCGGTACAGAGGGCGAGGAGAACCAAACAGAACGCTTTCATGGCAGGGTAGTCGGGAATTGGGCTGAGAATAGCCGACTCAGACGGTTCGGAGCAACCTTTTGTTCGACGCATAAAATCTCCCGCGTATCCCTTTCCACCCCAAACCATGCCCAACGGACCGGATGGGCGGACAGGAGTGTCCGCGCTCCCGTATCCCTTTCCCACCCCAACCATGCCAAACGGACCCCTTTCCACCAAGCTCTTCGACCTCGCCAAGCAGTATATTCCAGGAGGAGTGAACTCGCCGGTGCGCGCCTTCCGCAACGTCGGCGGTGACCCTTTTTTCGTGAGGCGCGCCAAAGGCTGCCGCATCTACGATGTGGATGACCGCTGCCTGATCGACTACGTGGGCACGTGGGGACCGGCGATTCTCGGGCATGCGCCGATCAGCGTGATCGAGGCGATCCACAACGCTGCCAAGGACGGGGTGAGCTTTGGCATTCCGAACCTGTATGAGGTGGAGATGGCGCGCACGATTTGCGAGTGGGTGCCGAGCATTCAGAAGGTGCGCATGGTGAGCAGCGGCACGGAGGCGACGATGTCTGCCATTCGTCTGGCGCGTGGATTCACGGGGCGCGACCGGCTGGTGAAATTTGACGGGTGCTATCATGGACATTCGGACAGCCTGCTGGTGGCGGCGGGCAGCGGAGCGCTGACGCATGGGAATCCTGACAGTGCCGGGGTGCCAAAGGCGTTTGCCGAACTGACGAGCGTGCTGCCGTTTAATGACGAAGCGGCGCTGGAAGAGTTGTTTGAGAAGCAGGGGCACGAGATCGCATGTGTGATCGTGGAGCCGTATCCGGCGAATGCGGGTCTCATTTTGCCGAAGCCGGGGTTCCTGCAAAAGCTGCGGGACATTACGACAAAGCATGGGGCGCTGCTGATTTTTGATGAGGTGATGACGGGCTTCCGTCTGGCCAAGGGCGGGGTGCAGGAGCTGGAGAAGATCACGCCGGATCTGACCTGCCTCGGCAAGGTGATTGGCGGTGGATTGCCGGTGGGTGCTTTTGGCGGGCGGGCGGACATCATGGATTACCTCGCGCCGATCGGCCCGGTGTATCAGGCAGGGACGCTCAGCGGCAATCCGGTGGCACTGGCGGCGGGTCTGGCGCAGCTGCGTGAGCTGGAGAAGAAGAACGGCTACGCGCTGCTGGAAAACCTGGGACAGGTGATGGAGACGGCGGTGCTGGAGGTGCTGCAGAAGAAGGGGCTGAACTACCGGTGGTATCGGAAGGGGAGCATGTTCTGCCTGTTCTTCACGGAGAAGGAAGTGCACAACCTGCAGGATGCGAAGACGTCGGATCTCGTGGCTTTCCGAAAGTTTTTCCATTACTGCCTGGACCATGGGGTGTACTTTGCGCCGAGCCAGTTTGAGACGGGCTTCATCAGCATGGCGCACAGCCGGGATGATCTGGAGGAGACGGCGGAGGTTGCTGCGGCGGCACTGGCGGCGTTGTAAAATTGGGGTGTCGCTGTGGCGGGGGTATGGTAGACTGCTGCCATGCCACAGTTCACCATCGAACTCCCTGAAGCCGTCATGCCGGCCCTGACCCGCAAGGCGCAAGGCTGGAACAAATCGCCTGAAGGCTTCTTGTCGTCCTATCTCGTCAGTTTCCTCGAAAATGACAATGAAGCTCCTGTAGCAGACAAGGCTCGTGAGGCCTTGGAGGACATTCTTGAAGAGCGGGACAAGGGGCCGTTTGTCACGATCACGGACATGACGGCCTATCGTGAAAGCATCCGTGCAAGAGTGATGGAACGTGTTCAGCAGCACCAGCATGGCTGAGCAGGAACTCCAAATTCATCCGGAAGTGGATGAAGATGTGATCGAGATTTCAACTCACATCGCGATGGACAATGCCATCGCCGCCAAGGCTGTTGAGTTTGCCATTACTGGGATGTATCAGTTGCTCGCTCAAGAGCCTGTTCTGGGCACTGAATATCATCCGCTCCGTCGAGCGCTCGCAGGCGTCCGCATGATCACAGTGACGGAATATCCCAATTATATCATCTACTACCGCCCGCTGCCGGAGAATGCTGGAGCTCGCATTCTCTATGTCCTTCACGGCGCTCGTGACGCTGTTGCGTTTGCCAAAGAACACCGCCGACAGTAATCCTTCGTCATCATGTCTGAACCTCGTTTCGCCGTCGCCCAGCTGGATGAAATTCCGCCGACGCCTTGTCCTTGTGGGCAGGCGAGGAGGGCGTTCAAGGAGGACTGGAACACGCTGGCGACGGTGCACCTGACGGACATCCATGCGGATTCGAAGGCGCACTACCACAAGAAGATGACGGAGATCTACATCGTGCTGGAAGGTGAGGGGCATCTGGAGGTGGACGGGCAGATCATTCCGCTGAAGCCGATGACGACTGTGATGATCCGACCGGGGTGTGTGCACCGGGCGGTGGGGAAGCTCAAAATTATCAATGTGCCGATGCCGCCGTTTGATCCGGCGGATGAATTTGAGGTGTGAGGCCTGAGTATGCGCGACCTCATCACCAGCATTGATTCGACGCGGCTCGGCTTTTTCAAGTCGATCCTCGAAGAGGCTGGCATTGCCTGTTTCATCCGGAATGAAACGACCTCGCAGCTGACCAATATTTTCATCGGGCCGCTGCAACCGACGTTGTGTTTGGTGGAGGATGCGGATTTTGAGCGGGCAAGCGCGCTGCTGGTGCCGCACCAGACGGAGGGAAGTTGTGCCGCTGAAGAATGGGTTTGTACTGCCTGCAAAGAATCCAATCCTGCCTCGTTTGAAGTGTGTTGGAAATGCCAGACGGCCAAAAACGAATGATCTAGCCCATGAACAAGTTTGCTCTCATCCTGCTGACCGTCCTGATTCCGGCCCTTGTCCATGCTGAGACGCCGAAGGGGAAAAAGTCGGCGATGCCTGAGGGTTTTCATGAGCTCAAAATTGGAGATGCGGCGCCGGATTTTGATCTTGTGGGGATCGATGAAGAGAAGCACACGCTGAAAAATTACGAAGAGGCGGAGCTGCTGATGGTGGCGTTTTTGAGCAACCACTGCCCGACTTCGCAGGCGGTGGAGGGGCGCATCAAGAAGCTGCAGAAGGAGTTCAAGGGCAAGGGGCTGAAGGTGGTGGCGATCAATCCGAATGATCCGGCTGCGCTGCGACCGGATGAGCTGGGCTACTCGAAGTACAACGACAGTTTTCCGGAGATGAAGCTGCACGCGAAGGAGCAGGGGTTCACCTTTCCCTATCTTTACGATGGGGACACGCAGAAGACGGCGCTGGCCTACGGCTGCCTGGCCACGCCGCATGTCTTCATTTTCGACAAGGAGCGCAAGCTGCGCTACCAGGGCCGACTGGATGATTCACGCTATGCGGATGAGGCGACGGTGACTGCGCCGGATGCGCGCAATGCCATCGAGGCGCTAGTGGAGGGCAAAGCGGTGCCGGTGGAGGTGACGAAGCCGCATGGCTGCTCGACCAAATGGATCGACAAACGCAAGCAGCTCGTGGCCGACAATGAGAAGTGGGAGAAGGGTGAGGTGGAGGTGGAGCTGATTGATTCCAAGGGCATCGCGGCGCTGCGCAAGAACGACACGAAGAAGGTGCGCCTCTTTAACGTCTGGGCCACATGGTGCGGGCCGTGCGTGGAGGAGTTTCCGCAGCTTGTGGCCACATCGCGCAAATTTGGCCTGCGTGATTTTGAGTTCATCAGCATCAGCATGGATGACCCCAAGAACGTGGACGAGGTGAAGGAGTTTTTGGAGAAGCACAACGCGATCGTGCCGGAGAAGCTGAAGCCGTCGCTCAAGGCGGAGGGGCGCAAGGGCAACGCCTATGTCTTCAACGAAGCGAGCCAGGAGGAACTGATCAAGGCGCTGGATCCGGAGTGGCCGGGACCGATCCCGCACACGCTGGTGGTTGCGCCGGGAGGCGAGGTGATTTTTCGCCACAATGGGCCGATCGACGGGGATGAGCTGCGGGCGAAGATTCTGGAGCACATGGGCCGGTTTTATCAGCCGGAGTGATGCCACGCACCATTGAAAGCGGGTCTGAGCAGGTTTGCGCACGGGTAGCGTGGCGCTCCGGTCGTAGGTTGGATGTGTTTGGCGTCGCAACCGCTTCTTCGCTCCACAACTCCCTCCGCCAAACCGTCCGACAACGAGGGTGTTCGCTCGCCCCGGTGTTTGCGCAACGCTGATGGACGGGCGGGCTATCGCCACACCCATCCTACGTATGCCGGGCATGCAAGCATTGGCTGCCTAGGACACAGAATTAATTATGACGCGTTAAAACCAGCCGGTGGCCAGTTTCACAAAGCGCAGGCCTTCGGTGGTGAGCTTGCCGGTGCTGCCGCTGCCGGTGACGCAACCGCGGGTGTGAGTGAAGTGGGGAATGCCGGCATCTTTGACCCAGGTGACGAAAGGGGCGGCAACGGGTGATGAGGACGCTTTCACGGCGAGCGGCAGGCCCCAGCGGCTGAAGGTGACCTCCCAGCTTGCGGGTTTGCCTGAAGGACGGGGGCCATCGAGCAGCCAGGGGTAGTTTTTGAGGATTTCCATCTCGGCATCTCCCGGTACGGCCACGCGGTAGCTGCTTTCCGTGGCGCGCACGGCACTGGCGGCGGTGAGGCCGGGATTTTTCTGCTGCGCGAGGTAGAGCGACTGGAGATCGAGCCCGATGAGATTCAGGCCGTTGTAAAGGCCATGATGGTTTGGGGTGGGGAAATTTGAATTGTGCCAGGTTTCAAAGCGGCTGGAGAGAAAGAGGTTCAGCTCCACATGGAGATGGGCGCGGCGCTGGTCGATGCCGCTGCCGGTGTAACCGAGAATGCCGAGAGTGGTGCCCGCCTTCACCTTCTGCCCGGCGCTGACCTGTGCGGAGGCGAGATGGGCGTAGAGGGAGAAAAACGGGCTGCCGCCCCAGTTGTGCTGGACCACGATGTAGCGGCCGTAGTTGCTCAGGCCGGACGAGGCGGCCACGTAAGCCACGACGCCATCGGCAATGGCGCCGACTTCGTCCTGTGGATTGCTTTTGGCATCACGCTGCAGGGGTTTGATGTCGAGGCCTTCGTGAAAGCGTGCGTAGGCGATGCGGCCTCCGATACGGCGGGGGTCGCGGACGAAGCCGAACTGGCCGCCCTCCCAGGGGGTGGTCTTGGCGCCGTCGAAGTCGCGGTCGACGAACTGGAAGAACTCCGCAGGCGCGTCAAACAGGGCGTGGTTGGCGGTGGGCAGCTGAAGCTGCTGAGCGGGCAAGATGCCCGTGAGCAGGGCGAGCAGCGAGAGTGAAAGGGCGACGCGCATCATCAGGTGCCGGGAAGTTTGTAGCCTTCGAGCGGAATATCCTTGGGCTTGGGCACCTTGGGGACGATGCCGCGTTCCTTGTTCAGTGCAGCGGCTTTCTCGGCGGCCTCCAGGGCCTTGGCATCTCTGCGAGAGTTCATTTTTTCCTTGGAGGTGGACGGCAGCATGTCGTCCATCCAGCGAGAGGAGGATTTCATGTATTTGATGCGCGGGTAAAACTTGTCCATTTCGTCAATCGTCTGCTTGGAGAGCCCGCGCCAGATGGTGAAACGTCCGTCGGTGATCGGCTTGTCGATCTCGATCAGGTCGATGGGCAGGCCATTGACCATGGTCAGGAAGGTCATGCCAACATACTGGCGGGAGGCGAGATCGAGGGCGGTGCGGCCCTTGGTATCGAGCTGGAGAACCACGCCGTAGCCATCGTTGTTGTCTGCTTCGAAGGGTTCGAAGCCGGAGAT
>JAPLUN010000521.1 GCA_026397715.1 Verrucomicrobiota bacterium
GCGCCTTGGGAGCCATCATGCACAAGATCATCCGCGTGGCCTTCGGCGTGATCAAACATGACACGCCGTTCGTGAGGAACTTCGCCAAAGTTGAGGCCTGAAAAAATTTAAACCTTCACTCTTGCGCTGACCATATCTACCCTCTTTGATCCCTTCGGGATCCGGTCACTTTTTCTCGAAGACGACTTTGCCGCCGAGCCAGGTCTTGAGCACCTGAGTTTGCACGAGGTCGTCGATGGGGCAGGTCAGAGGATCGCGGTCCACGAGGATGATGTCGGCGAGCTTGCCGGGTTCGAGGCTGCCGGTGTTTTTTTCCGCCTTGAGGAGGAAGGCGTTGTTGCTGGTGTAGAGGCGCAGGGCTTCTTCGCGAGTGAGGGCGTTTTCGATGTGCACAGGCTTGTCGAGTTTGCGGGCTTTGCGTGTGATGGAGGTCCACATGCCAAGCCATGGGTTGTAGGGATTGATGCTGCGAAAGGAGCCGATCTTCTGCATGTGATCGCTGCCACCGCCGACAATGACTTTTTGATCAAAGCAGGCGCGCAGGGGCTGGAAGCGCGCCATGCGTGACCCGCCAAAGTGGCCGGTTAGGGTGCGGCCGTCCATGTGGAGCCAGATGGGCTGGAGGTCGATGCAGACGCCGAGTTTGGCGGCCTTGGCGATGGAGTCCGGGTGCATGAAATTGCAGTGGGTGACGCTGCTGCGTGCAGCGCGGACGCTGCCGGGGCTTTGGGCATCGACGGACTCATAGGTATCAATGAGGAGCTGCACGGCGGCATCGCCGACGCTGTGCGCGGTGAATTGGAGTCCAGAGGCAGTGACTTTTTCGACGAGCTGTTTGAGGCGCTCTGGAGTGATCTTTTGCACGCCACGATATTGAGGATCGCTGATGCCGTAGGCTTCGCTGGTGCCCCAAGGCTCGATCATCCAGGCGCTGCCGGTGAGCATGCCGCCATCGAGATAAACTTTGGTGCCGATGATCTGCAGCATGGGGTCTTCTTTGGTCAGCGGGTGCTGGATGACTTCTTCGATGGCTTTTTCGCAGGCGGGCCAGAGGCTCATGCTGGGAATGCCGGGAGAGGGGCGCATGCGCACGGTGAGATCGCCTTTGGTGAGCATCTTTTGATAAAGTTCACACTGCTTGAGGCTGGAATCGCGGTCCGCCACGGTGGTGAGACCGACGGCGTTATAGTCATGAAACAATTCGACGGTGCGGCGATAGGTGTCCTCGGCTGTGGCTGATTTGGCCGATGCGGGCGCTTTGACGTTGTGGCTGAGACTGCGGAGAAGACCGGTGGGTTCGCCATTGGCATCCACCTCCATTTTGCCGGCGCTGCCTGCTGGCACCTTGTAGTCACGGCTGTAACCGCCGAGCTTGAGAGCGAGGCTGTTGAGCATCGCATCCGGGCCGGTGGAAAAGACAACGGGGTTGTTGGGGGCGATGCGGTCCAACTCCGCGCGAGTGGGGTAGCGTTTCTCTTCGAGGCGTGTGATGAAGATCTGACGGACGCTGATGAGATCTCCCGGCTTGGAGACTTTGACGCGATCACTCAGGTAGGCGAGCACATCAGCGATGGTTTCCATGGTGGGAATTTCGTGATCGAATTCCGTCATCGCCGCGCCGGGGTGGACGTGGGAGTCCATGAGGCCGGGGAGTACGGTTTTGCCACCGAGGTCAAGCACCTGGCTGTCTGCTCCTTTTGTGGCGAGCACTTCATCGTTCGTTCCAACGGCGGCGATGCGTCCGTCCGCTTCAATGGCGATGGCCTCGGCGATGCGGAAATTTTTATCGACGGTGATGACCTTGCCGTGGTGGAGGATCAGGGCGGGTGCGGCGTGAAGGGAGACGGATGCCAGTGCGGTAAACAGAACAGCGAGTTTCATCGGCATACCAACGTCATGAAAAGCCAGTTTGTTCTTCTCTGAACGGTGGGCCCGTGCTTGGTTGGCCGCATTCCATGGCCATTTCAAATATCGAAAACAAAGAATCCCAAATCTGGGTGTATGACGAAGACAGCCGGTGTGTCGGCCGCATGCCAAACAACCGGGTGGAGCTGGCTGGATATACCTCCGACTTCTTTGTCACGGTGGAAGGCGGGTGGATCCGCACTTATGATCAGGACTGTGAGCGACTGGGCAGCCTGAGCGCCATTGGTGTCACGGTGCGCAGTGTGTCGGGTGGGAACTTTACGGTTTCTGATGCGGGGGATGTGAAGACATATGACCGCCGTTGCAAAGAGGTGAAGAAGCGCGGCGCGTAAACGCTACACCCACATGGCCTGCAGGCGCTTTACGCTCACGGGCTGGGCGGTGCCGAGCTCCTGGGCGAAGACCTGCACGCGGTATTCTTCCATCATCCAGCGGAAGGTTTCGTGCTGGGATTTGGGGACGTGGGACTGCCAGCCGTCGAAGTCAGCGATGAGGTTGTATTTCTCGATGTCCTTGGCGGGATTGGCGAGGCAGCGCTCGTTGCGGATCTGGATGGCTTTCAAATAACGCGGGAGATGCTGAAGCTGCTCGTGCGGTGTGGTGGCGAGGAGATCGGCAGGAATGAGGCGGGCGAGATCCTGTTCGAGACCGGGGTAGCGCTTGGGCTGCGCGAGGAGTTTGGCGCGCAGGTCGTGGATCTGCGTGAATAATGTCTTCACGCGATGGGTGACGGCGGGGAGATCGCGGCGAACGGTTTCGCAGAGCGTGAAGAAGCGTTTCTCGGTGAGCGGGAAGGTGGGCTGCAGGCGCAGCATGTAGGCGAGGATGTGCTCGTGGGCCTGCTTGGAGAGATTGGATGCGGGTGCTGCAGCGGGGGCATTGAGCTGGGTGAGGGCGGCCTGGAAGCTGGCGGGCTGCTGCGGTTTGGCGCTGGGGCCAGTGATAGTGCGGAGTTCTTTGGGCAGCCAGGCGAGGTCTTTGCTCAAGGTGTTTTCAGCGAGCTGACGAACAGCGGCGGGAGTGGTGCGTGCGGCTTCGGCGGAAGTGCGGAAGAGGCGGACATCGATTTCGTTCTCACGCAGGACTAGCCCGAGGTAACCGAGGATGGGTGTGCCGTTGAGTTCTTCGACGACGATGGTTTCGGGCAGGTCGCCGAAGGACCAAGATTTGAGCGCGAAGCGTTCGACGCGGGGCAGCAGTTTATCCCAGGCATCAGAGCGCAGGTCCTGCTTCTGCATGCTGCCACGAATGGTGTCGAGATCGCGGCTGGAGGCAATGACGGTGTTCTTCTTGGGGTCGAGCACTTCGACGCGTGGCTGCAAATGCGCGGGCAGACTTTGCGGAGGCCAGTCTTCAGCGCGCACCTGGATGCGATAGCGGCGCGTGATAAAATCAGCGAGGGCGTCGAGAAAGGCTTCGCGGCCCGGGTCAAAGTCGGCGGCGATTTCGCGGGCCTTGGGATCGATGGGCATCAACTGGCGGCGAATCACTTTCGGCAGCGCACGCAGCATGACGTTGGCGAGTTCTTCGCGGATGCCGGGAACCATCCACTGAATCTGACCGCTGGTGAGATGACCGGCGAGCTGCGCGGGCACGCGCACGGTGACGCCATCGTTTTCTTCGCCGGGCTGGTAGTTGTAGGTGAGGGGCAGAGCCGTGTTGCCGAGGGCGACCTGATCCGGGAACATCTGCAGGTCGGCTTCAAACTCTTCGCCAGCGGTGAGCTCCTGCTCGGTGGCGCAGAGGAAGTTTGGCTGCTCGTCGATGTGCTCTTTGACGAAGCCGTTGAGGTCGTGAATCGACGAGACGTTTTTGATGCGCGCGTCATAGAAGTTGAACAGGCGCTCCTCGATGGCGTAGACGCGATTGCTGCGCACGCGGGTGAGCATCGTTTCGATCTTCTGGCGCAGCTTGTTGTTATGCGCGTAAAAGCGCAGGGTGATGGGCACCTCCTGGCTGTCGATGAGTGCGGCGCGGATGAACATCTGCGTGGCGGCGACGGCATCGACTTTGAGGAAGTCGATATGCTGGCGCTTCACCTCCAGGCCATGGATGAGCACGCGTTGCGTCACGAGAACGCGCCCGGCTTTGAGATTCCAATGCGGTTCGCTGTATTTGAACTGGCAGAGATGCGCGCCGAGTTCGGCGATCCAGTTCGGATCAACCTTGGCGAGCGTGCGCGCAAAGAGCTGCGAGGTCTGCACGATCTCACCCGCGACGATCCACGGCGGCTGGCGGCCTTTGTCCTGGCCGGGCTTGCCCTTGCCGTTTTTCTCACGGCGTTCGTAGAGATTGGATCCGGGGAAGACGGAGACTTCGCGATTGCCTGCAGCCTTGTAGAGATTGCGCTCCTCCTTCATTGCGACGTGGCCAAGCTGCGCGGCGAGGATGCTGCGATGGATGGCGTCGTCGGTCGCGGGTGGCGTTTGCTGGCGCAAATCGTCGCTGAAGGAATCGCAGAGCTGCTTCCAGACATCGCGCCACTCCTGCATGCGGGTGAAGGAGAGAAAGTTTGTTTTGCAGAACTTTCTCAACGCATTGCGTGAGCCGCCCGAGGCTTCGGGCGTGGCGTTCCAAATTTTGAGCAGCGTGATGAAATCGGACTCGGGTGCGGCAAAGGCTTTGTGCGCGGCGTTGGCGAGTTCGCGTTTTTCTTCGGGGCGTTCACGCGGGTCGGGAATGCTGAGACCAGCGGCGATGATGAGCAGCTCAGGCAGGGCTTTTTCAACGCGGGCCTGCAGCAGCATGCGGCCCAGCGTGGGATCGAGAGGCAGGCGGGCGAGTTCGCGGCCGAGTGGCGTGAGTTCGTGCGTTTCACTGAGTGAGCCGAGTTCGTGCAGCAAATCGTAACCGGCACGGATGGAAGCGCTGACTGGAGGATTGATGAAGGGGAAGTCCTCGATCTCGCCGAGCTTGTAGGCCTTCATGCGCAGGATGACTTCGGCGAGGTTCGCACGCTGAATCTCCGGCATGGTGAAGCGGTCGCGCTTCTCAAAATCCTCCTGCGAGTACAGGCGGATGCAGATGCCATCCTGCACACGGCCTGCACGGCCTGCACGCTGATTGGCACTGCTTTGTGACACGGCCTCGACCGGCAGGCGCTTGGTGCGTGTGCGTGGATTGTAGTGGCTGATGCGCGCCAGGCCGGTATCGACCACGTAGCGGATGCGCGGAATGGTGATGGAGGTTTCGGCGACGTTTGTGGCAATGACGACGCGTCGTTTGCGCCCCGGCTGGAAGATGCGCTGCTGCTCGGCGGAGGCCATGCGGCCAAAGAGCGCGAGAACTTCGAAGCCAGAACCGAGGCGGCCATCGAGAAGATCGCGCGTTTCGCGGATGTCACGCTCGGTGGGCATGAACACGAGGACGTCACCGTCGTCAGTTTCAATGAGGGCGTTTTCGACGGCAGCGGCGGCACCGTCGATGAAACCGAAGTCGTCTTCACCTCCCGAGAGAGGCGCGTAGCGAATATCCACGGGAAACATGCGCCCGGAGACTTCGATGATGGGTGCGCCACCAAAGGCTGCGGAAAACGCCTCGGTGTCGATGGTGGCGGAAGTGACGAGCAGCTTGAGGTCGGGCCTCTTTTTGAGCAGGCCCACGAGGTAGCCTAGAAGGAAGTCGATGTTCAGCGAGCGTTCGTGCGCTTCATCGAGAATGAGCACTGAGTAGTTCCGCAGCATGGGATCGCTCTGGATCTCTGCCAGCAGGATGCCGTCCGTCATGAACTTGATGCGGGTGTCGCGGCTGGTGTCATCGCTGAAGCGCATCTTGCAGCCGACTTCGCGGCCCCAGGGTACATTCAGCTCTTCCGCCACGCGTTTGGATACGCTCATGGCAGCGACACGCCGCGGCTGCGTGCAGCCGATCTGGCCGCGCACCTCGTGCAGAGCTTCGAGGCACATCTTGGGAAGCTGCGTGGTTTTTCCAGAGCCAGTTTCGCCTGCGAGGATAACGACCTGGTTTTGACGAATGGCCGCAACGATCTCGTCACGGCGGGCCGTGATGGGCAGGTCTGGAGGATAACTGATGTGCGGCATGAGACGAAAACGGGCGCGAAGAGTAGGCGGAAAATGGCAGATGACGAATTCCGAATGACGAATGCGCGAGAGATGTATTGTTCAGGATGGAGTCCAACCGCCCAAAAACCGCCCAGCAAGGCGTGTGTGCCGTCACCGGCAAGTCACAGCCGATCACCAAGCTTTTTGTCCTGCGGGAGTTGCGGCCCAACATTGCCAACACCCTGCGCACTCATCATCCCGATCTGGCCGATGACTCACGAGTGAGCGCTGAGGCAGTGAATGCGGCGCGGCTGGAATACATGCGCCACTTGCTGGAGACCCAGGTGGGCGATCTGACGAAGCTGGACGAAGAGGTGGTGGAGAGCCTGCACAAACATGAGGTGCTGAGCGAGCGGCCGCTTTCAGAAACTGAGGAGGTGCAGAAGCTCACCTTTGGTCAGTGGCTGGCGGACAGGATCGCGGCCTTTGGCGGGAGTTGGAGCTTTATCATTTCTTTCTGCCTGTTTTTGGTGCTGTGGATTGTGGTCAATGCCGGGGTGCTGTTGAAGCAACCCTTTGATCCCTACCCCTTCATCCTGCTGAACCTCATGCTGTCGTTTTTGGCCTCGCATCAGGCACCGGTGATCATGATGAGCCAGAACCGGCAGGAGGCACGCGATCGCCAGCACGCGGAGGGTGACTACAAAATCAATCTCAAGGCCGAACTCGAGATCCGCCACCTGCACGAAAAAATGGACTACTTGCTGCATCAGCACGCCACCAAGCTGATGGAGGTGCAGCAGATCCAGCTCGACCTGCTGCGCGAACTGGCGCACGGGCGCGGAAAGCCGCACGTGTGATTCAGATCGAGCGTGGCAGCGGTCCCACAGGGATGAGTTTCACGTTTTGCGCAGGCAGTTGGGCACCGGCCTTGATCCAGTCTTGGAGAATCCGGACGTCCTTTTTGGAAATGGCATGCCCACTGGGCGGCATGGCTCCGGGGACTTCATCTGGAAAGGTGACGACTTGAAAGAAGCGACTGGCCTGCGGTTTGCCGGGGACAATCCAATGTGAACCGATGAGTTTCGACAACGCATGCGTGTCGTTGATCGGCGGCATCGTTGAGAGCCGGTTGTCGCCGTGGCAGTGCACGCACTGATGTTCGAGGACGGTAAGAGCGGCCCCCCAGTTTCCAGACTCGGCGGTTGAGGTTGCAGATTTGTCTTTCCAGACCGGCTGCGTGCAGGAGGAAAGCAAGACGAGGCAGGCTGAGAGCAGAAGGCGTTTCATGACTCAGCATGCCAGCATTTCGCGGTCTTCACACCGCAATGCTTGTGCGGGAATTGGCCTACTCCTCGCCTTTGAAGTACTCCACTTCCTGCATCTCGAAGGCTTTCCGGTGCGGCTTGGTCATCCATTTGCCGGAGTCGGGGTAGTGGATCACGTCCGCCTGCGGCTGGTCGGCAATGACGAAAAAGGTCAGGTCTTCGGTGCCGTAATTGATGAGCTGGTGCGCCTCCCCCGGTGGGAAGACGAGGTAGTCGCCCGCCTTGATGTTTTCCTGCCCCTTGGGGGTGCGCACCGCACCGATGCCGCTGAGGATGTAATAGGCCTCCCACTGGGCGGTGTGCTCGTGGAAGGGAAAATTGAGCTTTCCCGCTGGAATGCGTTGGATTTCGAAATCAAAGGGATGGCCGCCAGCCCAGGTGCCGATGTCCTTCTGGCCGCCTGCGGCGACCGAGAGTGACCGCCGGGCGAGGCCATACTTGCCTAAAGGTGAGTTTTGCTGGGTCCAGGGGAGGTCTTCGGCATTGGTGCGGGTCATATGGGCAGGATGTAGCACGCGACGGGCGTTTTGGCGTGATTTGGAGCAAAGAATTTTCGGCAAAACCGGCATCCCCACTTGCCAAACAGGCGTTTCCAATACAGTTAGAATCATTCTAATTCTAAAATTGTCATGCCCCCCTCCCCTTCACGCACTCCTGCCAAACCTACCGGTCTGGACTGCCGCCTTGCCGTGCTGGGTTCGGACGTACGCCTGACGCCGCACCGGCGTGAGGTGTTCGAAGTCCTGGCCTCCTCCACGGACCATCCCACGGCCTACGACATCCTCGACCGGGTGAAAAGCCGCAGCCCCGGCATGTCCCTGGCGGGCAGTCCCGCTACTGTGCGAATCTGCACGAGCACATCCATTTCCACTGCGAGACCTGCGGCAAGGTGATCGATGCGCATCCCACCACTGACTTCGACCCCGCCAAGTTCTGGAATCTTCCTGCCGGCACCAAGATCGCCCGCACGGATCTGGCCATCCATGGCACCTGCTCCAAGTGCACTGAGGCGAAGTCCTGAACTCCAACCCCTGTCCCCAACACCCTTTCCATGTCCCTCGAAATAAAAGCCCTCCACGCCCAGATCCCCGGCCGCGAAATCCTCAAAGGCCTGAACCTCACGATCAACCCCGGTGAAGTCCATGCCATCATGGGCCCGAACGGCTCTGGAAAGAGCACCCTGAGCAAGGTCCTCTGTGGCCACGACGACTACGAAGTCACCAGCGGCGAAGTCCTTTTGGATGGCGAAAACATTCTCGACATGGCCGTGGATGCCCGCAGCCGCGCCGGTCTTTTCCTTGCCTTCCAATACCCGCATGAAATCCCCGGCGTCAGCAACGCCAATTTCCTCCGTGCCGCCTTGAAGGCCCGCCTGCCAAAGGGTGAAGACATTGATGCAGTGAGATTCTACAAGCAGCTCTACGCCCGCATGGATCAGCTGGAAATGGACCGCAGCTTCACCATCCGCAGCGTCAATGAAGGTTTCTCCGGCGGTGAAAAGAAGCGCAACGAGATTCTCCAGCTCATGATGCTGGAGCCCAAGTACGCCATCCTCGATGAAACCGATTCCGGCCTCGACATCGACGCCCTCAAAATTGTCTCCCGTGGCGTGAACGCCATGCGCAGCGAGAACCGCGGCTTCCTTGTCATCACCCACTACCAGCGCCTGCTAAACTACATCCAGCCCGACATCGTCCACGTCCTCAAAGACGGCCGCATCGTGAAGACCGGCGGCAAGGAGCTCTCACTGGAGCTTGAAGAGCGTGGCTATGACTGGGTGACGGATGAGTCTCTGGCCGCAGCAGCATAACTGAATCAATGGACGAGGAGATCACAGCTTCCTGTATGCTTGAAATGTCGCTCTATCTAAACGCCCACCACTGGTATCGGCGTCAGAAGGCGGCATTGCGTCTGGCTGCGATTCTCATCCTCATCGTTCTGGCCCTCTGTGTCGCTCAGCTGAACGGCTGGAAGATTGAATCTCTCGGCGTGCTTGCCGCCACGATCGCGGGTGTTGCGACAGGTGCCTTCGCCCTTGTCTCCTTTATCCAACGGCAGCGTATGATTCGCGGGATTCGGCGACTGCCTGTCTATGGGGAGCTCGCTTCTTGGAAATTCACTCCCGATGGCTACGAGGCCAACGTGGGACTGAGCACCTCCTTCACCGTATGGGAGCATGTGGCACAAAGTGTGTTCACGGGGGATGGCGCGCTCATCTATTCCTCCCCGACGATGTGCTCTTGGATTCCCAAGACTGCCTTCGCCACCGAGTCCGACTTTGCCGATCTGCTCACCCTGCTCGCCACCAAAACCAAGCATTCGCAGATCGCCTGAACCTAGCTTGAAACTTTAAAACCTGAAACCCGCCAAACTTTAACATTATGGTCACCGCCCCAGACAACGACATTTCCGACATCAAGGTCGACAGCGTCGGCGATTTCACTTTCCCCGAGCGCAACAAGTACGACTCCGGCTTTGGCATCACCGAGAAGACCGTCGATTTCATCGCCGATGTGAAGAATGATCCCGATTGGATTCGTGAGTTCCGCCACAAGGCGCTCAAGGTCTTCCAGGACAAGCCGATGCCGACGCATTGGGCCACGAAGGATCTGGAGAACATCAAGTTTGATGAATTCCGCTACTACCTCAGCGACGGTCAGAAGCCGAAGCGCTCTTGGGACGATGTGCCGGATGATGTGAAGAAGACCTTTGATCGTCTCGGCATTCCTGAGCAGGAGCGCAAGTTCCTCGCGGGTGTGGAAGCGCAGTATGACTCTGAAGCGGCTTACTCGAATATCAAGGCTGCGGTCGCCGAGCAGGGTGTCATCTTCGTGAACAGCACCGAAGGACTGCACAAATACCCTGAGATCTTCAGGAAGTGGTTTGGCAAGGTGATTCCGACCGGTGACAACAAATTCTCCGCGCTCAACAGCGCCGTGTTCTCCGGCGGTTCGTTCATCTACGTGCCGCCTGGCGTGAAGGTGAAGCACCCGCTGCAGGCTTACTTCCGCATCAACAGCGAGCAGTTTGGCCAGTTTGAGCGCACGCTCATCATCGCCGACGAAGGCGCAGAAGTGATGTACATGGAAGGCTGCACCGCACCGAAGTTTGAGACCGCCACGCTGCACAGCGCGGTGGTGGAACTCGTGGCCATGAAGGGTGCCAAGATCCAGTATGTGACCGTGCAGAACTGGAGCAGCAATGTCTTCAACCTCGTGACCAAGCGCGGCATCGCGCATGAAGACGCTGAAGTGCGCTGGATCGACTGCAACATCGGCAGCCGCCTGACCATGAAGTACCCCGGCGTCATCATGAAGGGCAAGCGCGCCCGTGGTGAAGTCATCAGCATCGCTCTGGCCAACAGCGGCCAGCATCAGGACACCGGAGCCAAGATGGTCCACGCCGCCGATGACACCACGAGCAACGTCATCTCCAAGTCCATCTCCATCGGCCAGGGCCGCAGCACCTACCGCGGCCTCGTTCACATCCCGAAGCACCTCAAGGGCTGCAAGAACAACACCGAGTGCGATGCGCTGCTGATCAACAGCAACAGCCACACGGACACCTACCCTGCCATCAGCGTGCGGGGCAACCAGCACTCCACGCAGCATGAAGCGAGCGTCAGCCAGGTCAGCGCAGATCAGATCTTTTATCTCATGCAGCGCGGCCTCACCGAGGCTGAAGCGATGAGCTTGTCTGTGAACGGCTTCATCAATGACCTCGTGAAGGAATTCCCGATGGAATACAGCGTGGAATTGAAGCGCCTTATCGACCTCGAAATGGAAGGAAGCGTGGGCTGATCTGACCCGCCGACATCCAACAAACTTTGTCATTCGCCATGTCCGCCACTCTCGCTCCCGCACCCAAAAACACTCCCGTCCCAGTGTCTCAAGACTCCGAAACTCCCGCTCCTTCCGGCCTCGAAATCACCGTGCCTGTGCGCGATGAACAATCCGCACCCGGCTGGTTCCTTGCACGCTCCGAAGCGGCCTGGGCTGAATTCCAGACGCTGCCGATGCCCGGCATCAAGGACGAGAACTGGCGCTACTCCAGCTCGAAGAAAATTGAGCTCGCTGATCATAAGCCTGCCAGCGCTCCCACGGCTGCAAACACCGCGGCTGCTCTCGCGGCCACGGAAGGACTCAAGGAACGTGCTGCCCGCTTTGTGTTCGTGAACGACGTGCTCGTCGAGTCTGACACCACGAACCTGCCTGCTGGTGTGGTTTGCGTGACCTTGGCGGATGCGCTGCGGGATCACAGCGAGGTGCTCAAGGAGCACTTTATGCAGCGTGAGATGACGCTGGGCTCCGCCAAGTTTGCCGCCCTGCACCTTGCGCATGTGAGCGCTGGAGCGGTCATCATTGTGCCGAAAAACGTGGCGATTGAAAAGCCGGTCGAAATCTTTCATTGGGTGGTCGGTGATCACGCAGCGATTTTCCCGCACACGCTCATCGTCACAGGTGACAATGCCGAGGTCAGCGTGGTTGATCATTACCGCAGCCTCGAAGGTGAAGGTGGTCTCAGCATCGCCATTGCCGACCTTGTCGGCGGACGTGGCAGCAAGATCACCTACGCCGCCTGCCAGGAGCTGGCGGATGACGCGCAGGCGCTGCATCTTTCCAGCATCGTCGCCGGACGTGATTCCGCCATCAAGAGCTTCCAGGTGCAGCTGGGCGCCAGTTTCAGCCGCAGTGAAAGCGTGAGCGATCTCATCGGCGAAGGCTCCCGCAGCGACATGCTCAGCGTGTCATTGCCCATCGGCGAGCAGGTGGTCGATCAGCGCACGCTGCAGAACCACAAGTCCCCGCATGCCAGCAGCGACCTGCTGTACAAGAACGCTCTCTATGGCAAATCGCGCAGCATCTTTAGCGGTCTCATCACCGTGGATGAAGGCGCGCATTACACCGACGCCTACCAGACGTGCCGGAACCTGCTGCTCAGCGACGAAGCCGAGGCCAACGCCCTGCCGGGTTTGGAAATCAACGCCGATCAGGTCAAATGCTCCCACGGATCGACCACGG
>JAPLUN010000486.1 GCA_026397715.1 Verrucomicrobiota bacterium
GCTCAAAGATGCCGCACCACCTCAGCCTGCGTGGACGATGGGTGCGCGCGACCGCAGCGAGATCATGGACTGCCGCATCCACATCCGTGGTGAGACGACGACTCTCGGCGACACGGTGCCGCGTGGCTTTTTACAGGTGATTTCCATCCCTGGCTCCAAACCGCCTGCCAAGACACAAAGTGGTCGTCTGGAGCTGGCGCAGTGGCTCACGCATCGCCAAAACCCGCTCACCGCCCGCGTGATGGTGAACCGCGTGTGGCAGAAGCTCTTCGGTCGCGCGCTTGTGACCACACCGGATGATTTCGGCGTGAATGGTGCCAAGCCGAGCCATCCTGAGCTGCTCGACTACCTCGCAGTGCAATTCATGGACCAGGGCTGGAGCGTGAAGCAGCTCATCCGCGAGATCGTGCTGTCGAAGGCCTATCAGCGCAGCACGGATCGCTCAGTGACTGCAACGAAGATCGATCCCGACAACATCTTGCTCTGGCGCATGTCGCCACGGCCCGTGGAGGTCGAGGTGCTGCGCGACTCAATTCTTGCTCTCAGCGGCCAGCTTGACCCCTGTCCGCCGCAGCAGCAGTTCCTGCAACGCTTTCATCCGCAGAAGGACGCGGAGCTTTTCACCTTCAAGCCCTTCCTGACGGCTGATGCCATCGTGGATCATCATCGCAGCGTGTATCTGCCAGTCGTGCGCGGCACGCTGCCGGAGATTTTTGCGCTCTTCAATTTCGCCCCGCCGGAACGGCCCGTGGCGCAGCGTGCGGAAAGCATCGTGCCCGCGCAGTCGCTCTTTTTGATGAACAACGCCTGGGTGCTCGAACAAGCCCGCCACACGGCCACGCGACTCCTCAACGACACGAGTTTGGCAGACGACTCCAAGCGCCTGAACCGCCTCTACCAGCGCGCCTTCTTCCGTTCCCCCACCCCTGCGGAGCAAAGCCGCGCTCTTGCCTACCTGAAAACGAGCGGCCCAGAAACCACCTGGACAAGTCTTTGCCAGACCATCATCGCCAGCGCGGAGTTCCGCGTGGTGAGATAAACCATCATCATTCGCATGACCACCCGCCGCCGACTCCTCCAGCAAGCCTCCGCAGGCTTTGGCTATCTCGCGTTTGCCGACATGGCATCGGCGGAGAGCAAGCTGACTTCGCATTTCCCGGCCAAGGCAAAGCGCGTCATTTTTCTGTGCATGCGCGGTGGTCCATCGCACATGGAGACGTTTGACCCGAAGCCGGAACTCACACGAAGGCATGGCGAAGCGGGACGCAACAAGGGAACAAAACTGCTCGGCTCACGCTGGAAGTTTGCCAAGCACGGACAGAGCGGCATCGACATGGTGGAGCTCTTTCCCGAGCTGGCGAAGCATGCGGACAAGCTCTGCGTGTTGCGCGGCATGCACACGGACAACGAAAACCATCCGCAAGCACTGGAGCAGCTCCACACCGGCAGTTTTCAGTTTGTGCGTCCATCCATAGGCGCGTGGACCGTTTATGGACTCGGCACGGAAAACACCGACCTGCCTGGTTTCATCAGCATCAACCCGCTAACCGCCCTCGGTGGCCTGCGCTACTACTCCAGCGCGTTTTTACCCGCGTCCAACTCTGCCACACTGCTTGGCGATGCAAACCAGCCCGGCGCAAAACTCCAGCTCGGCAACATCGCCAATCAGCGCCTCGACAACACCGCTCAACGACAGCAACTCGACCTCTTGCAGTCGATGAATCACGATCTGTTGGCACAAACCGGTGATCCGCGCGTGGAGGGCATCATCTCATCCTACGAGCTGGCCTTTCGCATGCAGGGCAAGCTGCCCCGCGTGATGGACCTTAGCAGCGAGAGCAAAGCGACACTGCAACTCTACGGCGCGGACAAATCACCGACCGAAACTTTTGGCCGCCAGTGCCTTCTGGCGCGGCGCTTCGCCGAAGCGGGCGTGCGCTTCATCGAAATCAGCCATCAAGAGTGGGATCTCCACGGCGGCCTGCAGGGCGGCATGACACGCAACTGTG
>JAPLUN010000301.1 GCA_026397715.1 Verrucomicrobiota bacterium
CGCATTCTCGGTCTTCAGGGACGCATCAAGCGTGGCGCAATCCTTCTTCAGCCTGTCCTGATTGCGGGAAAGTTCCACCAGCACCTTCTCCTCCGCCTGCCGCTGCGATTCGGTATCTCTGAGAGTCTTGGTGGCCGTGGCGAGGCGTGTATCCACCTCCGCCAGTTCGGCCAGCCGCTTTTCAGCAACGACAATGCGCTCCTCCACGCCCTTGAGGCGCGTTTCGGCGGCACTAGCCTCCGCAAGTTTGGCCTTGGTCTCGGCTTCCAGGTTGGCACGCCTGTCTCCCAAAATTTTGTCGAGATTGACCGATTCGACGCGCAGAGTCTCGACAGCGGTCTCGGAAGCCTTGCGCTGTGCCAGCGATTCCTTCAGCGTCGCCGCAGCAGCATCGCGGTCCTTGATCAGGCCCGCGAGCTCGGCTTTCACATTGTCCGCTTCGGCGCGGGTTTGAGTCACATTGCCACGCAGATCTGGCAGCACCGATTCAAGCTCAGCGCGCTCCTTGGCCAGACGCTGTGTTTCAGCCTGCAACTTGTCACGCTCCTGCGTGGCCGTCGTGATGGCGCCGTTGAGTTCGGCGTTCTGCTTGTTAGCGGCGGCCAGCTCCTTCAAACGGTCGTCTAGACCTGAGGTCTGCTGCGTGAGTTCGGCCACACGGGCTTCCGCCCCGGCGATTTCCTTCTGCCGCGCGGTTAGTCGATCTTGCAGATTCTGGTGGTCAGACTCCGCGGCGGAGAGTTTCTGCTGCGTGCTGGCATGAGTCGTCGTGAGCGTGGCGATGACGGCTTCCAAGCCACTGATTTTTTCCACCAGCGTAAGCTGCTGCTGGGAGCTTTTCTCGGCCGCAGCAGCGGCGCTGGCAGCGTCCTTTTTCTTTTCAATCGCAGCGGCAACTGACTGCTCAAGATCTGTTTTGGCCAGCGCCAGTTGTTCGGTGACCTTCTTGTGCTCAGCCTGCAAGGTTTTGAACTGCTGGTCGGCGGTGGCGGCGAGTTCTTCGAGATTTTTGGTGCGCTGCTCGGCGGCGGCGAGAGATGTCTCGCGCTCCTTGAGCTCGGTTTCAGCCACCCGCACCTGCTCACGCAGCTTGCCCATGGCCTGGGAAAGTTCGGTCTGCTGCTCCTCGATGAGATGCACCTCTTTTTCCAGTGCCTCGCGGCGCTGGGTGAGTGTTTGTGTCAGCAAGGATTGCGCGCGGCCATGCTCTGTGGCGGCGAGAAGTTCGCGAGTGCGTTCATCACGATCTTTCACCAAGGCGGCCACCGCAGCCAAGACCTCGGCTTTATGCGATTCGACGGCCTTCAGCGCTTCAGAGGCATCGTTAAGCTTCGAATCCGTCGAGGCAAGGTCGTCAAGCTTGTTGGTGAGATCAGCGGCCTTGTCTTCGAGTTCTTTCACCTGGGCCTGCACCTCGGCAAGACGCGTCCCGCGCTCTGCGATCTGCGCGTTGAGGTCCGCCTGGCGTTTCTCAGCCTCCAGCCGCTCCGCCTCGTCCAGCTTCCGCGTGTCCTTGGCCTGCCGGTCAATGTCCGCCAGCTTGGCAAGTGCTTCCTTCTCCTGGGTGGCGAAAGCGGTTTCAGCCTCCGACTTCTGCGTGCTCAGCGCAGCAAGCTGCTGCTCGGCGGCGAGATGCTGCTGCTCCAGTTCGGTCAGCTCGGCACGAAGGACCTTCATGCGCTGCTCGGTTGTGCTCGCGTCGGCCTCATGGGACTGCTGCCTGCCAAGCAGGGCGACAATGGCGGCATCGAGCACGCCGCGCTGGTTTTCCATCTGGCCCAAGGTCTGGGTCAGGGCATTGAGTCGTTCTTCGTTGCCGCGCAATTCACCAACGCGTGCAGAGATGGCCTTTTCCTCCCCACCCAGCTGCGCGATCTGGCTCTGTGCATGCTGCACCTGCTCCTGAGCTTTGGCCAACGACGCATTGACGGCTTCGATTTCGTTTTGCTTCGTTTCCCGCTCTGCTTCCAGCTTCGCCAAATCAGCCCGGCGCAGGTCGAGCTGCTTGTCGAGGTCCTGCAAATCAGCGCTGCGTTTCGTACGCTGTTCGGCTTCGGACTTCTGCGCATCGGCCTGCAATGCGGTCAGACGCTTCACTTCTGCGTCGGCATCGCTGATCTGCTTCTGCAGTCCGGCCAGCTTCTGGGCGGTGGTCGTTTCATCTGCAACAAGCTTTGCGACGGCGGCCTCTCGTATCGTGGCTGCCTCCGTTGACTTCTTCAACAACTCACTCTGCGCGGTGAAATCGCCCTGAGCCTTCGCCAGATCCGCCTGTGTTTTGCTCAGGTCGGCGCGCCGTGCGCTGAGTTGTTGATCGAGCTCCACCAGCTCGGCGCTGCGTTTTGTGCGCTGTTCGGCCTCGGATTTCTGCGCATCTGCCTGCAAAGCGGTGAGACGTTTCACCTCCGCATCAGCTTCACTGATCTGCTTTTGCAACCCGGCAAGCTTCTGTGCGGAGGTTGCTTCATCGGTGGTGAGTTTGGCGACGGCGGCTTCACGCGCTTTCGCATCTTTCGTGGTCTGCTTGAGCGCGCCTTGCTGTGCAGTGAGATCACTTTGGACTTTCGCCAGATCGGCCAGTGTCTTCTTCAGTTCAGCGCTCTTCGTTTCAAATTGCTGATCGAGCCTCTGCAGTTCTCCATTGCGTTTGATTTGCTGCTCCGCTTCGGACTTATGCGTATCCGCCTGCAACGAAACGAGGCGCTGCACCACCGCTTCGGCACTGCTGACCTGTTCCTGAAGTTCGCCAAGTTTTTTGGCTTTGTCAGCTTCATCCGTGATGAGTTTGGCAACGGCAGCTTCGCGCGCAGACGCCTCCGCTGTGGTCTTTTGCAGTGCATCGCTCCGGCTCGCAAGATCCCCCTGAACCTTCGCCAGTTCAGCCTGGGTCTTCTCCAGGTCGGCACGCCGGCCTGCCAGCTTGCTGTCGAGGTCTTGAAGTTCGGCACTGCGTTTTGTACGCTGCTCGGCCTCGGATTTTTGCGCGTCCGTCTGCAGCGCGGTGAGACGCTTCACCTCGGCATCCGCAGCGGCGGCCTGCTGCTGCAACGCCGCCAGCTTCTGTGCAGTCGCCGCCTCGTCGGCGGCCAGTTTGGCAAGGGTGCTCTCCCTGGATTGCGCTTCTTCCGTGGTTTTTCCCAGCGCGGCCTGCTGCGCGGCGAGATTGCCCACTAGTTGCGTAAGATCCGACTGAGCTTTCGCCAGCTCAGTCGCTTTGGCCGCAAGCTGGGCGTCGAGAGCCTGAAGCTCTCCACTGCGCTGAGATTTCAGATCCGCCTCAGACTTTTGCGCCGTGGCAAGAAGCTGGTTGATGGCGGCCACCTTTTCCTTCGCAGCCGCTTCCTCGGCCGCGAGTTTGGCTATCGCAGCTTCACGATCCTTGCGCTGCTTGTCGGCCTCTGCGTGCAGAGCCTGCAGGCTCTTCTGCGCGGTGTTCAGGTCCTCCTCGGCTTTCGCGACGAGGGTTCGGGTGGATTCGAGCTTGCCCTCGGTGTTGCTCAGATCACGGCGTTTGGCGTCAAGCTTGCCGGCGTCAGTCTTCGCATTCTCCACTTCGGCCCGGGCGCCCTGCACTTGGCCGCGCAGTTTTTCGAGTTCGCTTTTGAACCCGGTGATCTCCGCCTGCGTCTGGCTGAGTTCCCTGCGCCGCACCTCAAGCGTGGTGTCCAGGGAGCGTATCTCTTCACGCCGTTTCTGCTCCCCGTCATTTTCGGCAGGCACGGAATCGCGCTGCGGACGGAGTTTTTCCGATTCGACCGCCTGCTTGGAAGGCGCAGGAGGAACAAAAGCAGAAGGCTTGGGAATCAGAGCAGGAGGTGGTGCACTGCCGCCGGGAGAGCGGGGGGCATCCGTCTGGGCCCTCTGCACGACCGGCTTGGTAACTTCAATCTTGCCGGTTTCAGGGGTGGATTTTGGCAGGTCATCCTTGTCCTTATCCCGTGCCGGAATGCTTTCGGTATCGCCCTTTTTACCATCTTCACGACTTGGCTGTCCTTTGGCGACGGAAACTGATTTGGAACCGCCATCCGACGCCAGCCCCTTGGGTGCCCGCTCACGAAACCGGCTTTCCAGCTGACCGAACATGATGCGATCCCCCCCTTTGACACGAAAACGCTCAACGCGCCTGCCATTGACGAAGGTGCCGTTGGAGGACTTTAAATCGACGATTTCGTAGCTGCCGTCCGGCTGGCGGATGAACTCCGCGTGAAAGCTGGAAATGAACGTGTTGTCGATGACAATGTCATTGCTGGATTCACGTCCGATGGACAGCCGTTCCTCGAGGATGTCGAAGACGAACTCATTTCCATCATTAAGGTTGAAGGCCAGATATGGCATGCTGGACGCGCAGAAAGTACTAAAGGGTCGAGAGAATAAGGGTGGAAAATCAGTGAATCAAACTTAATGAAATCAGTCGATAGGGAAGATGGGTTAAGAGCCTATTGTTACAAAAACCACTTCGATTGCACAGCATCATTTAAGATTTCTAAAATATGAAAGCCATGCGATTCATCAAATATTTCAGCCTTTTGGCGCTGGTTTTGAGCAGTTTGGAGGGTTGTGCTGAGGTTCCACCCCCCATTGTAGGCACCGGAACGCGTTTATCTTTAGCTCAAATGGACCGCGTTGGCAGGCGGATCTGGCAAAACGAATGCGGCGGCACCGTGGCGGGGCTGACCAGTTGGAATGGGGGGGAGGATTTCGCTTCCCTAGGCATCGGACACTTCATCTGGTACCCGCAGGGACGCAGTGGTCCATTTGCAGAAAGTTTCCCACCGCTGCTGGCTTTTCTGGCAGCTCATGGGACTGCCACGCCTGCCTGGGCGCGGGGCGCCTGCCCCTGGCCGACCAAAACCGCCTTTGAAGCTGACCGGAACGGCGAACGGCAGCAGGAGTTGCGGGCACTGCTCAGCCGCACGGTCAGGCAGCAGACGGAATTCATCATGGCCCGCATGGAGGCTGCGCTGCCCAAGATGCTGGGGGAAGCTCCGGCCAGAGAGCGTGCCTGGGTCAAAACGGCCTTTGAATCCCTTAAAGCAACACCGGAGGGAGTGTTTTGTCTGATCGACTACGTTAATTTTAAAGGCGAGGGCACCCAAGCGACGGAACGCTACCAGGGCCAGGGCTGGGGGCTGCTCCAGGTTTTGCAGGCCATGGGAGAATCGCCCAGCAGTTACACTGCCTGGAATGTGCAGTTCGCCGAAGCCGCCAAACGTGTGCTCAGCCGCCGGGTGGCAAATGCCCCGGCGGAGCGCAAAGAACAACGCTGGCTGTCCGGCTGGCACAACCGGTGTGACGGCTACAAGCGGTCGCTGTGAAGCCTTCTATTCCTCTTTGCGCTCGATTTTGATTTTGGGCATGGAGCCAAAAACCTTGTCCTTCAGGTCTTCAAGGAGGTTGCCATCCATCTCTTTCGAGTGGCGCATGGCCAGCCCGACGACAAAGGCGATGACGAACATGCCCGTGACAATGATCCCGGTCATGCATCCACTTTCGGTGGTGTCCGGATAGCTTCCCGCGGAAGGCTTGGCATAAGCACGCCTCACCGGGCTGAGGGGGCGTCCGGCAGGCGCCGGCTTGGCCGCCTGGGTCGATGGATCAGAATTGACGGGAGCCGGCGGTGGCAGCGACTTTGAAAAGCGTGGCGTGGCCAGCGGCTTTTCCTCCAGCACCGCAGGCGCATCCCCAGCGTAGAAAACAGCCTGCACATCTCCAAAGCCCACGCGGTCGCCATCCTTGAGCAGCGCCTCCTCGATTTCCGCGCCATTGACGCGGGTGCCATTGCTGGAGCCGAGATCCTGCACAAAAACACCCTTGTCTGACGCCTTGATGATGGCATGCCTCCCCGAGGAGGATGGACAGGTAAGCACGACATCGCTTTCAGGGTGTCTGCCGATGGTGGCAACATCACTTTCCAACTTATGAACGAGCGTAGTGCCGTCCTCCATGTAAAAGACTACAGAAGCCATGAATGAGGGGGATTAAAGGGGGGGTGAATATTCGTAAAACCAGAAAAGGCACGAACGGCGGAACAGAAACTTGGGATTTTCCTGATGCAACGGCTATGTTCGCATGTGAGAGTAAAATTTCTCCGCCCTTTGTGTCATGCGCACCCCAGCCGCCCCATCCCTCTTCGCTTTCCTTGCACTTTGCATCCTGATGCTGCTCACCCCTGCGGCCTGGCTGCATGCGGGTGACAATGAAGATGCCGAGAAAGCCGCCAGCGCCCTGGCCTATGACCAGGAAGCGGAAGGCTACAACATTCGCGCTGAGGTCAGAACCTACGTGCTCGAACCCAAGCTCGGCAAGGCCACCCGCATGCAGCTTTTCAAGGGCAATGAATACTGTTTTTGCATCGCGGTGCCGAAACAATCCGGAGTCCACATCACGGGTGCCGTGCTCGACCTCGAAGGCAAACCCTCCGGTGACATCCTCCCTGTGCTGGACGGCTGGGGCTTTGTGCTCTTCTACAAGCCCAAGAAAACCGGCATGTACATGGTGGCCATTCACCAGACGGAGCAGGGCAAGCGCAAAGAGGTGCCCTGCGCGATGGTCACCGGCTACAAGTGATCAGCCCACTTTGAAGCTGCCGTCCGGCAGCTTCGTCACGGAATGCAGGACTCCGCCATCCGCCGAGTGATGCGTGAAGGTCAGCGCCTTCGCCGTGACCTGCAGATGCGTGAAGCCATGCACGTCCTTGCCAAATGGAACCTCATGCTTGCCATCGAGTTTACGCGTCTTCGCGCCGCCTCCGCCTGAGAGCAGATGCGTGGTGAAAAGGCCCTTCATCTCCAGATGCTGCAGGTCATGATCGTGGCCACACAGATAGGCATGAACCTGATGCTTCTGAAACAGCGGCTCCCACTGCGCAATCAGTTGCTTCGTGTCGCCATGATCGCCGTTTGAGTAAAGCGGGTGGTGGCCGATCGCGATGGTGAATGGCGCACGCGGCTTCTCCAGTTCCGCCTTGAGCCAGGAGAGCTGCTCTTTCTCCTCCGCAGCGGTCAGTGAGCCCCGCGGTTTCTTCGTCTTCTTGTCCACGCCGCCTGCAATGGTCGGAAAATTGGTGTCCAGGCAGATGAACGTCACCAGCGGCTTGCCAATGGGTCCGAGATCAAAACGATACCATTTCGCCGGCATCTTCCAGCGCACTCCTGGCTGCGCCGCATAGGCCAGCTGCACCTTCTCCCCGCCTGGGTTGTCATGGTAGTCGTGATTTCCCAGCACGCTCCACATGGGGCCCGGAAAGACGCTGGCCGGGTACATTTTCTCGATGTCCTTCTGCCAGCGAGGCGAATCCACGCTGAACCCCTCCTTCACAGGGCCGTAGAAATTATCTCCCAGCATCAGCAGGCCTTCCGGCTTCACTCCATTGTCGCTCACGAATTTTTGCATGGCTCCCGCCACTTTGATCTGATCCACCGCGCCAGTGCCAAAGTCACCGATCATGAGCAGGTGCAGACCCTCCTTGGCGATCTCCGCGGCAGCCCGGTCCGGCCGCACATTCAACGCCAAGGCAGCTGAAGAGCAAAACAGCGTTTGAAGAGCGCGGCGGCGGGAAAGGGGGGCTTGATTCATCGTGGTGGCTGAAACGGCAGGCCTCTCCACTTTCTCTCACCCATGCGTTTTGCTCTTTTGCTCCTGCTTCTCAGCGGCTGCTCTCGTGATGACCAACCCGTCACTCTCGGCGGTCGCACCATGGGCACCACCTGGAGCCTGCGAGTGGATGGAGGAGCTGGCAGCATCTCTCAAAAAGAGATTCAGCAGCAGCTCGATAACTGGGAGTCCATCATCAGCCACTGGCGGCCCGACTCCGCCATTTCGCGGTTCAATGCCTCCAGCAGCATTGACTGGGTCGCGGTCCCTGCCGAACTCGTCGAAGTCGTTGAACTCGCGCAGCAAATCGGCGGCGCAACCGATCACGCGCTCGACATCACCCTGGCTCCGCTCATAGATCTATGGGGCTTCGGTGCCACAGGCAGACGCGACACAGCACCCACGGAAGCCGAGATCGCAGGTGCTAAATTGAAATGCGGCTGGCAGCATCTGCACACCCGCCACGATCCCCCTGCCCTGCGCAAAGGCATCCCCGGGCTGCAAATCAATGTCAGCGCCGTCGCAGAAGGCTGGGCTATGGATCACCTTGCACAGCATTTGAAAACCACGGGCATCAACCGTTTTCTCCTCGAAATCGGCGGAGAAGTTCTCGCACGCGGCGAATGGCGCGTGGGCATTCAAACGCCAGCGGCACCACCAGGTGAATCGGCGCAGACGCTGCTTCTCAAAGATCAGGCCATCACCACCAGTGGTGTCTATCGCCAGCATTTCTTTGCAGAAGGAAAGGAATACGCTCATGTCCTTGATCCACGCACGGGGAGTCCCATCGAGCACTCTCTTGCCTCTGTCAGTGTCATTCATCCCAGCGCATCTCAGGCCGACGGCTTCGATACGGCCCTGCTGATCCTGGGTCCAAAGGAAGGCCGTCAGCTGGCTGAAAAACTCGGCCTGCATGTCGTGTGGTTCGAACGCGAAAAATGACCCCTTGCTCAAAAACCCCGTTGCCCTGAAGGCTGCGCTCTCTGCTATCACCATCCCCGCATGTTTCACGTCGCCGAAGATCACGAAGAAGGAATGACAGGCCGCATCTCGCGGCCGCCACTGGCGCCGCGCATGCATTACGCCTTCTCGGATCAGGGCAAGATGTCCGAGTCGCCGCAGTTTGAATACCGCCCGCAGCAGCAGCGCATGGCGGAGCTGGTCGGCGCGGCGCTGGATGGCAACCACGCCTTCGTGTGCGAAGCCGCGACGGGCGTCGGCAAATCGCTCGCCTACCTCGTTCCCGCCGTCACGTTTGCCCTGGAGCAGAAGCGCAAGGCCATCATCTGCACTCACACTATCAATCTGCAGGAGCAGCTCATCACGAAGGACATCCCCATCGTGAAACAGCTCATCGGCGATTTTCACGCGGAGATTCTCAAAGGCCGTGGCAACTACATCTGCCCCACGCGTCTCAAGCGCGCGCTCAATGAGTCAGCCGATCTCTTCTCCACCTCGGAAGCCAGCGAATTGAAGATGCTGCTCGATTGGGTGGCTGAGACCGAGGACGGCACGCTGAGCGATCTCGACTTCACCCCCAGCGCTCGCGTGTGGTCGCTGGTGTGCAGCGAGCCGCATGCCTGCACGCCGCGCCGCTGCCCGCCCGGCAGCCGTTGCTGGTACCAGGACGTTCGCCGCCGCATGGAGCAGGCGGACGTCGTCGTGCTGAACCACACGCTGTTCTTCACACTGCTGGCCTCTGCCGACGAAACCAGCACCGAGGACTGCAACTTCCTCTTCCCGCGTGACTTCGTCATCCTTGATGAGGCCCACACTATCGAGAACGTCGCCGCGCGCGCCTTCGGCCTGCACATCAGCGAATCGAACATTAAATTCGAGCTTGGGCGCTTGCACAATCCCAAGAGCCGCAAGGGTTTCTTCCAGCTCGTCGGCGACAAAGACGGTGTGCGTGAGGTTTTGCAGACGCTCGACAGCGTGGACACCTTTTTCCGCGCCGCCGAGGCCGCGTGCAAATTCAACGCGATGGGCCGCGAATTCCGTGTGCGTGAAGCGGGCCTGATTGAAGACACGCTGAGCCTGCCGCTGCAACGCCTCTCCCTGCGCGCGCAGAAAGCAGGCGATGCCGTGGACCGGGAGGGCACCAAACTTGAGCTTCTTGATCTCTCCAAACGCCTCACCGCCATTCGTGTCGGCATCAAGGCCTTCCTTGATCAGGAAAACGAAGATCACGTCCATTGGATCGAGCGTACCAGCCACGAAAACCGCATCGTCTCTTTTCACACCGCGCCTGTGGATGTCGCGCCGCGCCTGCGGCAGATTTTTTTCGCCAGCCACAAGGCCTGCGTCTTCACCAGCGCCACGCTTGGCATCGGCGATGACACGGAGCTGAACTACTTCCGCAATCGCGTTGGCGCGGAAGACGCCCGTGCGGCATGCATCGAAAGCCCATTCGATTTCAAAAAGCAGATGAAGCTCTATCTGCTCAAGAAGATGCCGCAGCCCTCGGAGCATGGGTATCTCGACCGGCTGGAGCACTGGATCACCCATTTCATCGATCTCAGCAGCGGCCGCGCCTTCATCCTCTTCACCAGCTACAGCCAGATGTCTTCGCTGGCCGACAATCTCGAAGCGCACTGCGAAAAGCGCGGCTGGCGCCTGCTTGTGCAGGGGCGCGGCATGCCCCGGCATCAGATGCTCGCTGAATTCAAGAACGACACCCACAGCGTGCTCTGCGGCACCGACAGCTTCTGGACCGGTGTGGATGTGCCCGGCGAAGCCTTGAGCAACGTCATCATCACCCGCCTTCCCTTTGCGGTGCCCGATCATCCGCTGACCGCCTCACGCATTGAGCATCTCGAAGCACAGGGCCTCAATCCCTTCACCGAATACAGCGTGCCCGAGGCCATCCTCAAACTCCGCCAGGGTGTCGGCCGCCTCATCCGCACCGCCACCGACAAAGGCATCTGCGCTATTTTGGACAACCGCATTCTGACGAAGCCGTATGGGCGCGCGTTTCTGTCTTCCCTGCCGGAATGCCCGACAGAGATTATGCAGTAGTCGTGAGACCGGCTGGCAGCTTTTTTCTCATCACGGGAACAGTCCGCGCATCTGCTTCGCCTCATGCACGCGCTGGATGCCCAGGCTCAGGGCGGCGAAGCGCATGCTGACGCTGCGTTTGCGACTGAAGGTGAGGGCCTGCACGAAAGCCTGCTCCAGGATGCGGTAGAGTTTGCTCATCACTTCGCCCTCGTCCCAGAAGAAGCTCTGCAAATCCTGCACCCATTCGAAGTAGGAAACGATCACACCGCCGGCATTGCAGAGAATGTCGGGGATCACGAAGATTTCGGGACGCTGGGCGATGATGGCATCTGCCTCTGGCGTGGTCGGTCCATTCGCACCTTCGGCGAGAATGCGGCACTGGATTTTCGCGGCGTTGTCTCCGGTGATCTGGCGCTCCATCGCGGCGGGAACCAGAACGTCGCAGGGCGTGATCAGCAGTTCTTCGTTCGTGATTGCGTCTGCGCCTTCGAATCCCACGATGCTCCGCGTTTTCGCCACGTGCTCGTCGAGCTTCGCCAGATCGATGCCGTTCGCATTGTGCAAACCGCCGAACGCATCGCTCACAGCGATCACCTTGAGGCCCATGCGGTTCAAGGACGCTGCCGCCACGGCACCGACGTTGCCGTAGCCTTGCACCACCGCCGTCGCCCCCTGTGCCGCGATGCCCACGGTGTCCATGGCGCGTGAAATCAAATAGGCCACACCGCGACCGGTCGATTCACGCCGGCCGAGCGAACCGCCCAGACTCACCGGCTTTCCCGTCACCACCGCCGGCACGCAGTGGCCGCTTTGCAGTGAGTAGGTGTCCATCATCCAGGCCATGGTCTGCTCATTCGTTCCCATGTCCGGCGCAGGGATGTCAATCTGCGGGCCGATGAATGGGATCAGTTCCTGCGTGTAGCGCCGCGTCACACGCTCCAATTCATTGAGCGAAAGCGCCCTTGGGTCGCAGGTCACTCCGCCTTTGGCACCGCCATACGGCAGGCCGGTGAGCGCACATTTCCAGCTCATCCACATGGCGAGAGCGCCCACTTCACCCAGCGTCACATCGGGATGAAAGCGCACGCCACCCTTCGTGGGCCCCAGCGTGAGATGATGCTGCACGCGGTAGCCCATGAACACCGTCGTGCTACCGTCGTCACGCCGCACCGGCATGGCCACGGTCACAGCGCGCTTGGGCATCTTCAGGCGGTCACGGGCATTTTCAGGAATGTCCAAAAAGTCGGCCACCAAATCAAACTGCTGACAGGCCATGCGAAAAATCGGCGAATCATACACTAGAGGGATCATGTTGCTCATGGTTCACAAACATACGCGGGCCGAAGAATCTGCGAGTACAGATTCTGTCATTGTCAGCAACGTGGTCTCACATGTAAATGAGCCCCATGCCCGCCGCCAAAGCGCCCACCAGCCTCCGCCGTCTCTTCGATGAGATCGGCACCGTCGATCAAGTCGGCATCGAGGAACGTGTCGCGAAATACACCACCCGCAGCCTCAAGAAGAAGTCCAAGGTCTTCGGCCTGCGCCTTGCCGTGTCGATGGTCGATCTCACCACGCTCGAAGGCAAGGACACGCCCGGCAAAGTAGCCTCCCTGTGTCAGAAGGCGCTACACCCACATGACATAGGCGATATTCCAACCACCGCCGCCGTCTGCGTTTATCCCGCCATGGTGAAGCATGCGAAGAAGCATGTCGGCGGCACCTCGGTGAAAATCGCCTCCGTCGCCACCGCTTTCCCAAGCGGACAGGCTCCGCTCAAAACCCGCCTCGCGGAAGTCCACGCCGCCGTGAACGACGGTGCCGATGAAATCGACATGGTGATCAATCGCGGTGCTTTTCTCAGCGGTGAATTTGGCCGCATGCAAGATGAGATCGCCGCCGTGGTCGAGGCCTGCGGCCAAGCCACTCTCAAGGTCATTCTCGAAGTCAGCGAACTCGAAACCTTCGACAACATCCGCGCCGCCAGTTTTCTGGCCATGCGCGTGATCCGCCCCGGCGACTTCATCAAGACCAGCACCGGCAAAACGTCGTCCAACGCCACACTCGGCAACAACCAAGTCATGCTGGAAGCCATCCGCGATCACTTCCTCGCCACCGGCATCCCCATCGCCATGAAACCCGCCGGAGGCATCCGTACGGCCAAGCAGGCACTGCACTTCCTTATCGCTGTCAAAGAAACCCTCGGCGACGAATGGCTCAACAACCGCCGCTACCGCTTCGGCGCGTCCGCGTTGCTGAACGACCTCGTGCGCCAGCTCGAAAAAGAACGCACAGGTGCCTACCAGGCCCCATGGAATTTCAGCGAGGCCACCGAAGGTTATTAAGGCCATGATTTTTTTGTTTCTCTCCTCTTTCAACCTCTCGAAACCTCTTTTCACCGTTTTTGGTTTTTTGGCGATTCCATGCGCTGTTTTTTACGCCAACCCCAGCATTGTACTTCCGGGGTTGCTCCAACTCGGATTCATTCTTCTCGCGGTTGAAGTAAGATTATGGCGCTTTCGCTCCATGAAGCTCTCTCTGTCCATGCGTTTTAAGGTTGCTTTGATCACCTACCTCCAGGCGCTGCTCTCATCTCGAACATCATAGCTTTTGCGCTCATTCCTGACCTCCTTCACTAGCGCCATGCCAAAATCACCTGCCCGAACCAAGGCCAATCCCGCCCGTGAACTCGTCTTCGGCGATCTGTGGGAATACGATCCCGCTCCTGAAACAGCGGACCCGAAGCTGAAGCCGCGCTACGACCTGTTCATCAACGGATCTTTCGTTCCGCCGCGCGCAGGAAAATACTTCGCGACAATCAATCCGGCGCATGAAACGAAAATCGCGGACATCGCGCTGGCAGATGCCTCGGATGTCGATGCCGCCTGCAAATCTGCGCACAAGGCGTTTACTAATGTGTGGGGCAAAATGCCGGGAAAAGAGCGCGGAAAATACCTTTATCGCATTGCACGGCTGCTCCAGGATCATGCGCGCGAGTTTGCCATCGCGGAGACGCTGGATGGCGGAAAGCCGATCAAGGAATCTCGCGATTTCGACATTCCGATGGCCGCAGCGCATTTCTTTTATCATGCAGGCTGGGCGGACAAACTGGAGCATCTCGCGCCGGGCAGGCAGATCGCGCCGCATGGCGTGGTGGGGCAGGTCATCCCGTGGAATTTTCCGCTGCTCATGCTCGCGTGGAAAATCGCGCCAGCACTCGCAGTGGGAAATTGTGTGGTGTTGAAACCCGCGGAGACCACCAGCATCACCGCCTTGAAGTTTGGTGAAATCTGCCAGGAAGCAGGCCTGCCGAATGGCGTGGTAACCATCGTCAGCGGTGCAGGCGAAACGGGCGCTGCAGTGATCCAGCATCCTCTGACAACCAAGGTCGCCTTCACCGGCAGTACCGAGGTCGGAAAAAGCATCATGCGCAGCCTCGCGGGCACGGACAAGAAGCTGACCATGGAACTCGGCGGCAAGGCTGCGAACATCGTTTTCGATGATGCGCCGCTGGATCAAGCCGTGGAGGGCATCGTGAACGGCATCTTTTTCAATCAAGGCCACGTTTGCTGCGCTGGCTCCCGCCTGCTTGTGCAGGAAAGCATTGCCGAAATCGTCCTCGCGAAACTGAAACGTCGCATTGCCGTGCTCCGTGTGGGCGATCCCATGGACAAGAACACCGACCTCGGCGCGATCAACAGCCGCAAGCAACTCACGAAGATCACCGAGCTTGTGAAAAGCGGGGTCGCGGAAGGCGCAGAAAAGTACGACACCGGCTGCAAGCTTCCCGCCAAAGGTTTCTTTTTCCGCCCGACGATTTTCACCAACGTCAGCATGAGCCACCGCATCGCCCGTGAAGAAATCTTCGGCCCCGTGCTGAGTATCCTCACTTTCCGCACACCTGAAGAAGCCGTCGAGAAAGCCAACAACACCCCCTACGGCCTCAGCGCTGGTGTCTGGACCGACAAAGGCAGCCGCATCCTCCAGATGAGCACCCTCCTCAAAGCCGGTGTCGTCTGGGCCAACACTTACAACAAGTTTGATCCCACCAGCCCCTTCGGCGGCTACAAAGAAAGCGGCTTTGGTCGTGAAGGCGGGAAACAGGGTTTGTTGGACTATTTAAGCGTGGGCTGATGTGATGCCTTTTTTGACAGGATTCACAAGATTACTGAATTTCAGGATTTCTCCAGACAACCCGCTTCACCTGAATCCTTCCAAATCATCCATACCCAATCCTGTGATCCTGAAATTCTGTTAATCCTGTCCAACTTTGCCTCTTATGCCTCACCGTCTCTCCATCACCAAAACCCCCAAATGCTACGTCGGCGGTGCCTTTATCCGCAGCGAAAGCGGACGGGTGACGGCACTCCACGATGTTTCCGGTGCGTTCTTTGCCAACATCCCGCAATGCACGCGCAAAGACTTGCGCAATGCAGTCGAAGCAGCGGCAAAAGCAGGCCCTGGCTGGGCGAAACGCTCGGCCTTCAACCGCGGGCAGATCCTGTATCGTCTTGCGGAGATGATGGAGGCGCGTGCTGCCGAACTGGCCGAAGCGGTGGCACTGGGTGGAACCTCGAAAGCAGATGCCTCGCGTGAAGTTGCGGCCAGCATTGAGCGTGTGGTTCATTACGCCGGCTGGACTGACAAATATGAGCAGATCCTCGGCAGCGTGAATCCCGTCGCCTCCGCTCACTTCAACTTCACAGTCACCGAGCCGATGGGAATCATCGGCGTCATCGCCCCTGATGACTCACCCCTGCTCGCATTGATTTCCTTGATCCTGCCCGCCATCACCAGCGGCAACTGCGTTGTGGCGCTTGCCAGCAGCGCCCAGCCCTATCCAAGCATCCTGCTGGGTGAAATGCTGGCCACCAGCGACCTCCCCGGCGGCGTGGTTAATCTACTCACCGGCCAGCGCAGCGAGATGCTGCCCACTTTTGCCACCCATGAACACCTCCGCGCGCTCAGTGGTGCTGTGAATGCCGCCGACCGCAAAGCCCTCAGACTTGGCGCAGCGGAAAGTGTGAAACGAGTGCGCCTGCTGAAAGCCGAGGCGCCCATCGACTGGTTCGCTGAAAAGATGCAAGGCGTAGAAGAAATCCGCTCGCTGATCGAATTCAAGACCACCTGGCATCCGGTGGCTGCTTGAAGAGAGGCATGCGACAGTGAGGGAAGAAGATAATCTTGAAACCATGTTCGTCGAATCCGACATCGAGCAGATGATCGTCGCAGAGCGCTTCCAAGCCATGGAGGTGATCTGGGGCTCATTGCTAAAATCACCCGAAGACGTGTCATCGCCATCCTGGCACGGAGATGTTCTATCCAAACGTCTGGCCAAGGTTGAGGCAGGTCAGGGAAAGTTTCTCACGCTTGAAGAACTCAAAGGACGACTTGGCCTGCCCCGTTCATGAAGAGGCATAGTCTTGGAGGAAGCAGCGGAAGACATCGAGGCCGCACGTGACTTTTATGATGGGATCGAGCAGGGTATTGGAGATTACTTTCTCCGGCGAATTGTCGAAGACCTCGAACGGCTGACGGCACTCAGCGGCATTTATGGTCTCCACTTTGGTTTTTCATCGGATGCTTTCTGAGAAGTTCCCTTTCGGCATCTACTATTGAGAAACGGCTGACGAAACACAGGTGTTTGCGATTCTCGACCTTCGCCGCGAGCCGACATGGATTCGCGCCGAGCTGCACAACAGGAACTCGTGAATCGAGCTTGAAGATGACTTCGGTCACGGGAAGTTCATCCGCACATGACCGCCTACCAATCCCTCCGCGAAGTTGTTTCTGAAATCGCCCTCCTCACTTCCACCGAAGCGGTGCTGGGCTGGGACCAGGAAACTTACATGCCAGCGCATGCGCTGGAGCACCGGGCGCGGCAATTGTCCTATCTGACAGGAAAGGCGCACGGTCTGCTGACCTCGAAGAAAACGCTGAAGCTGCTGGAGCGCGCTGAGGCTGAGACGCCTGAAAATCCGACCCACGCCGCCAATGTGCGTGGCCTGCGCCGCGACATCGACCGCGCGACGAAGCTGCCGCAAAAACTCGTGGAGGAGGAAAGTGAGGTCTGCGCGCATGCCAAGGCGGCGTGGGTGGAGGCACGGGGCAAATCCAACTTCTCAATGTTTGCACCGCACCTGGAAAAGGTGCTGGGCATTGCACGCAAGAAGGCAGATCTGTTTGGCTTCGAAGACGAACCGTATGATGCGCTGCTGGATCTCTACGAGCGTGGCGCGAAAACACGCGAAGTGGCCGCGCTGTTTGCCAAGCTGCGCCCGCAGCTGGCCGAAATCGCTCGTGAGGCCGTGGCCAAATCCGCGAAGGTGAAGCCTGGCGCTCTCAAAGGCCGCTACCCCATCGATAAGCAGCAAATTTTGAACCGCGAAGTCGCGCTGAGCCTGGGTTTTGATTTCGAGGCGGGCCGCATCGACACCACGGCGCATCCGTTCTGCACCACACTCGGCCCTGGCGATGTGCGCCTGACGACGCGCTATGACGAAAAGGATTTCCTGTCCTCACTCTTCGGCGTGATGCACGAAGCAGGTCACGGTTTGTATGAGCAGGGGCTGCCTGGACTGGACTACGGCCTGCCGAGCGGCAGCGCGGCCTCACTGGGCATCCACGAATCACAGAGCCGCCTGTGGGAAAATCACGTGGGCCGCAGCCGCACCTTCTGGGCGAAGTGGCTGCCCCGCGCCCAGGAACTCTTCCCACACCTTCGAAAGGTAAAGCTGGACGCGTTCATGAAAGAAATGCTGCGCAGCGAATTCAGCTTCATTCGTGTGGAGGCCGATGAAGCGACCTACGATCTGCACATCCTCCTGCGCTTTGGCATCGAGCGCCGCCTCGTAAAGGGCGAGCTCGCCGTGCAGGACGTGCCAAAGGTATGGAACGAAGAGTATCGCGAGCTCTTTGGCATGACGCCTCCGGATGACCGCCGCGGCTGTCTGCAGGACATTCACTGGAGCATGGGAGGCCTGGGTTATTTCGCGACCTACACACTTGGGAATCTCAACGCCGCCCAGCTATTCGCCACCGCGAAGAAGCAGCGCAAGATCGCTACAGCGCTGGAGAAATGCGACTACGCGCCGTTGCTGCAATGGCTCCGTGAAAACGTGCACAGCAAGGGCGCCGCTCAGCTGCCCCAGGAAATCATCACGCAGGCGACGGGCAAACCAACGGATGCCAAGTGGCACATCAAGCACCTGCGCGAGCGCTACGTTGGCTGAGCTCAGCCCTGACGCACATGCCGGATGAGCCCGATCATGACGCCCTGAATGAGCAGTTCTCGTGCGGGCAGAAGGTCGGGGAAATCGGGATTCTCCGCCTGCAGGTAGGGCTGGGAATCTTTGACGACATAGCGTTTCAAGGTGCTCTCACCGTCAATGAGCGCTGCGACGATGTCTTTCGGACGCGGTTCGCGGATCTCGAGAATCACAAGGTCGCCATCGCCGATGAGGGCGCCGATCATGGATTCGCCACGCACTTTCAGCGCAAAGCTTTTCGCCGAGCGTGGAATGCCGAGGGTGTTCACATCCACAGAGATGCATCGGTCGGCATGCTGCACCATGTCAGCTGCGGCCATGCCGGCGGGAATCTGGCCGAAGACTGGAATATCGATGATTTCAGCACGATCGAGGTCTTCAGGAAAAACCACGGCACGGGCCTTGTGCGCATGGCGCTGGATGACGCCTTTTTTTTCCAGCGCACGCAGATGACTCATCGCGGCCGTCTGGCTGGAAAAGCCGAAGTGGCGCTGGATGTCACGCGTGGAGGGCATGACACCGTTCGTGCGCTGGTAGCTGCGTAGGTACTCGAGGAGTTCCTGCTGGCGGGCCGTAAGGCGGGAGTCAGTGTCGGTGAACATGATAATTAAGGGCTGTTCGGGCGAACATTCCCTCTCATGCTCTGTACGCAAGATGTTTTCCTGCGCCAATTTCAGCGCATAGTCTCAGCCATGCTGTGTTCGAATCATCTGAAAATCTACGCTCTCCTACTGCTGGCCACGATCTGCCAAGCGCAGGAGGCAGCGCCGATCAACCCGGCCAAGATGGATAAAACCGGCATGCTGCCGCCTTTCACCAAGGTGCTGGGCGAACGTGCAGCTGCGGCTTTCGGCAAGCAGGACTGGCCCGCAGCACGCAAGGCCTACCAAGAAATGCTGGAGCTCGACGACGGTAATGCCCTCATCTGGGCCAATCTGGGTGCCGTGGAGCAGCAGGCAGGAGAGACCAAGCAAGCCATCGAATGTTTTGAAAAATCCGTGCAGATCAATCCGCAGCTCGCACAAACGTGGACGGCTCTGGGCCTGCTGCTGCAAAAACAGGGAGACACCTACCGCGCCATCTCCTGCTTCACCCGCGCCATTCACGAAGAGCCTGAGGATGCACGTGCGCACAATTATCTGGCCATCGGCCTCTGGCGCGAGCTGCGCCCGCTCGAAGAAGTGAACGAAGTCACTGTGCGCGCCGAAGGCCGAGAGTGGATCAATTTTTCTTCCAACGACTACCTGGGCCTGGCGCATTCCATTGAGATGAAGCAGGCACTTGCCGAAGGCATCGCCAAATACGGCGGCGGCTCGGGCGCCTCGCGTCTGGTTTGCGGCACCCACCGCGCCCATGCCGCACTGGAAGAAGCCCTGGCGGAATTCAAGGGGACGGCGGCAGCGCTGACCTTCAGCAGCGGCTTCGCCGTGGCTTTGGGCACTATCCCGGCGCTGATGGCAGCGGGCGACACGATCATCCTCGACAAACTCTGCCATGCCAGCCTGGTCGATGCAGCGCGGTTGAGCGGGGCGACGATCCGCGTGTTTCCCCACAATCACCTCGAAAAGCTCGAACGCCTGCTGCAAACGGCCAAAGGTCGCGTGCTTGTCGTCACGGAGTCGATTTTCAGCATGGACGGCGATGCCGCTCCTCTACGGGACATTGCCGAACTGAAGGCCCGGTACGGAGCCTGGCTGCTGGTTGACGAAGCTCATGCCGTGGGAGTTTTAGGCCCGCAGGGGCGCGGACTCGCTGCCGCACTCGGCGTGGATCAGCAGGTGGATCTGCATCTGGGCACCCTGAGCAAGGCTTTCGGCCTCAGTGGTGGCTATCTGGCGGCCTCACGCCAGGTCATTGACCTGCTGATCAATCGTGCACGCAGCTTCATCTACTCCACCGCCCCCCCCGTTCATCTGGCCCATGCGCTGAGCTCCATTTTGAACCTCATTCGCGGTGAGAAAGGCGATGCCTTGAGGACCCATGTCCTCAGCCATGCAGCGCAAACCCAAGCTCTGCTGTCTGAACTCGGTATCACTTCACCACCCTGCCCGGCAGCCATCCTGCCGGTCATTTTAGGCGAAGCGTCACGGGCGCTGGAAATCAGTGCCCGCCTGCGTGAGGCCGGCTTCCTCATTCCCTGCATACGCTACCCTACCGTCGCCCGTGGCAGTGCCAGACTGCGCATCACCGTCAGCGCTTTGCACTCTTCTGCACAGATCCAAGCCCTAGGCATCGCCCTGCGGGAAACGCCAGAGCTTCAAGCCTGAGGCAACTGCCCCAAGATCTCCAGCGCCCGTTTTCTGGCGTCCTTGATCTCCTGCGGATTCAGAGAAACGCCGTTCTTTCCCGACGCCATCAGATTGGTGTGCTCCTGACGATGCTGCAGGAACAAAACATGACCCAGTTCATGGGCCATTACACGCGCCACTGGGTCGTCTGCGCCCCCGGAAACCTTGTGAAATTCTGGATTTTCGCAGACCACCACCGGCTCGCCATAAAAAAAGCCGTTGGGACCCATGTCATTCACAAAACACACGTCAATGGCGGTGGCACTGAACTGATCCGTTGGAATCGCCTTTTTGACCCAGTCTCTATCTTTGATGTACCACCTTTTGGGGGCGAGATCGAGTGCTTGCAGGCTCCCAACTGCCTCCAGTTCGAATCGGATGCCTGCTTGAGCCCAGATGCCGTTCACTTCATCAAAAATGGCACGCACTCTTTTTTCCGTAAGCGTTGTTTGCAGCCTTGGATTCGCAATGGACTGCATCAGATGCACCCGGACTCTCAAATGGATGATGGGAAACGGCTCGCGAGTATGCAATGGCAGCGAGCAGACCACGAGCAAAGTGAAAATCAGCAGACGAATCATAATGAGGGTTAGCCATCTCCCACAATCCGTTCAATCTCAAGATTTCACAGATTTTGGCATGATGCCTGCATATAATAGATCAACTCTATAAATAAGGCAGCATGTAGAGACGCAAATTTTTGCGCCATAATTGCAAAAATTGCTTTTCACGTGTTGCGGCCCCTGCTAGTTTTGGGGCTGAACGGCTCACGTACTTTGGGTCAAAACACCTGTTTTGACCCATCCCATGCGAGTGTCCGACCTCAACCCAACTAACCTAATACCAAACTAATCAGACTATGAAATTGAACGCATTGCTGAAAACGCTGGGGTTCTTGGCACTGGCCGCCACTCCCGTTGTGGCCGGACCATCCGCTCCCGCTCCTAAAAACCCAATCGCTCCCGCTCCGGTGAACGATGATCTGGGCATCACCGCCTCCATCGGCTACGACTCCAACTACGTCTGGCGTGGCATCAACTACGGTCAGCATTGGGTCCGTGCCGGTCTCAATGGCGCTCTCCTCCTCGTCGGCGGTGCCGCCGAAGACGGCGCTGGCAGCACCTCCCTCCTCTGGGACGTGAACTACGGCTCCCTCGCAGGTGACCAGGACAGCTTCTCCCCTAACATCGGTACTTTCACCGGTGGTGCTGTCAAAAACACCAACTCGTTCCAGCGCCTTCAGCTGGGCACCGCGATCTCGCATGACTTCGGTCCTGCAAGCGTCAGCTTCGGCTACAGCTTCATCCACAACATGGGCTCCCTCGCCAATGGCAGCGGCATGAACACCTTCGCTCCGACCGCAGGTCGTGGCTACGGCATGAACGACATCCAGCAGCTCACTTTGGGCGTCAACACCAACCTCGGCCCGATCAATCTGGCATCGAGCGCGAACTATGACCTCTTCAACGGTGGCTGGTACTTCGACCTCACCG
>JAPLUN010000465.1 GCA_026397715.1 Verrucomicrobiota bacterium
ACCATGAGCACCTTCACCACACGCAAGTCTCTCTCACGTCGCACACTGCTGCGAGGCGTCGGTGCCACGCTCTCACTACCGTTCCTGGAAGCAATGGTGCCTGCCGCCACCGCAGCATCGCGCACGGTGCAGCCAGCCAAGCGGCTCAGTTATGTGTTCATCCCCATGGGCTGCGATCAGTCGCGATGGATGCCCGGGAGTATGGACACACTGGATAAGCTTTCGCCAATCCTGAAATCGCTCGATTCCGTGAAGCAGCACTGCACCGTTGTTTCCAATCTCGAACTCGAGCCCGCGTATCCTGGCACACACGCCACCTCCAATGCGAGCTTCCTCAGTGCGGCCCGTGTGAAGCACACCGAAAGCAGCGACTACTACAACGGCACCACTGCGGATCAGATCGCCGCGAAGGCCATCGGTCAGCTGACGCAGCTCCCCTCGCTCGAACTCGCAATGGATTTGATGCAAGTCGTCGGCCAATGCGACAACGGCTTCGCGTGCGTCTATCAAAACAACCTCTCCTGGTCATCACCCACCACGCCGCTCCCCGCCGAGGCACATCCACGGCTCGTCTTTGAGCAACTGTTCGGCGACGGCGGTAGCAAAGCCGACCGCCAGGCTGCATTGCAACGACGCGCCAGCCTGCTCGACTTCGTCAAAGACGACATGAACCGCCTTGCGAGGCAACTCGGCCCGCAGGATCGTGATCGCGTTAATCATTATCTCGACAGCATCCGCGAGGTTGAGCGCCGCATCGAGAAGGCCGCCGCCGTTGCCGAAAACGAGTTACCTGACCTGTCTCGCCCCACCGGAGTGCCTGCCAGCTATGCCGAGCACGCGCGGCTCATGTTTGATCTGCAACTCCTGGCCATGCAGGGGGATGTTACCCGCGTGATCACCTTCCAACTCGCTCGCGAGACCAGCAACCGAACCTATCCCGAGATCGGCGTCAGCGACCCACATCACCCGCTTTCCCATCACGGCAATGACCCCGCTAAAATTGAGCGCCTGTCGAAGATCAACGCCTTCCACGTCAGCCTCTTCGCTGAATACATCGCCAAGCTCGCTGCAACGAAAGAGGGCGATAGCACGCTGCTCGACAACAGCCTCCTCCTTTACGGCAGCGGCATGGGCAATCCGAACGTCCATGACCACACGAACCTCCCCATCATCGTTGCCGGTGGAGCCAATGCCGGAGTGAAAGGCAACCGCCACCTCCGCTACGAAAAGACCGTTCCTTTGGCCAATCTGCATCTCACGCTGCTAGATAAAGCGGGCGTGAAGTTGGAGAAGTTCGGGGATAGCAGTGGAATCATCGAAGTGCTCTGAGACATGAGATTGCACGCCGCATTAGTCTTTGCTGCATTATCGCTCAACGTCCTGGCGGACCTGCCCACAGACGCTGAGATGCAGGAGTGGCCCGCAGTTTCGGCACAAATCAGCGCCAAAGCTGATCTCAACACAGCGCAGGCCGATGGCAGCACGGCGTTGCATTGGGCCGCCTACCATGACAAGGCGGACATCGTCACTCAATTGCTCGAGGCAGGCGCGAAGACGGATACAGCGAATCGCTATGGCGTCACGCCATTGTTGCTCGCTTGTCAGAATGGCAGTGAAGAGATCGTGCGGTCGCTCTTGAACGCGGGAGCCGATGCAAACGTGAAACAGCGCGGTGGTGAGACTGCGCTCATGATTGCCTCACGCACGGGCAAACCTGGCGCGGTGAAGGCTTTGATCGAAAAGGGCGCGAAGATGGATGCGCAGGATCGCACGGGACAGACGGCGCTCATGTGGGCGGCGGCTGAGGGCCATGCGGAAGTGCTCGAGCTGATCATTCAAAAGGGAGCGAACGTGAATCATCGACTCAAATCAGGCTTCACCGCGCTGCTCTTCGCCGCACGCGAGGGAAAAGCCGCTGCAGTGCGAATGCTGTTGCAGCACGGCGCGGACGTGAAGGATGCCATTGTCACGGAAGAAAAAGCGGGAGGCCGTGACGCACCGAATGGAACCAGTGCGGTGCTTTTGGCGATGGAGAATGGCCACTTCGAGCTAGCGATATCGATCATCAAATCAGGCGCTGATCCGAACGATATCCGCAGCGGCTTTACCGCCCTTCATGCTCTCACTTGGGTGCGCAAGCCACCACACGGCGACGACGAATCCGGCCAGGCGCCTCCGGACACGCATGGAAGGCTCAGCAGCCTGGATTTTATCCGCGAGATCGTCAAAGAAGGGGCGGATGTGAATGGACCGCTCGGCCCCAACGCGAGAGCCAAGGCGTTTGGAGCGATCAGTTTTAACCAAGCCACGCCTTTTCTGCTCGCCTCCCGGAACGCCGACTTGCCGATGATGAAACTTCTCATCGAACTCGGCGCTGACCCGATGCGTCCCAACGCTGACGGCTCCACGCCGCTGATGGCGGCGGCAGGCCTGGGTTGTTATGCGCCGGATGAGGAGGCGGGCACAGAGGATGAATGCGTGGCTGCCTGCGAATACCTCCTGAGCCTCGGAGCCGACGTCAATGCAGTGGACAAGAAGCACCAAACCGCCATGCACGGCGCTGCCTATAAGAGCCTGCCAAAGGTCGTCCAACTCCTCGCTGCGAAAGGCGCGAAGATTGAGATATGGAATCAGAAAAACAACAAAGGCTGGACACCACTGCTGCTCGCCCAAGGTTTTCGCCCTGGCAACTTCAAACCCAGTGCGCCGACAATTGAAGCGATCAGCGAAATCATGCTTGCGAACGGCATCACACCGCCACCACCGCCGGATCGCGATGCGTTGCCGAAGAAAAAGGGCTACCAGTAGAAATAAAGACGTCATGTCGCGTCTGCATCAAATGGATAGCTTCTCCGACCGCAGTGGTACCAGCGATACGGAAAGAGTAGAACAGTCACCGACAGCTAAAGAAAAGCCAATCCCGCGCCGGCTATGCGCCGACGCGGGGGGGCTCATCTCTTACGCCGCCAATCCGACATGCGTGTCGAGCAGGCCATGCAGTGCCTCGGTGCGTTTCGGCAGTTCGGCAAGATTGCCATCCTTCAACGACACGGTGAACGCGTTGAACAGGCTCCACACGTTGCGTCTAGCAAAGGCATTATGGCGTGGCTCGCGCCATTCATTCAGCACAGGGGGAATCAGCCGGTTGCTGCACACGCCGACATCCGTGGCCCGGATGACCAGATCATGCGCATTGATGTCGGTGATCTCGGCTTTCACCGTCTGGCCGGCAGGGAGGCCGACTATCTTTGCACCCTCGTCGCAACGGAAGACACATCGATTTCAGAGGCGCTATCAACCGGGTAATTTCCCTCACGGCACCCCTGCCCCAGATAGATTCATGTCCCCTTCGGTTGATGCCTGGCTTGCTTTGTTCCGGCTCCGATCTTAGATCCACTTCTTTAGCGTCTCGATCTGTACAGAGTACAGCGGTTTCGCATCACTCTTGCGTAGATGCATGAAAAGTTCCTTGTCCGAGCCATCAACAACGCGAATGAGCGAACCAGGCTCCGGCGTGCGCGTGGCAGACTCACACCAACCGGAGTTTTATGTGGATTTGAGCGAGGTCAGTGAAGCAAACCGCTCGTCCCATTCGATGCCAAGCCCTGGCGCGTCGGAGAGGATGTAATCCCCTGCTGCGCGGATGATGGGTGACTTGAGGAATACGTTCGCGGTGTCCAGGACGTGCGGATTGAACTCGCAGAGCCTGCAGTTTTGTGCCGCAGCGGCCAAGTGCAGGGCAGCGGCGATTTGCGGTCCCATGGCGATGCTGAGGTGAGGAACGATTTCGCCGGCGAAGGCTTTCGCGATCTGCATCGAGCCGGTGATGCCACAACGACCGAGGTCGGGCTGCAATACTTTGGCGATGCCGAAGAAGGGGCGCAGCTCACGGACTGTGCGATAGCTTTCGCCAAGCGCGATGGGTGTGCGGACAGCGGCAGCGAGTGCGGCGTGTGATTCGATCTCTTCGGGATAGAGCGGGCATTCAAGCCAGCGCGCGTTGCGGGTGTCGAGTTCGCGGGCCATGTCGATGGCCTGCCCGGGAGGCAGATGCCAGAGGGCATCGACAGCGAAGCGCATGGCGCCCGGCAGCGCATCCGCGATGGCGAGCAGAGCGCTCCAGTCATTCTCATAGTAGAGCTTCACGAGACCGATGCCTTCGTCGGCGTAGCGAGCAGCGAAATCGGCACGCTCTTGCGTCGTGCTGCCGGAGGTGCCGCTGAGGTAGGCCGGGATGCGAGCCTTTGGATTCTCGCAGAGCAGCGCACACACGGGTTTGTCAGCCATCTTGCCCGCGAGATCCCATAGCGCAATGTCCACACCACTCATCGCATCGAGCATGAAGCCGCCGTTTTGACCGCGCACGCGCATGGTGGCATACATGCGATCCCAAAGCACACCAATGCGTTCGGGCGTGCCGTCGAAGTCCTCGTGCTCCAACGCTGGCCGCAACAAATGCTCAACGATGCTGCACGCGACCTCAGGCGCGAGCGGTGCCTGGGCCTCGCCCCAGCCGACGAGACCGCTGTCCAGTTCGATGCGCACCAACGCGGTCTCAAAGTTCACCGAGTAGAGCACCGGATAGGCCGTGGACCAGCGGTAGCCGCCTTCGCCAGCAAGCGATGTGGGTGAGCCTGCTGTGCCGCGCGAACTGGCAATGTCGCGCGGGAGCCGGACAGGGATGGCGTGGATGGATTTGATGCGCATGGGAGGTTTCACAGTGAGGTTTCGACGATCTCCCATTCGCACAAGTCCACCGCTACTGACCGACTGGGTTTTTTTGGGTCATAGATCACGCTCAATCTTCTTCCGTTCGGGAAGGCATTGTAGAGGCTCTCGTCTGTCATCTCTTCTCCGCAGTAACTTTGGCCGAGGGCAAGGTATTCATACTCGACCACAAACAGAGGCCCGCCTTTGCCCCGATGGTCGATCCTGCGCGCCACGACTTTGCCGGTGCCTGCTTCGCCAGTTTTGACCAGCCTTTTGCGTCGCCATGGCTTGATGTATAGCAGATAAACAAATGGAGATAGGATCGCGTTCCAAAATCCAGCGAAAATGATGGCTTTCCAGGTGTTGGGAGGGAGACTCTCACCTGGTTCAAGGATGTCCGAAATGTAGTCAGGGGCCAGACCAAGATACAAGACCTGGACAGATGCCCTCTCTTCCAACACGTCGTAGAAGTCGCCGTCGATCTGAGTTTTCCCTCGATGAATCGAGTTGTCCGTGCGGAACGAGTAGTGAACATGGTAGCTGTATCGCCCCTTGCGGCCTTTGCTGAAAGTTCTCGACTCCACCGTGCCCGGAGTCGCTGTCCCAATCAAGACGAGGAGCAACTTGCTCAGCATCACTAGAGCAATGCCAATGCCAATAATGACATGAGGCAGGATAAAAAGTCGCACGCAACCCAGCGGGATGCGGCCGGTCTTCGAGCGAGGGCTGAGCTGGCGAGGAGGGGGGCCGAGTGACATTGCGAAAGTTAGCGGGGTCAACAGTTCCTTATGCCATCATTGGCTGGCGGACGAACTTGCGGATGATGAGATACGAAACAGGATGCAGCAGGCCCATGATCATGAAGATGGCCCCGTAACCGAACCAGTGCACCACGTGACCGGTCATCCAGGTGAAGAGCGTGCCGCCAAGTCCGGTGCCAAAGGCGAGCAGGCCGGAGGTGGCACCGATGAGGTGTTTCGGGAAGAGATCGTTGGTGAGCGTGTTCTGGTTCGTCTTCCACGCCATGTGAGCGAATGTCACGACGCAGATCAGCGCGATGGTCATCGTGCGGGATGGCGCGTGATGAATCGCCAAAGACACCGGCATGATGAGCGCGCAGGGCATCATGACGCTGAGACGGGAGGACAGCACGGGTTTGCCACCTGCGATGAAACGACCGCTCATCCAGCCACCGAAGAGAGCACCAAGATCGGCCGCCAGATAAGGAATCCAGGCCAGCATGCCCATCTCGATCATCGTGAAGCCACGCTGCTCCACGAGATACTTCGGCAGCCAGAAGAGATAAAACCACCACACCGGGTCAGAGAGGAACCGCGAGGCCATGAGCCCCCACATCTGCGGATAGCGCGCGAGCTGCCGCCACGAAACAGCGCTTGCCTCAGCCGACTGAATGGGTTCCGCGAGCACGATTGCGCGCTCGGCCTCGGTGATGCGCGGATGCTTGTCCGGCGCATGATAGATCAGCAACCACAGCGTCACCCACACGATCCCGAGCGAACCCGTAATGACAAAGGCGGTCTGCCAGCCATAGCGGGCATTGATCCAAGTGATAACAGGCGGCGTGATGATAGCACCGATGGCGGCGCCGCCTTGAATCAGGCCATGCACGAGCGCGCGCTCCCTTGCCGGATACCACTCGCTCACCACGCGGAAGGCGGCCATGAAATTGCCCGACTCACCCATGCCGAGCAGGAAGCGCAGCGCACCGAGCGACCACACGCCCACCGCGAACGCATGGGACATGTTTGCCAGCGACCACCAGATGATGAAGGCGGTTAGCGCGATCCTTGCACCCCAGCGATCCACGAGAAAGCCGGAGCCGACATACATGACCGTGTAAGCAGCGAGGAAGGCGGTGAGGATGTTCGAGTATTCCACATCCGTGATGCCCAGCTCCTTCGTCAGCACCGGCGCGAGCACGGACAAGGTCTGCCGGTCGATGTAATTGATGACCGTGGAGAAGAACAGCAGCGCGGCGATCCACCAGCGCAGGTGGGGGATGCGTGTGGTCATGCATTCGCGGGGAATTCGGACAGAAGATCACCAAGCATGGCATCCACATCACGCTGCGTGAAGGCATCCATCTCCGGCAAGGCCGCGCGCGCATGCAGCGCCTGCGCGATGCCACGCTTTGACAGCACATGCTTCGTCAGTCTCGTGCGATAAATCGCCTGCGACACCAGCAGTGGCAAACTCAGCCGATACAAGTGCCGTGCCCTGGCGTGATCGCCCGCCGCATGGGCTTTCCACAGCGCCACATGCAGATCGGTCAATTCCACCGCAGGCATGGCACCACACGCGCCGCGATCGAGTTCGTCGATGATGTAGCGAGCTCCGCCGCCGCCAAACACGCCCTTCAAATGCCCGATGCCCGCCTCGCGAATGGCGGTGATCGCCGGACCCGAGGGCAATGTCTCTTCTTTGACATAGGTGATCGCCGGAATCTGCGCCGCGATCTCGATGATGGCCTGCGCGCTCAAGCCCGCGCCGGTGGGGACCGGTGCGTTTTGCAAAATGATCTCTGCACCGGCCAGACCCTGGGCGACCTGGTCACAGAACGCCCGATGGGCCGAGACATCGTTCCCCAAGCCCTGCGGTGCCATGATCATGAGGTACCGAATGCCATGCTTCATGGCGATGCTCCCCGCAGCAATCACGTCCGCTGCTGACGCTGCGCTCGCACCGGTTGAGCCTCGAGATCGATCTGATTGTCGGTCGTGAAGAGAGAGGGGATGACGGGGAAGATTCCGGAGAGCATGCGAGGGAGTTTGCGGTGAGATGTGGGGAGTTCCCCAGCCCACGTATCCTAAGCCCAGCGCCCAGCGCAAGGCCGACATCGTCTGCGCTGGCGTAACGGGACGAAGGCGCGGGCTTTGGTTGCTTTTGCTCCTGCGACGGAGGAGTCTTTGGCCAGCGCGAGTGCGACGGCGGGCATGCTGGTTCACGCGAATGTCGATGATAAGGTAGCGGTAGTGTTATCGAATCAGTCTGCTTCCTCGACGTACGCTTGCTCCTCAATAGCTACCCCTTCACATCCACCAGCCCTGCCTGCCGCAGCATCGCCGGATCGCTCCGCACCTGGCTGCGGTCTTTCTCCTTGTCCGCGCCGGAGAACTCGGCAAAGGGCACGATAAACGGATGCAGTTTCTGCGCGTCATTGCGCACCGCAGCGTATTGCCAGCCGGCCTTAAGCCGTTGGCGCTGATTTCACCTTGTTCCCTGTTGTGATAGCTAAAAAGAATTCGATGATGGCTTGCCGCCATCATCGAGCCTGCTCTTTCATGCCGAGAGTTCACCTGGTCTTTCTTCAAAAATGCAGACACCGAAAATAGGGTTAGTCGAGTAGGATGATTTTTTCGAAGCAAGATCAAAGTTTCAGGCTGGAGTCATTTGCTCAGGGTTGGCCACCCTCTGGAAATTTCCCTATTATTGTAATAGGCAACCCACAAACAGCTGCCCCCTGGATCGAGCACTTGAGACGGGAAGGTCCAGAAAGTGAGCACAGGAGTAAAGGTGCGCTTGCGGCTGTTGACTCCGGAAGGCTGCTTCGAGTGCCGTAGCCAATGAGGCAGGCCATGATTAAGCAAGGTCTCAAGATGTTTGCCGTCTTTAGCCAGATACATGCTAGCGGTTCAGGGGACAGCTTCAATCAAACGCTCGGGGTCGGAATCCCGCCCCGGCAGCCGGGGATGCATTCCAATTATTTAGCATCGCGTTCGAGCGAGATGATGGGCTATGATTTCGAAATTCTGAACCAATTTCTAATAAAACAAGCTGCCGATTGTTAAGTTTCCGTACGCCTCCAACCTTCATGCGTTTTCGATATTTATGGGTCTCCTTGGCAGCGCTCCTCTTCGCTGCGCTCTATTTCTGTTTTTTGATCGAGCCTGCAAACAAGGCAGCTCCTCTCATGCCGGGAGGGGCCAAGCTACAAGCGGCAGCGGCAAGCACGCGCGACCGGCTGCCTGAGGGGGCGGCGGCCACGCCTGCGCAGGAGGCGCTGAAGGTTTCTGAAAAGGTTCTGGGGAAGATTCCGGCAGAGGGGGAGGTGACGGCGTTTGCGTCGTGGACCCAGAGCTACCTGGCGGCGGACCCAGCGGAGCGCGCGAAGATGGTGAAGGAGGGCGTGAAGCTGGCGGAGGCGCGCAGGCCGGTGATGAAGGCGCTCATCAAGCAGGATCCACGTCAGGCGCTGGCCTCGGCGGTGCCCATGGTGGTACGGCAGCAACTGCCAACGCAGGTGCTGCAGCAGCTGGAGAAGCGGGTGAACCAGCGCATGGCGGTGACGGTTTTTCAGGGCACGCCGCCACCGGGAGCGCCGCCGCTGGCTCCCGGCGAGACGCTGACGCACCGCATCGCCCAGAGTGTGAACGAAGGGGCTTTCAATCTGTATGTCTATGGGCGGCGCGCGCAGATTGTGATCAACACCCCCAATGCGGCCATCCTGGGCATCGGCATCGACCGGGAAATCGCGGCGTATGAGTCGCCGCTGCGCGTGCTGGAAGTGGGAGAGGTTCCCGATCAATCCAAGCAGCAGGTCACCGTGTGTCCGATCAGCGGGCTTAAGACGGCGAACGATGAACAAACGGCGCAGCCCGTGGAAACGGTCCAGGCGGACGCCGTGGTCGAAACACCGGAGGAGGTGGTGTATCTGTGCGGCGGTTATCACCGGGATAGTTATGCAAAGCAGCTCATCTATGCCGAAGGCTCCACCGGCGGTCCGATCAGCATCAGCGGGCCGCTGCCTGCGGCACCGACGCCGGCGCTGGGGCAGCTCAAGGTGCTCTACATTCCGCTGACGTTTCAGGATCAGAACGCCGTGCCCTCCACGGAGGCGGCGAGCTATCAGGTGATGCGCGATGTGTCGAACTACTACCTGCAGTCCTCCTACGGCAAGCTCACGACGCTGACGACGGTGACGCCGCCGGTCAAGCTGCCCAAGAACGAGGCGTGGTATGTGCAGAAGGACACGTCCAATGGCGGCGATGTGGACGGACTTTCCCTGGAGATGACCCATGCGCGGGAGGAGGCGCGGCGCCTCGGCTTTGACTTCAATGACTACGATGTGACCGTGGTGCGCCTGAACGGCGGCGCGCGCCCGACGGGCGGCTGGGGCGGCGGGGGCAATGTGTGGGTGTATGCGGACAGCGTGGGCATTTGCGCGCATGAGATCGGGCACTCCTTTGGCCTGGCGCATGCAAACTACTGGGACACCTCCGGCACGAGCTCGATCGGGCCGGGCACCAATGCGGAGTATGGCGATCAATACGATGTGATGGGCAGCGGCGGCGTGCCGGTGGACCAATACAACGTCTCCGCGAAGAACCAGATCAAATGGCTGCCGGACAATTTTGTGCAGAACATCACCACCAGCGGCTTGTACCGTTTGTATGCCTTTGACCAGCCGATCCTCGACCCGCGCAACCGCTATGCGCTGACGATCACCAAAGACTCCACGCGTGTTTACTGGGGCGAGCTGCGGCAGCAGTACACCGGCAGCACTTCCCGGCCCTGGGTGGACCAGGGCATGCTGCTGGGCTGGAAGTTCCCGCTGGGCGCCTCTGGCAGTCTGCAGCTCATCGACTCCACGCCGGGCTCTCCCTACGGCAAGGATGACGCCCCCATCGCGCTGGGGCAGACGTTTGGAGACACGGAGTCGGGCATCTACATCACGACGGTGGGGGTGAGCAGCACCACGCCGAAATACGTCGATGTGCAGGTCAACATGGGAGACTTCAGCGGCAATCATGACCCCACCCTGACGCTCGCTTCTTCGGCGGATTCGATCCCGCAGGGCGGCACGGTGACCTTTACGGCGACGGCCGCCGATGTGGACGGCGATACGCTGGCCTATCAGTGGCAGCATTGGGGAGACACCTCGGTGAAGATCGTTTCGCCCAACGCGGCGGTGATCACCCGCACCTTCCCGACGACGGGCACCTACGTGGTGAGCTGCACCGTGAGCGACCTGAAGGGCGGCAATGTGACGCGGTCAAAGATGGTCACCGTGGGGGCGTTCACCACCAAGTTCAACATCGCGGGGCGTGTCACGTCGGGCGGCGTGGGGCTGCCGGGAGTGCTCTTGAATGCGAACGGTACGAATCCGGTGATCACCGACCAGGACGGCTACTACACCATCACCAATCTGGCCGCGAACACCTATGCGGTGACGCCGCTGCTCTACGGCTATTCGTTCAATGAGCTGTTCAACAATGCCATCACCGTCGGTCCGAGTTTCACCGGGGCAAATTTCAGTGCGGACGGACTGCCGCAGGTTTCCATCAGTGCGCTGGACAACTCCGCGACTGAAAACTCCGGTGCGGCTGATACGGGGACGTTTCGCCTCACGCGCACGGGCGACACCTCGCTTGATCTCATTGTGAGCGTGGCGACCGCCACCGGCACGGCCAGCACGGGCGACTACACCCTGTCTCCGGCGCTGGCGGGGGGCTCGCCTTTCAGCACGTTCACCATTCCGGCCGGCAGTGCGCAGCTGGATGTGGTGCTGACGACGGTGAACGACGCCATCGCCGAAGGGCCGGAAACGATGACCCTGGTGGTCGCCAGCGGTTCAGGCTACCTCGTGGCCACCAGCACGGCTGCGGCGACGGTGGCGATCATTGATGATGACACAGCGCTGCCGCAGGTGGGTGTGGTGGTGACGCCGGCGGCCATCGTGGAGAACGGCTCTGCCGGCACGTTCACCTTCACGCGCACGGGGGTGACGACCAACCCCTTGAGCGTGGCCTGCACGATCAGCGGTTCGGCGATCAACGGCACGGATTACTCCACGTTGAGCGGCACTGTCACGATTCCCAGCGGCGCCTCCAGCGCCACCGTGGCGGTGACCTCGGTGGATGACTCACTGGTGGAGTCGATGGAAACGATCATCGTGACGATACCGCAGGTGGCGGGCTATGTGCTCACCTCCGGACAGTCCACGGCGACACTCAACCTCATTGATGATGACACACCGACGGTGACAGTGGTGGCGAGTGATCCCAATGCAGCGGAAGTCGATCTGTCGCAGCCTAGTGCCATCGCCGACACCGGCACCTTTGTGGTGACGCGCACGGGTGCCACCACTCAGCCGCAGACGGTGTACTATTCGGTGGCGGGCAATCAAGGCAACGGCGTACCCGCGCTCAACGGCGTGGACTATGAAGGCTTGTCCGGGGTGGTGGTGATTCCGGCCGGGTCCGCTGTGGCGAGCATCACCATCATCCCGCGCTGGGACAACCTGGGGGAAGGTACGGAGCAGGTGACGCTGCAGCTCGGGGCAGGGCCGACGAATTATCTGGTCGGCGCTGCGGCGACGGCAACGGTGACCATCGCGGACTCCTCCGCCAACACGCCGTACATTGAAGTGGAGAACATCTCAAGCGCCGCCGAGCCTTCCACCAATGGCGTTTTCCGCTTCACCATGCGTGGCGGCACCTCCGGGACTCCGGTGGCGGTGAACTACACGCTGACCGGCACCGCAACCAACGGCACGGATTACGACAACCTTGCCACCTGGAATCAGCAGACCTCCGGAGTGACCAGCGCACTGCTGGCGGTGTGGGGGAACAGCAGCACAAGCCTGTGGTCGGTGGGGGATGGCGGCACCATTTTGAGATGGAACGGCACGGCTTGGAGCGCGCAGACTTCGGGAGTCTCGACAACGCTGCGCGGGGTGTGGGGCGTGGATGCGAACAACGTGTGGGCCGTGGGCGACAGCGGCGTGATCCTCCGCTGGAACGGCACGGCGTGGAACGCCCAGACCTCCGGCACAACAAACGCCCTGCGCGGTGTCTGGGGCACGGATGTGAACAACGTGTGGGCCGTGGGGGATGGCGGCGTGATCCTCCGCTGGAACGGCACGGCGTGGAACTCTCAGACTTCCGGCGTGGCCACGGCGCTGAATGGCGTCTGGGGGAGCTCGGCCACAAGTATCTGGACGGTCGGTGCCAGCGGGGTGGTCAGGTTCTGGAACGGCACCACCTGGGCGGCGCAGACTTCCAACACGACGCAGACGCTGCGCAGCGTCTGGGGCAGCTCCGCCACCAACCTCTGGGCGGCCGGCACGGGGGGCACCATTTTGAAGTCGTCCGGCTCCACCTGGAGTGCGCAGAATTCCTCCAGCACGCAGGACATCTTCTCCATCTGGGGTGCGGACGCGAACAATCTCTGGACCTCCGGCAACAACGGCACGGTGCTGCGCACCTCCAATGGCGGGTCCAGTTGGGCCGCGCAGATTTCCAACGCAGCGCTGGCACTGAACGGTGTGCGCGGCACCGACGCGAACAACGTGTGGGCCGTGGGCAATTCAGGCTCCATCGTGAGCAGCTCACCGCTGACGCCCAATCCTTTCACCGGCACGCTGGTCATCCCGGCTGGCGCTACGACTTATGACCTGACGGTGCGAACCCTCAGCGACGCGATTGCCGAAGACATTGAGACGATCATTTTCACGATCACCCCGGATGCGGGCTACCAGACCTTCGGCCCCACGGCGACCGCGACGATGTGGCTGCGCGACGGCACCCAGCCCACCGTGTGGGTGGATGCGCAGATCAACACCAGCGGCAGCGTCGTCAACCGCATCACGGAAAACTCGTCCACCTCGCCGCGCAAATACTACGTCTCGCGCACCGGGGCGACGACTTCAGCGCTGACGGTGAATTTTTCGATGCAGGGCACGGCCACAGCGGGGGCGGACTACACCATCGTCACCAGCGGGACGCTGACGTTTGACAATCCCTCCAGCACAGGCGTGCTGACGATACCGGCGGGAAGCACCGGGGCGGATGTGACTTTCAATCTGACCGACGACGCCGTCTTTGAAGGCACGGAGACGATGATCTTCCGCTTTGCCAATGGCGCGTATTCCAAGACGGCGGATGCGCTCATCTACATTGATGACAACGAAACGAGCACGCAGACCGTGCAGTTTGGCACTGTAGGGGTCGGCTCCAATGGGGCGAGCGGAGCGGAGAGCGTGACCAGCGTGAATGTGCCGGTGACTCTGGCCAGCGCGGCCTCCGCGCCCGTAACGGTCGATTACATCGTGGACTCGGGCTCGCGTAATTCGACGACCCAGACAGCCAGCACGACCTTTGTACCACCCTACTGGGTACGGGTGGTGCGCAATGGCTCGCAGCTCAGCAGCTTTCTGTCGAATGATGGCGTGAACTGGAACCAGACCGGCACCACGCAGACCATCAGCTTTGCGGCCAACAACTACAGCGTGGGTTTGTGGGCCGCGTCCAACACGACCTCCGCCACCTGCGTGGCCACACTCGACAACGTCAGCATCACCGGTCTTGATGCCGGCGTTACGCCTGGGTCGCTGGCGCAGCAGACCATCGGCACGTCCACGCCGACCAGCAGCAGCAGCGGGCCGGATGTGAACGGCGTTTACACCATCACCGCAGGCGGCCTGGATGTGTCGCAGTCGAGCACCACAGACGTGTGCCGCTACCTGTCCTTCCCGATCACGGGTTCGGCAGGTTGTACGATCACGGCGCGGGTGGCTTCGATCACCGGCGGCGTGAACTCTTCCAAAGCGGGCGTGATGATTCGTGAGAGCACGGCGAACAACTCCAAGCACATGGCCATGCAGCTTCAGCGGATTCTACTCCATGGACGGCACCAACTGGCTGCAGGTGAGCACCACGCAAAACATCCCGCTCAGCACCAAGCTGCAAGTCGGACTGGCGGTGAGCGCACGCAGCGACGGGCTGCTGCAGACAGCGGCGTTTGATAATGTTACCATCAGCACCGTGCCCACGCTGAACCTCGTGGGGCGCACCATCGGCTTTGTGAATGCGCAGGGCTCGGATGTGCTGAACGGCGGTGTTTACACGGTCATCGGCTCGGGCTCACAAATTGGCGGCACGGAAGACGAATGCCACTTTGTGGCCATGCCGGTGACGGGGGACTTCAATATCACTGCGCGGGTGCTCTCGCAAAGCGGCGGCAATTCAAACGCGCAGGCCGGGGTGATGATCCGCGAATCCAACACCTACCGCTGCCGCAGTCTGTACATGGGGCTGGTGCAGAACGCCCTGGGCGAATTCATCTACCGCAACTCGACGGTGACGACGGCCTACGGCACCGGCGTTGACTACACCCTGCCCAGCGGCACGCTGAACTTTGGCATTGGTGACCAGACCAAGAACATACCCATCGCCATCAACAATGACGGGATGCCGGAGAATGATGAAACGATCACCCTCGTCATACGCAATCCCAACGGCGCGACGCTGGGCGCGAACCCGACCTACACCTACACCATCATCGATGACGACACGCCGCCGGCAGTGCCGAGCGTGGGCTTCGCCGCCGCCACGGGCAGCGTGGCGGAGAATGCCGGCACGGGCTTCATCCTGGTGTCGCTCAGCGCGCTGTCTTCCTCCAGCGCCAGTGTGGACTACAGTGTGACCGGCGGCACGGCGACGGGCGGCGGCGTGGACTACACCCTGGACAGCGGCACGCTGACCTTTGCACCGGGGGAGTTGGTGAAGGCGATCCCCATCGCCCTCGCGGACGACGCGCTGATCGAAGGTCCGGAGACGGTGGTCGTGGCGCTGGCCAATGCGGCCGGGGCCAATGCGGGCTCCGTGGCGGTGCATACGCTGACCATCACGGACGATGATTCCCCGGTGGTGAGCATTGTGGCGACAGACGCAAACGCAGCGGAGGCCGGGCTGGATCCGGGGACCTTCACTGTCTCGCGCACCGGGCAGACGGGAGCTCCACTGACGGTGTCCCTGGCACGCAGCGGCACGGCGACTTCGGGCACGGACTACAAC
>JAPLUN010000031.1 GCA_026397715.1 Verrucomicrobiota bacterium
GGCCTTGTCGGCTTCAGGTTTTTGGGATGACGCGGCTTCCTCTGAAAATTTCTGTGCGCGGGGAGCCTCCAGCCGGTCCACCAGCGTGCCGGCACCAGTTGCGCTGGGGAATTCCTGGGCGCGCAGGCTGCATGGCAACGTGCAAAGAGCTAGGGCAAGCAGCATGAACTGCGTGAATGAGCGTGATGGCATAAGATGAGTGGCCGTGCGGTCAGCGGAGCGCATGATCAAGTTCCTCCTGGCTTTGAGGGGTGGTGGCGTTGTTGAGTTTAAAGATGACGAATGCTCCCGGCGGGACGCCATCGAGTGCGGTGTTGATCATGCCGTCCCATGAGAGAACCAGCGCGGTGCCGTCCTCTCCCAGCGCCAGCGCAAGTCCCTGCGCTCCGGCGGGCGCGAGCAGCGAGTGGAGCTGGGTCTGTACCGCAGGCGCAGCGGCAGCGCTGGCGGCATCCATGAGGGCCAGCCCATTGGATTCAGTCACGATGTAGTCGCCCAGGCCACCGAGGGCGAGTGAGAGTTCGCCAAAGGCTCCTGGTGAAATGCTTGAGAGCAGGGCAGTTTCGATGGTGGCGGGCACCGGCCTGCCATTCACCTCCACGGTGGTGCTGCCAGAGCCAAATTCGAGCCGTGCCGTGCCATCGCCACCGAGTGCGCGGACAAGTGTGCTGAATGATTCAGGGTTCGACACCTGATTGAGAAATTGCTGCACGTTGAGCGCGGGCAGGGGATCGCCCAAGGTGATGGACTGCGCACCCGCCTGCACGGTGAGAGGCACTTCTCCATTGCCAATCGCGCCGATGGCGAGTTCGCTCTGCGCCAGCAGACTCATGCTTGCGTTCAGTTGCGCTACGGAGGCCGTGCTGGGAGCGCCTGTGCCCGGTGCGATGGCGAAAAGTCCACCCCCGTTTTGCAGACGGATCGTGCCATCACCACCCAGGTTCATGTTCAGCTCGCGTTCAGCGGTGGCGGAGGTGCTGGAATTCATCTGCGACTGCATCCCCAGACTGGCCGGACCACCGCCCCCTATGGAGCCACTGCCGGTGCCGAAAGTCTGACCCAAAAAGGCTGAGGTGGAGGCCGTGCCGGCAATGCCTGCGCCACCCGCTAGAGCCCCAGCAATGCCCTGCGCGCCGATTCCACCTGCTGCGCCTGCGATGGAGGTGGAATTGAAATTGTTGGTCTGCGAAAAGCCGTTGGAGGTTGAACCACCCGGTGGATTGAAGTTTTGCAGGAAGACATTCGTCACCGGAGTGATTACGGCACTGGTGGAAAAGCCCGTGGTGGTGATGGTGCCGAAGCCCGGCTTGGTGAGCGGTGAAGTCACCACCTTGGTGCCGTCCACAAAGAGCTGATTGTTACCGCCACCACCGCTGAGATTTTGCGTGAACGTGTAGAAACTGGTGACCGTGTTGTCATTCCCGGCACCGAGATTGAGGCCGATGGTGTTCACGCCAGTGAAGGCATAGCTGCGCGTGCCGACGGAGATCAGTGACTCACCGATGGTGTAGCCCTGCCCGGCTTGGAGGTTGCTGTCATTGACGATCAGCACCGCGAGGGGATTTCCAACGCCGTTCACCCTGCCTTTGATGGTGGCCTGATTGGCAAAGACAAACTGGTTGGCTCCCGTGCTGCTGCCGGTGAGATTTTCGATGGAGCTGAAATTCAGCGTCCCCAGCGCGCCGGCGTTGTTGGCAGTGATCTGAAACACATTGCCACCGGCGGCACCCACGAGGGTGTCCGCATGACTCGCCGAGCCGATGACGTTTTCAATGCTGGTAAAGCTGGAGGCGCTGATGCTGACCGGCCCGGTGGCGGAGGCAAAAGTGACGGTGTCATTGCCTGCGCGCCCAGTGACTGACACGGTGTCTGCAGTCAGATGGGAAAGATCGATCAAGCCATTGAAGGTGGCGGAAAAACTTTGCGCTGTGATCTGCGGCTCACCCACCAGCCTGTCACCCGTGAGATTCACAGCACCAAGTGCTGCCGACTGCCCGACGGCGCACTGCAAAGTGATGTCCCCGAGGAGTCCGCCATTCAGCGTCAGATCATGGCCTGTACTGCCGCCATTCCTGATGGCTCCGCTCACAGTGATGGAGGCTCCATTCAGCACAGAGCCTCCTCCTGTGGTGTCCAGTGCGGCATTGGCTCCGAGGGAGATGGGACTGCTGATGATGATCTCCCCGCCTGCTGTGGTAATGCCTGCACATAAAAGGGTGTTCGATCCATTCAAGCTGACAGCACCGCCGAGATCGATGATCTGCTCGCTCACGGTGATCTCGCCAAGGGTCAGAATCGTCAAAGGTGCGCGCCATGTCGAGGCGTGGACTTCGACATCTCCCGAATTGGCAGCGCCAATGGTGATGTGGCTCAAACTGGATGAGAGGGCACCGATTCCAGCGGAATTGATTTGAAGTGTGCCTGCTGCGCCGTCGCCCAGACCGATGGTGGTGCCTGCGGAGACTGAGCGGATGGCCAGCGTGCCGGTGCCACCAATCGTAGCGGCTCCCGAAATGCTGACGGTGTCGGTGGTGATGATGGTCGCGCCAATGTTGGTGATGGCGGTATCTGAGTCTAGATTCACGCCGGTGTTTTCATAGCCGGTGGGTGTGCCGCTGCCGGTGACCGCTATGGTGGCACCTGCGCTGGTGATGGCGGTGCCTGCATCCTGAAGTGAAAGGCCATGGTTGCCGCTGCCATCGCCACCACCTGCTACGCCGAGGAGCGTGATGCTGCCCGCCGTGGGCAAAGTGGAGGTGGAGCGAATTGTGGACCCATGCAGCATGAGAATGCCGACGTTGCCATCTCCCGTGTCACCGCTGCGGCCGTTCAATGCGATGGCACCCATTCCGGTGGTTGTCAGTGTGACATTGTTCAGGATGATGCCAGCGAAGTTTCCACCCGTGGCAGTAGGGAATTGGTTTGCATCTAGTTGCATGCGGCCATCCACCACGGAGATCGTGGCCCCGGAGTTGGCGTTGATCTCGCGCGTGGCCGTCAGGTAGATGGAGCCGGCACCCGTGTTGGAAACGTGGCTGCCATTCACTTCGATGCCGTATCCGGTCAGGGTGATCACACCGCCATGCGAGGAGAGGTCCGTATTGATGCGGATGTGATCTGTGTTGGTGGTGATGATGCTGATGCCGCCGAAGGCGCTGAGTCCGCTGTCCGCACCGATGGTGCCAATGGAGAGACCCAGCGTATTCAGGATTTGAATGGAGCCAATGGTACCGATGGTCGTCACGGTCTGGACGGCGTTGTCGGTGTTGGTGAGGAAGAAGTCGTTGATGCCTGATAGCTTGAGGCCCCAGGAGGTGATGGAGCCATGGCCAAGCACGCTGCCGCCGGTTGTTTGCAGGGTGACCACACCAAAGCCGCCTGCGCTTACTACGCCGTCATTGTCCAGCAGGATGGCCGCAGTTTGAGCGCTGCTGCTTGCGCCGGTCCTGCCCGCGAGTGTGATGTTGCCGCTGTCTGAAAGGATCTGTCCGCCGATGATGATGGCCTGGAAATCGCCCTCGAACGAAGTGGCGCCCTGATTGGCGTTGAGTGTGACATTGCCCGAGTGCGTGAGAATTTGTGAGCCTGCCAAAATCAGTACGCTGCGTCCGGCATTGATTACTACGGAGCCGCTGCCGCTGGACTGAATCACACCCGTGCTGCCGCCCTGTGTGGTCATGATGAAATCACGATCCGCATTGATGGTCAGCGTGGTGGCGGAACTCCACTGAATGAGTCCCGCGAGCGTGATGTTCCCCGCTCCGCCGGTGGCGTTGCGGTCGGTCTGGATGATGAGGTTGCCGCAGTTGGTGTCAAGCCACGTTGAAATGTCGGAGGCTCTGAGCGTGTTCGCCTGTGCAGGATTGGTGATGGTATTACCTGCCACGCAGTTGGTGATGAGGATGTCATTGGGATCGAGCAGCAGAGTGCCCGAGATTCCCTGCGGCGCGCTGAGATCAATGCGGCCCGTCAGTGATTCAATGATCAGCGCCTGCTTGCCGGAAAGCTCTGCCTGCCCGCCATTGCCGCCGGTCACGCCACCGCGTGCCTGCAGGGTGCCGCTGAATGTGAGCTGGCCGCTGGCAAAGGCCACTGTGGTGCCGCCGGTGCCGCTGTTAATCGCATTGGCCGCAAGAATCGCTCCCTGCTGAATTTCCACCTGAGTCGAATTCGCCATGCTGGCGTCCAGGCCCTGTGCTCCGCCGCCTGCGAAAATGCTGCCGCCACCCATGGCTCCGCTGGCGCTGATGAGGGCCGCGCCGCCGAGGGTGAGTGAACTGCCGCCCAGGCGGATGACGCCGCCGTTGCCGCTGGCTGCATCGGCACGAATGGTACCGTCGATGATGGTGACGGTCGGCGCTGCATCAGTGCCTGCGTTGTCCTGCGGCCGGGCATTGATTTCTATCTGTCCGCCCGCGTTTTCGCCATCGGCTGAAACGACAATGGCTCGCCTTATGGTTACCTCTCCGCCCGTCACCGCGATGCTGCCACCGCGGCCGGTGGTACCATTGGCATCCACTCGTCCGCCGAGGGTGGCGCTGCCTTTGTTGCCGGCGTTGATTTTGATCTGCCCGCCGTTCCCTGAGGGCCCACTTGCGACCAGCTTGCCGGTGCTCTCGATGCGGCCGCCATTGGCACTGAGGATGATGCGGCCGCCCTGCCTCGTGGCGGCGGTGGCGGCAATGCGCCCCGTGTTGCGAATCGCCAGCGCATACACATTGCCGCCGTGGGCTTTCAACTCGGCGACGTTCGCTTCGATGAGGCCGCTGTTGGTCACCCCAGTTCCGCGCTGCGGGCCTGCCGCATTGCGCACGATCACCCGCTCATCGCCTGCGGGCATGATGAGCACATCCGTGCCTGCGGCCAGTCCCACGGTGCCGTTCGGGGCGCGGATGGCACCGGAGTTGTTGACCTGTAAACCGATCAGAAAAACATCGCCGCTGGAGGCGCGAATGGAGCCCGCATTGGTGACTTCCGCCGTACTGTTTCCCTGATACACCATCTCGCCACCGGCCATGAACATGCGGTTGCTCAGATCCAAAGTGGAGGCCGTGAGTCCCGCCACATCCACCACGGAGCCCTGGCCAAAGATGATGCCGCTGGCATTGATGAGAAACAACTGGCCATTGGAGGTGAGCGTGCCATTTAAAAGCGAAGGCCCGCCATCAAGAACGCGGTTCAGCGTGGCTGAATTCGCATCTGGCACGATGAAGTTCGTGTGCTCGCCGCTGGCGATGTTAAAGGTACTCCAGTCAATGACCGCACGATCCGACTGCTGATGGATGGTGGTCAGTCCGGGGAAGGTGCTTTGAATTTGGGCCTCTCCCAGCACCACCACGCCACCGGTCGGATTAGCGGAAATTTGAACCACTGATCCTTGCAGCAAAATCCATAATGCCGCACCCCAAACGAGGGCGCGAACAGTCCTCACAGATGGACATCCCAAAGACATTCAGTGTTATTGCTGAGGCTTGGAAGTGGTGGCGGCGGTTTGCAGCGGGACGATGACGACTTCGCCATCCTTTGTCTGCACATAGCCTTTGCCGTTCTCGACAGAGACGGAGTAAAAGGCTCCCTTTGCCACAGCGACGCCACTGGGCGTCTTGATCTTGAAATCCATTTTGCCGGAAGTCTCAGGCTTCACCAGCGCACCGATGGTCCCGTTCTTCAGGTCCAGCAGCACCTTGGGCGCTTCCTTGGACTCGACGATCTCCGCCACCACCGCCTCGGAATCCGGGCCGAGGCGAATCGCGGAAGTCGTCGTCATGGTCACCGTGGCGTTTGAATCCGCACCGGTTTTGAGTGTGCTGCCCACGGTCACGATGTCACCTTCCTTCAGTGCGTGCTCGGCCTGACCTGGAGGAGTCTCGGTCACCTTGCCTTTGACGATCGTCACTTTGCCGCTCTGCGGCACCTGCTTCTTCACATCGTTCGGGGTGACGTCCACTTTGCCATGCTCCACTTTGACGAAGCCTTTGCCATCTTCCACAGCCACCGCAAACATCGTGCCGCGAGCAGCCGCGATGCCGCTGGGGGTCTTCACTTTGAAGTCCATGGTTGATTGAGCCTGCGGCTGGATGAGCGCGCCGAGGCTGCCCGACTTGAGATCCACCAGCACCTTCGGCGCGGTGTCGGAATCGACGAGTTCCATGAAGACCGCCTGCGAATTTTCCGCGATGCGGATGGCCGACTGCTTGGTGGTCTTGATCACCGCGCGTGAAGCAGGACCGGTTTTCACCGTGGAGCCTACCGGTACCGCATCGCCCACCTTCAACGGAGTTTCCGCATTTCCCCCCATCGGGATGAGTGTCACCTTTCCAACAGCCACCGAGACAGTGCCATTAGATTCCGCAGCCATGCCATGCCCGGCTAGAGCAAAGGCCACCATGGCTATGAGGAGTTTCATGATATTAAATGTGTCGCACTTCATATGTTCGTCAAAAAAATTTATGAACCAAGATCAATGATGCGTCGCTATTTTGCGTCATTATCAAGATTTACTATAACATCCATTATAGGATATGCGCTTGTAAGAGCTTCGTAAACTAAGCGAGAAATTTAGCTCGCTCAAGGCTCGAAGAGGAGCATTTGCGAACCGGAATCCACTTCCACTTTGACCGGTTCATCTCCTGCCTGAGGCACGGGCGGCGATATCGGGCGCAGGGCTTCTGCGCTTTTGTTGCGGGCTAGATTGGCGGTGGTGGAGACTCGGTAGGCTTCCAGAAGTTTGCTCTCATAGGGGCGAAAAAGGGCGCGCAAGTCTTCGGTCTGGATGCTTGGCTGCATCCATGCAAGGGCTGCTTCGCCCTCAAGAATGAGAGGACTACGGTCATGGAACTTGGCCATGTAACGCCCCGGTGCCGTTGTGACGACACTCATGGAGGTGATGACGGCTCCGCTTTCGAAATCGTCCGGGCTGCGGCTTTCCCACACATCCCAGATGCCTGCCAGCAAGACGGGTTCATCGTCCGTGCGATGGATGAAGTAGGGAGTGGTGCGGTCTGGCCATTCGTGCCAGCCCTGCACGGGGATGAGGCAGCGCTGACCCAGGATGGGGCCGCGGTAGGAGGCCAGGTCAAAGATGCTCTCACACCGCGCATTGAACGTGAGCCCGAACTTCTTCGCGACCTCCTTCTTGCTGCCCTTGGCCCACGAAGGCACAAGGCCGAAGCGCATGCGCTCGATGCCGATCTCATCAGCCTGCATGGTCAGCACGTCGGCGTAATCCGTGGGGCAGATGTTGTGGATTACCGGCACCTCGACTTTCCTGTCCTCGTCCTTTTTCTTGGGTCGCCGTTCAATGCGCAGCTTCTTCCCCGCGAGGGAAAGCGCGGGAAGGCTCGCGAACTGGTTCAGACGACCACACATGGGGGCAGCAAAGCGCACTCATGTGCAGAGGCAAATCAGAACTCGTGCACAGAAATTCAGGAGATGCGGCGTTATTTCATCTCGCTCAGGAGTCGTTGCAGAATCGGAATGGTGAATTTGTTGGCGGCCGCTCTCTCATGGGCTTCGAGCTTGGCAAAGGCGGCGGAGGCTTCGGCTTTTCTTCCTCCTCGCACTTCCAGGCCAAAACGCATTTCGAGGAGGTCGAAGGCATGGTCAGCAGTCGGCGTCGGCTTCGCGGCCAGAGCTGCATCCAGCAACTTGATGGCAATTTCAGACTTCCCGCGGTCGAGGGCGATCTCTGCGAGCGTAATGGCGAGATTATTTTTCTTCGCCAGCGCTGCAAACAAGGATTCGGCATTCTCCGCGATCTCGCGGTCACTCAAAAGCCGCTCGTTCATGATTTTTGTGAACAGGGTGGGCGTGTTGCGCCCGGCAATCACATCATCCGCGAGGAGGTGGGTGACGATTCTCATACGTGCCTCGAGCGAGAGGCGAGTTTTGAAGGCCTCATCACCTGCGAGCCGGCCGGCATTGCGCCAGATCTCATCCTTCTTGCCCAGGGCGCTGATGATCGTGCTGAGCTGAGGGCGCGTGAGAGATTTGCGCCAGTCTGCGAGGGTGGAGTCACCGCTGGCTGCTAGCAATGGCATGAGCAGGCTGACGAAATGGCCGGTGTGGTCGTCACTATGATTTTCGCTCTCGTCAATGACGGGCATGATGATTTGCTTCCAAAAATCGGCCTCGTGTTTGGTGCCTGATTTCCAGTGTGCGCTGATGCTGTCTGCCAACGTATCGGCAAGAAGGTTTCGCGCATTGTTGCGAAAATATAGATCATCACCAGTGATGCCTGCCAGCGTGTCGAAGGTGGTGCTCCAGAGTTTGGCGTCACCTGCGAGGACGCTTTTCACGATGGGTGTGCTCAGCACATAAGCAGCCTCGGCGCGCTCGGCGTTGACGCGGATCATGGCAAAGGCTGCGGTGTCGATTTTCTTCGCCTCCTCTTCGAGCAGGCTGCTGAGATGCTCCACGGCAGCACGTGGCGCGTAGTTGGAAACCAGCGTGGCGGCGGAGACGCGCAGCTTATCGTTTTTGAACGTGGTCTTCGCAAAACGCGGCGCCAGCGCGGCGATGCGCTGCTCGCAGGTCGTGGGCTGCTTGAAGGTGCGCACCATTGGCATCGGGAAATCCTGCGACTCGGCGGTGATCAATTCACCCAACAGGCCGAGACCGGGATCGTTGCAGGCCTTGGCGAGCGCAGCAGCATGCTTTTCGAAGCCGGGCTCCCACTTCACCACATCGGACTGCCAGTTCTGCAGATGCGAGGCTTCCTTGGTCAAAAACTCAGCCGCACGCTGCTCCCAGCCGCTGGTGGCGATGAGCATCACGGTGGTGCGCATCGTCTTGAGATAAGGCGCGTCCTTTTCAATGAGTTGGGTGAGCCAGCGCTCGTTGTGCGCACGCGCCGCGACCTGCACCATTGCAAAGGTGGGCGCGTAGATCGTGCCGTAGTAGCGGCCACGCTCGCGCTTCTCCTTGGCGAAGCTCTGGCGTCGCGTCCAGCCATCCCAGAACTCCTGGGCGATGCGTTTCCACTCATCATCGACGGGCAGTTGAACGAAGCGGCGAATGATGTGGGCGAGTTGGTAACCGTGGATGGCATGCAGCTCTTTGTTTTCCTGCGCGGCGAGCTGTGCGCCTTTCTTCACGAGATCGTCTGGCACAGCGAAGGGGCAGACGTTGCACAAGTGATGAACCAGCGCGATGCGCACCCGCGGATTGACCTTCTCGTTCATGACTGCGGCGCGATGGTGCTTCATCAGCAGGTCGATCACCGGAGTGCTGCCGCTCACGCACGTGCCATCCCGCCCACGGCTCTCCGCGCAAGCGGTGAGGAAAAGCCGACCGGCGATGGCAAGCTCACGCAGAATGGCCGCACGGGCATCGGCGGCCTTCTCTTTTTCCGCCCACACCGTGATGGCGTTCACATCCGAGAGCATGAGGCGGGTGAAGAGATTGTGGAAGCCAAGGCCGAGCAGTGTGGCGTGCTCCGCCTTCAAGTAGCGCGCCATTTCATCCACGAGGCCGTTCATGCCTTCTGCGGCGGAGGCACGTCCGCCCCAGAACTCCCAGCGGCTGCGCATCCACTGCCCGCAGCCGTCCGCAGTGTGCCAGCCGTTGTGCGCCAGCAGGCCGCTGTCGTCCTCGTGGTATAAATGCATGGCAAAGCAGAACACGTTCACGGGCTTGCTATTCATGAAGTTGCCCAGCGTCTCGCTGCGGAGCGTCCAGCCGTTGTTGATGCCATTACCCCAACCGGCACGCTGCTGCTGTGCTTCCATGATGCGCAGGGCTTTGTCGAAAAAGACCGCGCCGCCAGTGAAGTCGGCCTTTCTCATGTAAGTCGTGCCGAGAACCTTCGTGAACTCTGTCTCAAAGGCCTTCTGGTCGAGCTTGAACTCTTCGAAGGGCTTTCCAGCGAGAACCTGGTCGTGGAAGCCGGACGCCTTCTGCTTGATCAAGTCACGCAGTGGAGCAGGGTATTCGATGAGTTCGTCGGTGCGGAAAGCCAGGATGTCCGCGATCTGAGGCACGACATCCTTGGGGAGCTTCAGGAGTTCAGCCGCATTGGCGGCGACAAATTGTTTGACCGCCTCGTCTCCGTCCGGGTCCACCAGCGCCCGCACGAGATTCATGCCGAAAGTACGCGTCTTCTGCGCGTCGATGTGATTGCGCAGGATGTCGCGCATAGACATGCGGTTTTTGGCCCACCAAGTGCTGCGCATCAACTCATCCAGCACGCTGGGGCTTTGTTTGCCGCCGAGGCCTGGGAGAGGATTGTAAGTCTCTGCAGCGGCAAAAAATCCGGCACGTTCAAAGAGATCGACGACGAAGGTCGCATCCTTCTCCTGGCCGTTCGGGTAGAGTGCGCAAGTGGCGTTCTGCCGCCAGGAGTCATTGGTGTGGAGCTTGCGCTTCACCGCCTCGGTGGACATGAACGGCCACAGTGCCGGCTCCTTGTTGAGCTCTTCCAGGAACCGGGCTGCGTAGGTGTATTCGGGGCGGTTACCGCTGCTGTGTGAATCTTCGACTTCCTGCAGCTTCAGCACATGCTGGGCGACCTCCACCCCGCGCTTCGCGTCGTAGGAGGCGACGAACGCGGTGTCGTAAGGATAGGCGTTCGAATTGTTGCTGATGCGGTAGAGCGCGTTGCGGTCTCGCACAGCGAGGTAGGTGTCAGCGAGGTCCGAGGCGCGTTTCTTTTCGAAAGCGATCACCGGGGCCAATGCAGGCAGGCTGCGGGCATGCACGGGCAGGGGAGAGAGCTGCTTTTCCAACACCGAGGCGAATCCGGCAAGCCCCGAGCGACCGAGCGCGGCAATCTGCGAGCTGTTCTTCGTGATGAAGTCACGCAGCGCATGTTTGGGCTCGTCATCGAGGCAGGCGAGTACGAGCTGCGCGCCAAAGGTGGCCTTCATCTTGGTGAGCTGTTCGCGTACGGCCTTTTTCACCGGCTCCTGGTCCTTCGCGTAGCGGAGGATGCGGTTGAGCAGCGAACCATCCTGCCCGCCCTGGATCGGCCAGGCCTGGAAACGCTCCGCGTCCTCCAGAAAGGCGGAACCGCCTAGCAAGGTGGTGACGTACACGGGATCTCGGAGCTGGTTGTTCTGCTCGATCTCACTCTCGACGGTGCTCAGCCAGTTGCCTGCGGGGGTGATGCCTTCCAGTTCGGCACGTTTCATTGCCAGGGTGAAAAAGGGCGCCACGCCCGCGCTCTCATGCAGCCAGTAGGCCAGCGGGGTGTGCTCCGGCTGGCTGCCATTCTGGCGGCGTGTCTCGCCCATGAAGAGCAGGGTCAGCTTTTCGAAGAGCAGCCCTGCCTTTTCAGCGTCTGCCTTGTGCAGGCGGCGGAGGATGCCGGAGAGCATCTCGTTGTCGTTGGAGGAGAGGCTCACACTTTGCAGCGTGGGCGCACCAAGGATGCGGGAGACGAGCACGTCCTGCTGCTTCTCACGCATGGCGAGCAGCGGCTGCAAGGCATCCCGCACGTCCTGCGGCAGTTTGTCCGGCGTGGCGTACTTGGAGTTGCGCTTCTCCAGCGTGCGCATGAGGCCGTCCGCCTCCTCGGGGCGGAGCTTCGCGAAGTCGGCACCGTTTTCACGCACGTAAGTGTCGGTCTGAATGTTCGATCCGGCCATGAGCAGCAACGTGGTCTTCACGCCGAAGGTCTGAGGCTGGCGTTCCTTCAATGCTTTCTCCAGCGCGTCATGCGCGGCCTTGTAGCTGCCGCTGCGAAGATTTTCGGCGATGCGGTTGAGCGTACTGGCTTCGGAACGGCCTGACAGTGGAATACAGCGGAAATCCGCCGCGTCGGCAACAAAGGGCGTGCCAGTGAAGATCGCCAGCACGTGCTCAGTGTCCCGCAGCGCGTTGTCCGTGTCCAGCGAATAGGCGTAGCCCTGTGCCCAGCGCGCCGGTGCCTTCTCACGTGTGGCGATCTCGCCAACCTCCTTCATCAACTGCGGTGCCCGGCCCATCGCACCGAGCAGTTCAAACACTCCGCTGTTGCCATTGGCGATGTTTTGCAAGTGGTTCGGGGTGCCTTTGAGAAGCGTGACGGTCTTTTCGAGAATCTCCACGGCCTTGGTGCGATCCGCGCGTGCGATGCGTGCGAGCAGAGGCGGGATGCTCTGACGGGCGTTGTATTCCTCCATACCCACCGTTTCCCAGGTGGTGGCGGCGAGGATTTTTTCACCCAGTTTCATCAGCGCAGTCGTCTCGGCCTCCAGCAGCGGTGTCAGCTTCTCTTTCTGCGCGTCGGCGAGATAGCCGGGATAGGCGTTGACGCGTTGGTGGAAGAGGGCATGGACCTCCTCGCGTGCCGGAAGCGAGAGCTTGGCTAGTTCCGAGCCATGGGCGGTGAGAAAAGCGGTGAGACCTTCAGCGCGCTTTCGGGAATCGTTGTCCATGAGCGCAAGCATGAGCTGCGAGCCGAAGGTGGCAGGTTTGCGGGCCTCCAGCGCCTTCCTGAAGCGTTCCGCTGACTCCTTTGAGTCTGAATTGCCGAGTTCACCAAGCAGACGGCTCATCACGGTGTAGGTGCGGTCGTTGCTGTTGAACCAGGCGCGGAAGGTCGGTGCCTCATCCAGCAGATGCAGCAGGTTCAGGTGGGCAATCAGCTTTTCGGTGGGCCCCTTGCTGGTCGTTTCCGGTATCAGCCTGTAACCAATCGACTCCACAATGGTCTGTTCATCGAGCATGCCGTCCTCGATGAGGTTGCGACTGGCGCTCCTTCACGTACGCCTGCAACGCGGCGCTGCGCTGTTCAGGTGTCGCGCCGATCCAGAGATCGCGCACGCGGCGGATGAAAGCGCTGGCCTCCTTCGTGTTGCCGCTGTTTTCGAGGGTGAGAATGTAGCGGCTGATTTCCTCATTATTGATTCCGCCGCGCTGTGTCTTGAGCCGTTCTAGGAAGAAGCCATGGATCGGTGCGCTGAGCTTCCGCTCCGCCCAAATACGCACGATCTCCGCACCCGCGCCGGGATCAGCACGCGGGGACATGCTTTTGAGCCAATCCTCGGCGGCAGTGGTGAAGGTGTCATTGCCCGCGCGGAACAGCGCCGCATACGCCAGCGCCTGCTTAGCAGCGTTGCGTCCCTTGGCCTTTTCGATGAGCGGCGTGATCTCCTTCTCGATCTTGTCAAACTCACCACGCCGTGCGGCGGCCAGCACGAGGATGTCCTCAGGATGCGGCATGGCGATCTGGTTTTGCGCACCAAAGCGCGAGTTCGAGTAGCCGTTCCAATACATCATCGCAGGCGATGCGCGCTGAATCCAGCCCTTCGCAGAGAGCACCTCGAGCGCCTGCTGCTCCAGCTTGTCAAGCGGAGCCTTGTCACGCAGCGCGAGACCCGCCAGCGGGCCGAAGCCGCCCTCCGCGAGCATAGGCAGCCGCAGCATTGCGGTGCAGAAGGCATCGTGCGCTTCACGCAATTGCTGCTTCGCCTTCACGCTGGCCTCGGTTGGTTTCTGCTGGTCGGGTGCGACGCTGTAGAGCGAGTCAAAGCGGATGGGGTCGCGGTACTCAGACTGTTGGATGTTCTGCGGCATGTTCATGACCACCGAAGCCAGCAAGGGATCGAGCCGGCGCTTCTGCGTGACCTGAGCGTCGAGCCAGCCGGTGAACATGCGAATGAGCGCCAGCCGGTGCTCGAAGGTCGAGTGCTCATCCGAGCGCGAGCACTCCTGCGCAAGGCGGCTGAAGTAACGAGCCAGTTCGCTTGGTGGGATCGGCAGCAGCAGCTTCGCCGCAGCCGCCGAATCTTTGTCAGCCGTCAGAGCGGCAGCACGCGCATGTGCCTGCCAGGCACGCGGCTGCTGCTGAATCGCCGTCTCGTAGCGCGCACGCGCGTCGTCGTCTTGGTTCAGCAGCTCTAGCAGCGCCGCATCTTCGATCATCTCGCGCCAGCCACTCGCCTTTCGTGCGGCCAGCCATTTGGCGAAGCCGACGGCGGCAGATCTGCGCTCCAAGCTCTCTATCGTCTGCCGCAAGGTGTAACGCACGTTGCCCCACTGCTGGATGTCGAGCCATTGCCGTGCTTGCGGACGCAGGCCGCGCAGGATTTCAGGCCAGGCCGCGTCCAACTGCCCGGCGGCGATCAGTTTATCCGCCAGCGGTCCCAGGCTGCCATTGCTGGAAAAATTGCGGCTGTTGCTATGTGAGTACGGATTTACTGCCGCCAGCGCGCCCGGAGAGGGCAGCTTCGTCTTCTTGGTGATCTCGCGGGCCTGCATTTCCTCCGACTCTTTCTCAAAACCGGTGGCGCGCATCACACTGAGGAGTTGCTGCATCTCGTACTGCTGCATGTTCGGGCGGTTCAGCCGCGCATAAACGGCCTTCAGCGCCTCATGCATCTTAGCACGGCCATCTGCGTCAGCCTTCTGGGCTGCGTAGATGATCGCGTTGTCATAATTGGCCGTGCCGCCTAGCGCTGCGGCCTTTTGCAGGCACTCGACGACACGCGGCCAGTCACGCGTACTCTGTGCGGCCCATGCGGCGAGCAGCCAGTGGTCCGCTCGCAAATTTGGACCTCCGAGCATCTCCGTGACGCCTTTTTCAACCTCCTCATGATGATTGAGGCGAACGTTCAGCAGCAGTTTCAAGCCCGGTGTCTTCAACTGGGCCAGCACACGCTCCAGTCCAGTGCGGACACTCTCTTCATCTGCCGACTCGGTGTTATCCTCACCACCGTAACCCATGGGAACATTGCTCGTGCGACGCAGATTAGCGGTGATATTGGCGGCAATGGCGGAGACTTCCAGATCGCTCCAGACAGGCTGCACCGGCTGTGGTGAAAGCCGCATCTGGCTGCCGGTCATGAACTGGCGGTTTTGCACCGACGCACGCGTTTTTTGTTTCTTCTCCAGGTCAAGGCCGCGATTGTTCTCGCGCTCCAGTTCAGCTGCCAACTGGTCCCAACGACCGGCTGAGGCGAGCGCGCTGATGAGCTGCGCACCGCTCCAGTAGCCGTTGCGCTGCGCGAGGCGCTCATAAGAACGCTCATTCCAACGCTGCCCCAGCGCGAACAAGGCGTCGAGCACGTCAGCTGGCAGATCCACGCCCATTTGAGAACCGTAGCTCGGATCATGGGTGGCGATGGCGAGTACACTGACGAGCGAATGAACGGTGCTGCTGTCCGTTTCGGAAAATTCCTCCGCCATTGCAATGGCCTCACGACCGATCTCAAGGCCCTCTGGTGTGCCCAGCATGAGCGCACGTGCACCTGCCTGCCACGCGAGCATGGGACGCGTTTCCTTGAACAGTTTCATGCAGCGGCGCAGGACAGCGATCGAATCATCCTCCGGCGCGCGGTAGAAGTTGTTTGAGATGAGCCATACTGCATGCAGCGCGGCGTGGTCCGGGTGCTTGTCCAGCAGCTCGGTGGGAATGCCAAAGCTGCCTTGGTACATCGGTACTTCGAGAATCAAGGCCGCGTCACGCACGCCTGCCGCACTCATTTGCGCAGCGAGTGCTTCTTTGTCCGGCGCAGACATGCCCTGGCCGATCTCGATGAGATGGTAAACAGCCATCGCGGAGAGCAGCGTCACGTTCGCCGGCTGCGTGACCCACCCACGTGGCAAACCTGGCGCAGGTGTCGCGACGCCGGGCTGATTGGAGATGATGAGCGTTCCACTGGAATTGAATCCGCCCCAGCCGCTGCCCAGATTGCTCTGCTTGTTGCGGTACTCGTAGGCCGCGCTCGCAACCGATGGGATCGTCATCCACTCCGCCGCGCCGTCTGGGAGTTGGTAGTTCTCGCCATAGCTGAAGCTGCCAAGGTTCACCGCATTGCCATGCAGCATTTGCTGCGCTTGCAGCGCACTGACCTCTGGCATCTCAACATGAAAGCTCAGCAGCTCGGTGAAGGCTGCGGCAGCTTCCTTGTCACGCCCTTCCTGCTCAAGCGCCGTGGCATGGAGATAACGCAGCCGGTAATCGTCCGGAAAATTCGGCAGGAGTGGTTCCAGGAAGCGGATCGCCCGTGCCCAGTCACCGTGTTCGCACATCGTGTCTGCCATTTTCTCCAACGCACGTGCATCGGCCTCCGCGCCGCCTGCCAGCTCAAAGAGCAGCCGGTAGCCAGCCTCGTCATCGCCAGACTCGATCATGAGCTGCGCGATTTTATGCCGAGTCGAATTCGATTTGTCGAGCAGCGCCGCTGCCTCGAGCGTGCGCAGCGCCTCCTTCGTCAAACCGCTGTCCTCCTCGCAACGGGCGATCTCCGTGAGCAGTGCGAGATCCTTCGGCCGCAGTCGTGAGGCCTCGTAGAGGCAGCGACGACGCTCCTCGTCGTTGTTGGTGGCACGGTGGATCTCCGCCAGCGCCATCCATGGCGCGGCGCTGCCACGGTTCTGCCTCTGCCGCGTTTGAAACTCCTCCAGCAGCGAGTCGAGCCGCCCTTCTGCACGCGACATCTCTGCCAGAGGCGCGAGCAGCCGCAGACGCGTTTGAATATCCTCCGTCTGTTCATACAAAGACACGTAGGCCTGCCGCGCTTCCTCCGTGCGCCCGGCACGTGCCAGCGCATCCGCCAGCGTGGAGAGCACCTGACGCTCGTCAGCAAACTTGCGCGCCGCCTGCCGCAGCACATCGAGGGACGCGCTTTCCTTTCCCTGCTCCAGTTGAATTGCAGACTCCTCCAGCCACGGCTGCACGGCTCCGGGAGAGAGCTTTTTCCACTCCGGGATCACTGCCAGCGCCTTGTCATTCGCCAGCGCACGACGATGCAGGGACACAAGACGCCGCGCATGCTCGCTGGTCTGCCCGCCGGGTAGTTTCATCATGCCGGTGATGACTTCCGCCGCCCGCGCCCACTCCTGTCGTGTCTCCAAAAGTCGTGCGCGCTGCCCACCGAACATCAACTGATCCGCTGGAGCTGCCGAAGGCACCAGAAGCGTTTTTTCGGCCTCCTCGACCTGTTCTTCGTCCTCGAGCAACGCGGCGAGCAAACAACGATCTGGGACCGAAATGCCCTCCGCTTTCTTTTGAAGCTCATCAATGACCGCCTTGACTGCCTCCGCGTCTTCGATTGCCAGTTGCGCCATGCGCACGGCCTCCTGCACCGCCGCGTGATCTGTGATCAACACCAGACGCTGACGCGCCCACAGCATCGCGTTCGCGTGATCCTTCAGCGTAGTTGCCAGCAACGAAAGTTGCGCCAGAAAACGCGGCTGCTTCGCGAACTCGTCCATGCGGGTGCTCAGCAGCTCCAGCGCCTCTTTCTGCTTTCCGTGGGACGTCAGCGCCTGACCGACACGCAGCACGTCCTCAAGCCCGCCGGTCTTTGTCAGTGCCCGCCAGATTTCGAGCGCCTTTTCATTTGCCTCCGTGCGATGATAAAAATGCGCCAGCGCCTCCTTGGCCGAGACACTGTCTGGATGCGCTGCCGCGAGCGCCGCGTAGGCCTTGCCCGCCGACTCCTTCATCTCCCATGACTCAAACAGCCGCGCCACACGCAGGTAATCATGCTCAGCTGCAGGTGCGTCTTTCACCGCAGCCTTTTTCAAATAGAGATCCAGCGTGGCCTGCGCGGAGGCCGCGTCCTTCAGCTTCTCTTGAAGAGTGGCGAGGCGGATGAGCAGCTCCTTGTCATCCGCATGCTGCTCCACCAGCCGCTTCATCTGCGCCGCGGCCTCCTCGAAGCGCTCCACGCGCTCCAGCATCGAGACAAAGCGCTCCTGCAAGTCACGCCGACCGGGCGTGCGAATGAGCAGCTCGGTGACGAGCTTCACCGCCGCGTCTTTTTCACCCAGGTCCGCCAGCACCAGCGCCAGCTCCATAGTGACCGCCGGACGCTGCGGGTTGGCAACATGCAATTTCTCCAGCCGAATTTTCAAACCCTCGATGTTATCCTCCCGCCGAAATGGCTGAGCAATGCGCGTGAGGACATCGCCCTCCACCCACGAATCCTGGCCGCTCTGCTCCAAAACGCTCTCCAGCATCGCCAATGCCTCGTCACGCTTGTCAGCACGCAGCAGCAGATCACCCAGACGCAGCCGCCGTGTCATCAAATCCGTCGCCGCCTTGGTTTTTTTCACCAGCGCCTCCGCCTGTGCCGCCGCCTCAGCGTACAAGCCCTCGTCCGCCATCAACTCGACCACTTCCTCCGCCAGATCGAGATCATCCGGCCTGCTGGCTGCAAGCTGCTGCCAGATTTTCAGCGCCTCGTCATTCCGCCCGAGCCGTAGCAACGCGCGACCTTGCAGGCGCGCGATCTCGACCCGCAGGTTCTCGTCTTTCACGATCTTTGCCGCCTCATCGAGACTGGTCAGCGCCTTGTCGAATTCGATCAGCCGCGTCTGCGCACGCGCCATTTCCAGCCATGCGTCTGGGTTTGCCGAGTTCAGCTTCAAGGCCGCGTCCAGCTCCGTCACCGCCGCCGCGTCCTCACCCTGCCGTGCGAGAAACAAGGCCAGCAATTGATGATCCGCAGCCATCGCGTTCGCAGCGGTCGATTTCGACTTCAAAAACTCACGCAGGCTCTCCCGCGTGCCCTCCGCCAGCCATGCGTCTTGAAACCGCTCAAAGATCGTACCCGCCTGCGGACGCCGGCGCAGCAACTCGTGATACTTCGACGCTTCTGTCGAAGGGGCTTCCTGAGCATGCGATGCAGCAGCAAATAAAACGACGATCAGGAATCTGGCTTTCATGCGCGTGGTTTTAGCCTGCGCGTAGCATGGCTGGCAAGAGAAACTCATTTGCCCCCGTGCCGCTCCTGCGGTGGTACTGGATCCGCGGCGTGGTTCGACGAAGAAATGCGACCTGCTCAACCACAGTGGGCAATGCCTAAAGACTGCTTTGATGCTGAACACCTTGATTTACAAGGTTTCCAGCCGCTTTTGCGACTGGTGCGCCCGCCAGGAATCGAACCTGGATATGCGGCTTCGGAGACCACCATTCTATCCGTTGAACTACGGGCGCGTTGTTCGGGGAGCGATGCTTCGCATGGGCACCGGAGTGCAGCAAGTCGTTTTCAGGGTGGGGTGCCCTCCTTTTTTACAGAAGTTCGTGCTTGTGGGTGCCTTCTTTGGCGGAGGACTGAAATTTGTGCCAGCGGAAGGGCTCCACCACCTGGCCCCAGAAGGTGCGGGGCATGGCGGACTTGATGCCGATCTCTACCGGAGGGCGGCGGTTGGCGTCGTCATAGTAAGTGCCGAAGATGATATCCCATATCATGAGGTTCTCGCCGTAATTTTTGTTCCCCTCACGGAGGTCCATGGAGTGGTGCCAGCGGTGCAGGGCAGGGGTGTTGAAGATGTAGTTCAGCCAGCCAAAGCGCATCTGGATGTTGGCATGCGTGAGAAAGCCGATGTAGGCGGTGATGGCCCCGAACCACATCACCACGCTCTGAGGCGCGCCAGCCAGCGCCAGCAGCGGAGCGGAGAAGATCGCGCTCTTGAGCGTGTCGACGATGTGAAAGCGTCCGGTGTTGAAGAACCACAGCTTTTTGGAGCTGTGATGCACCGCGTGAAACCACCACAGCGGCATCCATTCATGCGCGATGCGGTGCGCCCAGTACAGGCCAAACTCCGCGATCACCAAACCCAGCACGACCTGGAAGAACATAGGCCAGTGATTCGGCCAGTACCCGGTGCCCAGGTCCCCTCCCACCACGGCGGCGAGTCCGAGCCAGGTGGCGGAAATGATGAGCAGTTGCACGAAGGATTTGGTGAAGGCCGTGTGCGCAAAATCCTGAATCTCCTGCCCGTCCGAGTGCAGCCAGCGCTGCTCATGCGGATACACGCGCTCTAGGAAGTACAGCAGCCCAGCGAGGCTGAAGTAGGTGATGTTAAACGCCAACGGACCGTGGCCTTGCGCGATGCCGATCCCGGTAGGGATCACTGCGGCGGTGATGATGAGGGGCCAGAGCAGGTATTCAAAAATCGTTCGGAGCATGGGGTTATTTTACAAAGCAAGAATTGTGCGGATTTCCAGTGCGGATGTGGGGAGATGATGCGCTGGGATTGCGGGGTGGGTGGGGTGGAGACAATGCGCTGGATGAGGCGGCCGATTTTCAAATTGCCTGCCCAGCGCATTACGATAGGGTGACCACTTAAACTACCAGCTAGGGGTATTGCATGAAATCACCAGTCACCAGTCCATCACTGTCAGTTTTCCGCATCTTGTCGATCCTGTCTTTCTTCGCGAGCCTGGGATTCAGCGCTGATGAACCGGTTTTCAAATCTCCCACCGCCACCAGAGCTCAGACCCGCTACCAGCAGAGCAGCGCCGCCGCTTCCAAGCGCTTGGTGGATGAGCTGGATCGCACCCTGACTTATGCGGTGAAAGCAGGCGCGCTTGAAGAGGCCAACCAGATCAATGAAGCAAAAAAACAGGCGGCTACTAGCGCTGCCATCACGGTGGATTTCAAGCGGCAAAACCTCATCACCGCGCGGAACATGTACCGGGACGCCCTCGTGGCAGCCAAGGGGCAGTACTTCCGCGATCTGGAACCGGCGCTACGGGAAGCCACGAAAGCGGGCGACCTTCCAGAAGCCAACGCCATCGACGCCATGCGTAAGACTTTGGAAAGCGAAGTGGCCGACGGCAAGGTCACCGGCAAGATCGAAAACGGCCTGCGCCTGACTTTGGGGGGCAAGAGCTCCGTGTGGGACAACAAACCCATCACCCTGCCATCCAAGCAAACCGCCGTCACTCTGGAAGGCGTGCTGCTGCTGACCGGGAAAGTCCGCACCGTGAAGCTGCGCTCCGCCAAGGCCAGTGGCAGCGAACGCCTGAAATTTACGGTGGACGGCAAGATGTGCGAATTCCAGACGGAAGGCAGCAACCGCCACAGCTACGTCGTCGTCTCTCCACAGCCAGGCTCGGACAAGCTGCGTCTGCGGCTGGGCGACTCCATCGCTGCAAACGAATGGGTGTTTGGCCCTCTGGAGTGGTCCATCAATGACGGCCAGTGGCGCGAGATCCCACGGCGCAGCATGATCGCGGTGGATTGAGGGCCTTTCAATTGAAGCACCACCCGGGTTCTTTGAGTGTGATCAGCCGGCGTGAAAAAAAGGCTGTCATAGGCCGGAGCCGACCGAGTTGTCATTTCGTCCTCTTGTTCCCGCATTCACTATGTGCCTTACCTTGACTCTCAGCCCACGCCATGACAGGAAAAGCCCATGAGCCGACTCTTAAACCTCCTGCGTGCATCCAGGGCCGTGAAGGCTGCCCATTTCATGAACCGTGCTGACCTGCTGAAACTGCAGGAGCGTCGCTGGCGTGCCATGGCGCGCTACGCACTGGAGGTGAGCCCCTTCTACCGGCGACACCTTGCAGGCATTGATGTGGAGCGCTGTCAGCTCACGGACATCCCGCCGCTGACCCGGGAAACTTTGCTGCAAAACTGGGATGAGATCGTACCGGACAAAAGGCTGCACCTTGCCGAACTGGAGAAATTTCTCGGTGAGCCCAAAAACTGGGGCACGCTGTACCATGGCCGCTGGATGGTCAGCAAGACCTCCGGCACTACGGGCAAGGCGATGGCCATCCCGCATGACATCGCTGCGGTGGACTGGGTGCATGCCTGCCAGAACCTGAGAAATTCCACCTCCCCGCACAATGCCCGCCAGCCGTCGCTGCCCTTGTTGCGCCGACGCCTCAAGGTTCTCGCGGTGGTGCCGTCCGCCTCACCCGCCACATCGGCAACCCTGTACCGCACGCGGCCTTGGGTTGGCGGTCTGTTTTGCAGTTATCACCAGATCAATGTCGCCGCGCCTTGGAGTGAGATCCTCTCCGAAGTGCAGCGCGTCCAGCCCGATGTGATGATGGGCTATGGCTCGCTGTTTGGACGCCTGGCGCAGGCCCAGCTCCAAGGAGATCTGGACATCCACCCTCCCAAGGACAGGGGATACATTCTGGCCGGAGGAGACTCGATGACACCGGGCATCCGCGATCTCTGCCGCAGAGCCTTCGGCATCGAACCGTTCAACACCTACGGCAGCGGCGAGGCGCTCGGGATCGCCCGGCAGTGGCGCGGCATGCAGCACATGCTCTGCCATGATGACATGACGGTGCTGGAGGCGGTGGATGCCGCAGATCAACCTGTGCCGGAAGGTGTCCTCTCAGACCACGGCCTGGTCACGCCTCTGATCAACAAGGCCATGCCTCTGCTGCGCTACCGCATGAATGACCGCATCAAAATAGGGCCGGTGGATCAGAACTGGCCGTTCAGGCGCATCGAACAGATATTTGGCCGCAGCACCATGTCCTATGTGTTCAAGACTCCGGAGAGACGCGTGTTTATCGGTGTCTTGTACCTCATTGAGATGGAGCGTCAGTCCGAAGTCGCCGCCTTTCAAATCCGGCAGACGGGTGAGGCTTCCATTGAATGCCTCGTGGTGCCGAAGTCTGGCGTCAATGAAACCGAGCTGGTGAGGAATCTGGAGGTGGCTCTGCGCCGCTGCATGGCTGACGGCGCCTGCCCCGGCGTGACGTGCTCGGCACGCATCGTGACTCAGCTCATCCCGGACCCGCGCACCGGCAAGGTGGAGCAAAATGTGCCACTGCCGGATGAGACGGCTTGAGACAGAAATGCAAAGCAGTCCAGAGCTTTAGCTCGTTCTGGTCGGCGCTCTCTTTACGGCCCTACGTCTGCGAGTCGCTCAAGCCCCTCCAATTCCGACCCTTTTCACTCTCCCCGCTTGCACTCCCACGCACCGCGTGTTCGATGCGCGGCTCATGAAGTCCGTCATCGCCATCGCCCCTGGAGAACTAGCCATCCTTGATACGCCGCAGCCAAATCCGGGGCCCTACCAGGCACTGGTGCGCACGGAATGTGCCTGCATTTGCAACCGCACTGACTCCGAACTGCTCGCCGGCAAATTTCCCGGGATGGAGGACAAGTTCCCCTTTGCACTCGGCCATGAAAGCGTCGGCATCGTTGTGGAAGTCGGAGAGAAGGTAAAGAATTTCCGGGTGGGAGATCGCACCGTCGGCGGGCTTGTGTTCGATCTGCAAAAGGAAGGCGTTGATTCCGGCTGGGGTGGCTTTGGGGAGTTCACGCTGGCCAATGACCATGACGCCATGGTGGCGGACGGTGTGGCTGACGTGGCGCACGGCTGGGTGGAGGTCTTCGAAATTCAGACCCGTGTGGATGCGGACATCCCGCCAGAGGAAGCCGTGCTGCTCTGCACCTGGCGCGAGGTGCTCGGCGCCTTCCGTGACTTTCATCTTCAGCCCGGAGACGATGTGCTCATCTACGGTGAAGGTCCGGTGGGGCTCAGCTTTGTGAAGCTCGGACGCCTCTTTGGCCTCGGGTGGATCGGCATCGTGGACCGGCATACGGACAAGCAGGCCAAAGCGCTCGCTTTCGGTGCCGATGCCGCCTTTGCACCCGGGGACCTCGCCATCACGGAGCTTTCCAAGATTCGCGGCAAGAAGCTCGATGCCGTGATCGATGCCGTCGGCCATCCAGACATCGTTCAGCAGGGACTGCCGCTGCTGCGTCGGGGCGGCTCCCACTGCATCTACGGCGTGCTCACGCATGGCGTGCTGCACATCGACAAAGCGAAAGCCGACTTCAACTTCAACCTCTTCGTTCACCAGTGGCCCACGCGCCGCTATGAGAAGGAATCCCAGGCCACGCTGTGCCAGTGGATTCGCGAGGGCAGGCTCACCTCCGCTGATTTCATCACGCACCGCTTTCCCGTGGGTGAGATCAGCGCGGCCTTCAAAGCCGTGTCGGAGCGCAAGGTGATCAAGGCGCTGCTGGAATACGCATGAAGCAGCCATCTCAATGAAGCTGAACGACTGGCTGCGCTGGTGGATGCGCATCATTCTGCCTTTCGTCGGCTGGCACGTGCCGGTGGTGCTGCTGCGCGGAATCGCCCGCGGCTCAAACCGGGAGGTGGTGCTGCTATGTGCTGGCCCAAAATCTAAATTCATCCTCACGCGCTTTTTTGCGCAGGAGCCTGTGGTGCAGCGCAGCACGCGGGTGCCCGTCTGGCGGCTGCAGCGGCTGCTGGATGAGTGGCGCAGCACCGCAGATCTGGTGGCTGTGGGGATAGACCGGGTTTCTGCACGCCTGTTTCTCAGTCCGCAGTACCTCGCGGTGCCGCGGTGGATTTCCAGCTGGATGAAAGTCCCGGAGGATTTGCTGGCCTATGGACGCATGCGCAAGAACGCCCAGGCGGACATCCGCCGCATCCGCATCAAGAACTTCGAAGGTAACCTCAGCCGGGAGGCCGCTGACCTGGACCTTTTTTACGAGAAGTTTTACCAACCGTACGTTTCAGCACGGCATGGCGGCATGGCGCAGATCGCCCCCCGCTGGATGCTGCGGCATGTGTTCAAACAGGGGGCTATCCTATGGGTGACCCAAGCAGGAAAGCGTCTGGCTGGCGTGCTCGTCACCCACCAAAACGGTCAGTTTTTAAGCTATGTGAATGGTGTGGAGGATGGACGGATGGATCTGCTGCAGAGCGGAGTGATCAGCGCGCTCTATGTGCACTCGATACTGGAAGCCCGGCAGCTTGGATGCACGGACATCAACATGGGCGGCAGCATGCCCTCGCTGCATGACGGAGTGTTTCGCTACAAAAGAAAATGGACTGACTCGCTCTTTCTCGGTGAGGCTTTTATCGCTGCCAACATGGTCATTCTGCTTAGGTGGAACCGCATGGAGGGAGCGGTGGCGGAGTTTCTGAGCCAGACTTCGCTCATTTATCATGACCAGGAGGGCTTTTCCGCCTTGTGGGTGTTTCCGCACGATCAGCCGCTGACAGCGGAGTCTCTGGAGCAGCACTACAAACTTCTCAAGACCCCCGGCCTGCGCCGTTTTGACATCCTGCTTCCCGGGGCAGCGCCACCCGGTTTCACCTGTCCGCCCGGACTGCGCCTGATCGAACTGGCAGCGGTGGAACTGACCGAGGCAGGGGGCATTAATGACCTCGGGTAACACTGGAACAAGCGAATCAGAGCCTTTACGACCGCCCAAATGTGGCTAAATATTAACCTTTATTGACGCATAACTGGTTGCTGACAGGCAACATCACGAAAGCAAAAGAAACCAGATTTTCAAGACATGGTCCAGGAGATCTCATTTAACGAACACCGCGCCACCATTGCTCGGATACGTCGTGAAGTTTACACGACAGGTCTGATCCATGAGATTGATGAATTTGACGAAGTGGCGCATCACTTCGCACTTTTCAATTCAGCCCGTGAAATCACCGGCGTGATCCGCGTGCTTCGGAGTGATGAAGTGCCGAGGCTGGAACTGCAGAGTGAATCCGACGCGCAGGATCTCGTCTTTCCGCAGGACGGGCTCATCATGGAAGTCTCACGCGGCTGCGCCAGTAAAACCATCACAGGCATGCCACTCATGCAGCTGGCCATGGCCATGCAGGATTACGCCAAGAAGCAGAACGCCGCGCACGTGGTGACCAAATCTGGCAAACGCCTGCTGCCGCTATACCAGACCATGGGATTCCGCGTCTTCGGCAAGCCCTTCTACTCCGACTGGTTCGACGACCGCAAAACCGGCCTGATGAGCATCCCAATCATCTACGACTTCGTCAAACCCGGTGGGGTTCCCGCTGTGGCCGTCCCTCCGCCCCAGCAGCATGAGGAGGAAGAAGTGCTGGTGTGGTAAAACGACTGAGTGAAGTGGTGGCACGAGCAGTGCGGGCACAAAAAACCGCGTGACGCCAGAGCGCCACGCGGTTGTAAATCAATCCGTAGCTACGCCGATCAGTCGAGATCAGCAATGCGCACGGGCTTGCCTCCCTGCTCGGCGCTTTTGTCGGAGGCGAAGATGACTTCAAAGGTGCGCAGGGCTTCGGGGAAGCTGGTGAGCGGCATTTCCTTGCCTTCGTCCAAGGCGTCAAAGAAGGCCTGGAACTGAGTTTCGTAAGGGTGGTCGCTCACGTCACCGGAGTCGAGCATCTTCATGGAGAGCTTGCTCCAGGCGTGCTTGTCGGTGTGCAGCTTCATGGAGTGGAACTTGTCGTCCAGCAGGCTGCCCTGGCTGCCGCACAGGTGTGTGTGGAAGTAGTAGGGCTGCAGGCAGTCCACCACGGCGGCGGATTTGCCGACGGCGCCGTTCTTGAAGTGGATGAGGGTGACACTGGTGGTGTCGTACTCGTAGGGCTTGAAGATCTCGCTCTGCGTCTTGGTGGAGAAACTGGTGACGCTTTCGATTTCGCCGCCCATGACCATGAGCAGGGCATCCAGCGCATGGCAGCCGGCGGTGAGCAGTGCGCTGCCGCCGTCCTTCTTGCCGGTGTTCCAGCGGAACTGACCATACCAGGGGCCGATGCCGTGGTAGTAATCGACTTCGCCGTAATGGATGCTGCCCAGCAGGCCTTCGTCGATGAGCGCCTTGGTGACCTGAAACTGATTGGAGAAGCGGCATTCAAAGCAGACGCAGCCTTTCACTCCATTGGCCTTGGCAGCGGCGACGATCTCGCGCACTTCCTGCAACGAGTTGGCCATCGGCTTTTCGAGGATGATGTGCTTCTTCGCATTGGCCGCCTTGATGGCCTGGTCCCGGTGCTGGCTGGGGTAGCTTGAGATGTCCACCACGTGGATGTCTGGATTGGCCAGCATCTCGTCGAGGTTTTGGTAGCTCTTGATGGGCGTGCCGTGCTTCGCGGTCAGCTCGGCGTCGTCCAGTTTGCGTGAGGAATAGATCGCGGCGACCTGGCCCTGCTTAGTTTTGTTGATGGCGTCAATGTGAGCGCTGGCGGCCCAGCCGTATCCGATGATTCCGACGTTGTATTTCTTCATGGTGAGTGGGGGCATGCTCCAAACCGGAGGCATGATTGTCAATATCAATACCCGGTACGGAAGTGTCTCTTTCGAGTCTTTTTGCGCCAGCGTGCACGCATTAGGCGGCGCACAACAACTTCGACCCAGCTCCCCATTTTCCGCACAGGGCTAAAAAATAACAAAGCCGCGTTGTTCACGCGGCTTTGCAGAAGGGTTTTAAACTGGAGAGGCCCGCTTATTCAGCGTCGTCTTCAGCAGTAGCGGCTTCGCCAGCGGCGGAGACGTTCAGCTTGACTGTGGCGGTGATTTCGTGGCCGAGCTTGACGACGATTTCGAAGTTGCCGGTGCTCTTGATCGGCTTTTCGAGGACGATCATGTGACGATCCACTTCGATCTTGGACTCTTCGGAAAGAGCCTTGGCGATGTCGATGGTGGTGATGGAACCGAAAGCCTTGCCGCCCTGACCTGTGGAGAGGGTGAGCTTGAGCTTCACCTTCTTCAGCTTGGAGGCAACCTTTTCAGCTTCAGCGACTTCCTTGGCTTCGCGCTCGGCACGCACGGCCTTGAGACGCTCGGTGTAGCGCAGGTTGCCCTTGGTGGCTTCATAAGCCTTGCCCTGGGGAAGCAGGAAATTGCGCGCAAAACCGCGCTTCACGCTGACGACGTCAGCTTCGGCTCCGAGGCCTTTGATTTGTTCTTTGAGAATAACTTGTGTGTTTGGCATGGCGACATTCCCTCGGGGAAAAAGGGGCGCGAAACTACACGCCTCCTAAGTTCTGTCAAAGGCGGATTCTAGGTTCTTTTGAAAGTGTGGGTTCCACTTCAGATCCCCATGTTGGCCAGCGTGGTCGCCAGCCGGTTCATAAAACCCGTCGCTTCCGGGTGCGCGGCCTCGAGTTCTTCGACCGAAGAAAGCCACTGGCCCTGGGCCTGCCCGGGTTCTGCGGTGGGGGCTTCAGCCTCGGTTTGTGCCAGCAGCTCAAGCAGCTTGGTTTTCGCGGCTTCTGGCAGATCGCCTGCGTCTGCCACCAGTGTCTTGAGTTGTTCCAGTTGCTCTGTGTTCATGGGATTCACTCTCTCACGGGGCAATTGCCCCGACAAGAGTTTTGATGCCGCAAGAATGTGCGAGTCATGCGGTCAAATCGCCGTGTCCTGCGACCGCCAGCAGCGCGAGCACGCTGATGCTGTCGCGGATGCGTCCATCGCGGGCCATTTGAATCGCGTCTGAGAGAGGCAGGCGCAGGACTTCGAGTTCTTCCGTGTCCTCGGGCTGCGCCTCGGCGTGGGTCAGGCCGGTGGCGATGAAGATCTCGCAGACTTCGTTGCTGGTGGAATTCGAAAGCTGGATGCCGGAGAGCAGGGGACTGATTGTGGTGGCGACGATGCCGGTTTCCTCCCGCAGTTCACGCCTTGCTGCCTCTACTGGGGATTCACCAGCGGGACAGCCGCCTTCGGGGATCTCCCACTCATAGCGTCCGTGGCAGTAGCGCCACTGGCCTACGAGCCAGGTGTGGCCTTCGTCATCCACCGGAATGACGCCGACCGCGATGTTCTTGTATTCCACCACTCCATAGATGCCGGGGCCGCCTGTGGGTTTGAGCACCTGATCCTCACGCACGCGGATCCATGGGTTGGCGTAGGTCTCGCGGGTGGAAAGGGTCTGCCAGGGGTTGGGGTGCTGGGGGAGATTCATGGTCAGGGAATGCAAAATCACTTCTCTGTGGAAAGCACCACTCCGTCTGCCTCCACCTGGTACTTTTTGATCGCCTTCAGCACCGGTCCCAGCGTCTTGTCATTCTGATAGGGGCCCATCACGCCATACATCGCCATGCCTTTGACCATTTCCTCCGGTATCGTCTTGCCCGGCACCCGCACGGCACTGACTTTGGCATCCGGTCCCAGCTCTGTCATTTCCAGGGTGTAGTCCACTTCGCCGACGAGGTAACGCTTGGAGTCCTCCCAGAATTTTTTATTCATCGGCAGGCTGACATCGGTGATGAGGGTCTGCTTGGCCGCATCCAGCGACTTGACCCGAATCATGTCTTTGTAGCTGCCGCTGCCGCCATCTGGAGCCAGCGTGAGCATGGAGTTGAGGTCCGCCACGCTAAGCTTCATCGTGGCAGGTTTGCCTGCGTTCGCTAAGGCTGCAAAGTCGGTGAGCTTTTTCTCCAGGTCTGGCACTGCCGCCACGTCAGGCAGTTTGGCAGGAGCCGACTGGGTGATCGCAGCGATGGCCGCATCCATCGTGGTCAGCGTGTAATAGCCCCACCAGATGATGAAGACGAAGACTCCGACCACCGCACTCATGATGATGCAGCCGTAGCCGGAGTGGAACTCGCCCGTGGGAACTTTCTGTATCTTTTCCATCCCTCATCTGAATGCGGCGGTGGCAAAGATCAAGCCGGGGTTCGTCCGGGAATTGATGAGAAGTTCAGGGAGCGAGTCCGGCCTGCAGGCCTTCCAAGGCTGGTTGACTGGCCGCCTTCGAGAAACCTGCACGGGCAAGGCGCTGACCAGCCTCCACAAGAACTGCGGCGGCTGCTGCGGGACTGCGTGGTGTGGCGAGGCTGGCGATCATCTTCTGCCCGATCGCATCCAAAGCCGGACGCACGGTCAGCTTGAGGTCGGGCACCATGACATAGGAGGTGACCCCTTTAGGATGCTGCAATAGCCACTCCTCCTGCACCACTTTAGCCGCCTGCATCTGCCCGGTGAAAAAGCGCCGCACGTTCTCTTCCTTCAAACCGGCAGCGACACCGCGCTGCGTCATCGTGCGCAGCAGTTCCGCTTCGCGCACCGGGTCTGTGATGGGCAATGACTTCACCTGCTTGGCCAAAGCCACTTCATCCATCCAGTTCAGCCGTTCGACCATCAGCACGGGTAGGGGCTTGGGGGAAGAACAGGCGGACAGCAGCAGGGCTAACACACACGACAGGAGAGAAAGAGAGGCAGATTTCATGGGGCGAGATTTGATGCTGATGGCTGAAGTCGTCCACAGCTTTGGCGAGATCCAAAGCTATCTCAGCTATAAGTCCCCAGTACTTGATGAACGTTTTCAATGGCCATGCTGCCTTCACCGACGGCGGCGCTGCAACGTTTGACGGAACCCGAGCGCAAATCGCCTGCGGCAAAAACACCGGGACGGCTGGTCTCAAAGGGATAGGGCTTGCGACCCGCGTTTTTCCATGCCGGAGCATCGGCCACGGCCTGTCCGGTTTTGATGAAACCTTTCTCATCGCGCAGGATCTCGGGCGGCAGCCATTCGGTGCAGGGTCTGGCGCCGATCATGGAAAACACCGCCGCTGTTTCCACGGTGCGGACATCACCGGTCTTGGAGTTGAGGATTTCGACCGACTTCAGCCGCTCATCTCCCATCATCTTCTGCACCTGGGTATGATAAAGGATCTCGATGTTGGGCCTCGTGGTCACCCGGTTGGAAAGATAGCTGGACATGCTCTTGGTGAGGTCGCCACCGCGGATCACCATGATGACCTTTTTGGCCACTTCAGACATGAACATCGCAGCCTGACCGGCGGAGTTGCCGGCACCGACGACGATGATGGTGTTGTCCTTGCAGAACTTGGATTCCATCTTCGTCGCGGCGTAATACACGCCCATGCTTTCGAATTTCTCGCGGCCCTCGGCATCGATCAGGTTGTACTGAGCACCAGTGGAAAGGATCACGCATTTCGACCGCAGAACAGTGACACTGCCTTCGATCCGCAACTCCGCGCCATATTTACCCTCCGCAAACGAGAGCGTCAGTGCGCGGGATGGGGTGGAGAACTTCGCGCCAAAGCGATGTGCCTGAAGCTGGGCGCGGCTGGTGAGCGCGCCACCGCTGATTCCGGTGGGGTAGCTGAAGAAGTTTTCGATCAATGAAGACGATCCTGCCTGGCCTCCCGGCGCGAAGCTTTCAAGCACTACCGTTTCGAGTCCCTCCGAAGCGCCATTCACCGCCGCCGCCAGCCCGGCGGGGCCAGCGCCGACGATGGCCAGATAGCACAGCAACTCAGGGTCCTGCTCGGTCGAAAGTGGGCGCAGCAGTCCGGCCACGCGAGCCACATCCAGAATGGTGGGATCAGGCGTGACGGTGCCATCGCTGGCAATCAGCACCGGGAGGTCGGAAGGTGTGAGTCCGCGCAGTTCACAGATGGCCAGACCTTCGGCGCAAGTGGCATCGATCAGGCGGTGCATGACATGATTCTTATCGAGGAAATCGTCGATGCGATGTCCCAGGCTGCAGCGGGGGCTGGCGAGAATGCGAAGGCCCGCGAATTCCTTGTCCCGCATCAGGCGCTCGCGCCGCATCATGAAGGCCTGCACCAGCGGCTCACCCACGCCCGGCAGCTCAGCCAGCGCCCATCTGAGCTTGGCTGCAGGAATGAGAAGAACCTCGGACTCCTCTGCTTTTCCCCGGTAGCTGGCGAGCGCCGAGGTTCCGGTAAGCATAGACACCTCGCCGAGGAAATCACGCGGCTTCGGGTTCGCGAGGATTTGCTCAACGCCATCGCGATTCTCATACACCTCCAGCTCGCCACTGATTACCAGCGCCATCGGGAACTCCCGCTGCCCGGCTTTGACGATGATCTCTCCCGCGCGGATGGTTTGCCGAACTCCCAGCGCCTCCAGTTGCGCAAGCTGATGGTCATCCAGTTGTGGAAACGCAATGCTTTCGGTGTCGCGATAAAAAAGCTCGTCTTTCTCTTCAGCGGTCATGCGGTGAATTCTTCCGCAGTCGGGGGCATGCGCAACGTAAAGTACTCACGTGCTTTAATTCGTTCTGGATTCTGGCTGCTTGAGGAGTTTTCCAGAACGAGCTAAAGCTCTTCAGCATCTTCATCTTGAAACCAACTTCCCCATCGAAAATTCTCATGGCCATGTCCGGTGGCGTGGACAGCAGCGTGGCCGCCGCCGAGCTCGTGCGCGCCGGGCATGACGTGTCCGGCGTGTACATGAAGAACTGGATCAACGAGGAGAACATCATCGGCCATTGCCCGTGGGAGGAGGACATCACTGATGCAGAGGCCGTGGCCAAGCAGCTGGGCATCCCGTTTCGTGTGGTCAATCTCATGACGGAATACCGCGAAAAGGTGGTGAAGTACCTGATCGAAGGCTACCAGGCCGGCATCACGCCAAATCCGGATGTGATGTGCAACCGCGAGATGAAATTCGGCGTCCTTTGGGACTGGGCGCAGGAGCATGGCTTTGAGGCCATCGCCACAGGGCATTATGCGCGCAAGGTGGACGAGCATATTCTACGTGGCGCAGACCCGAACAAGGACCAGACCTACTTCCTCGCTATGATGCAGCCGCATCAGGTGCGCATCGCGCAGTTTCCCATTGGTCATCTGCTCAAGCCGGAGCTGCGTGAGCGCGCACGTGAGTTTGGACTCAAGACGGCGGAGAAGAAAGACAGCCAGGGCATCTGCTTCATCGGGCAGGTGAAGATGGAGGATTTCCTGCGCACCTTTGTGCCGGACCAGCCCGGCCCCATCGTGAATCTGGAGGGGAAGGTGCTCGGCGAGCATCGCGGTCTGCACCTCTATACTCTGGGCCAGCGCAAGGGCCACGGCGTGGCCAGCCCCATCCACAAGCAGGCCTACGTCGTGGTGGCCAAGCGGCCGCAGACCAACGAACTCGTCGTTGCCATTGAGAACTCGGACACGCCGCTGCTCTGGGCACGCAAGGCCACGCTGCATTCCATTTCAAGCACCGGCACCCCTTTGCAGGATGAGCGCCTGCTGCAGGCCCAGCCGCGGTACCGCTGCCCGGCAGGCAATGCCGTCTTTCGACCGCTAGGCGATGGCCGCGCGGAACTCGAATACTCGGAGCCGCAGCGCGCCCTCACGCCAGGGCAAATCTGTGCCTTGTATGACGGGGACCGTCTGCTCGGCGGCGCGGTGTTTGAAACCATCCAGCACGAATAACGGCGGTCAGCGGTCTTCGCGTGCCTGGGTTTCCACTTCAGCCAGGTGGGTCTTGATCTCGTGAGGTTTCAGTCCATCCGCGAGCAGAATGGAATGGTAGAGCTCCTTGACCCGGTCATAGTAAAAGAAACGGCCCCGGTTGGTTTCTTGGCGTGCGGCCAACCGTTGCAGGCACAGAAGCCCGGTCATGCGTGCCTTGTCGAGCTGCTTGTTGTCACGGAAAAACTCCGCCTGCCTGCGCAGGAGGGAGCCCGCATGCGTGAGACTGATCACGTCAGTGTCCACGACGATGCTGAAGGCTTTGTTCATGAGTTTGGTGGCCTCTGTTTTTTTCCGCCCCACATGTAGGCAGTAGGCCAGATGCGTGAGAAAGTAGCAGTTGTCCGCGTGTTCCTGTCCCAGGGCGGTCTGCGCCGCAGAGAGTGCTTTGCGATGGTGATTTTCAGCTTCATCCATGCGGCCCATTTGCATCAGAAGATCGGCAAGCCGCGTGCGGGCGCTGGCCGCGAAAAAGCTGTCCTCTCCATGCTTGTCCACCAGCCCGGCCAGATTCCGGGCATACACCGGCTCAGCCTCGGCAAGGCGTCCGTTGTTCTTGAGTAGAAAGGCCAGGTGGGACAGGGCTTCGCTGGTGATGGGATCTTCGGCACCGAGAGAGTTTTCACAGGCATCGACGATCTGGCGCGCCCGATTGATGGCTTCGGCTCGCTTGCCCAGCAAGTTCAGCGTGTTGCAGACTTGGTATTGGGTGGTCAGCCAGCTTTGGGGGGTGGTGTCGATCCGGGAGCCTGCGAGGGCATTTTCAAACTCCGTCAGCGCAAGCGGGTAATTCTTGGCTTCGAGCGCCTCGAGCCCTCGGGTGAAAGCTGACGCTTTGGGCGGCGTTTTTTCACCCGTCAGACCGGGTAGTGAAACCAAGTTGGAATCACTCTTCCTTTCGGCTGCTTCAACACTGGGCGACAAGAGTACCTGGGCGAAGGTCAGCCAGATTTTGACATCCAAATTTTCACAGAAAGACATGCAAAAGTGGGGGGATGCTCAGTTTACGCTTTAGCATCTTCTAAATGAACATGAATGTTTCCAAATCTTCAAGTCTGCTCATTCTCGGTGGTGGCTGCTTTGGCCTCACCGCCGCCCTCGAACTGCGTGCACGCGGCTGGCAGGTCACTCTGATTGATCAAGGTCCGCTGCCGTATCCCGACGCCGCATCCACGGACATTAGCAAGGTGGTGCGCATGGATTACGCTCAGGATGAACAGCATACCGCCATGGGTGAGTGCAGCATTCAGCGCTGGCGCGAATGGAATGCTCGCTGGGGTGAAGAGCTGTACCATGAAGTCGGCTTTCTCATCATGTCGCGTTATCCACTACAAATGAATGGCTTCGAGCATGACAGCCATGCCTTCCTCACGCAGCGTGGTCACCGCCTGCGCCCTACTTCGGATGAGGTCCTGAAGGAGAAGCACCCAGCGTGGAATCACACCGTTTACAAAGACGGCTACTTCAATCCCATCGGTGGGTGGGTGGAAAGCGGGCGTGTCATCGCCCGCCTGGCTGCGGATGCACGTGCGGCGGGAATCATCGTCATTGAGAATGTGCCCCAGCCGCGCCCGATCGTTGAGGGCGCATGCTGCACAGGCATTGCTTCGTCGAACGGACAAAGCTGGCAGGCCGATGCGGTGCTCGTGGCTGCCGGTGCCTGGACGCCCACGCTGCTGCCTCATCTGCAGGATGTGATGTGGGCCACCGCTCAGACGGTCTTCCACTTCCAACCGCAGGACCCGCTCCCATTCACGCCGCCGCAGTTTCCGGTCTGGGGCGCCGACATCGGCCGGACTGGCTGGTATGGCTTTCCCGCCAATGCCGCCGGACTCGTCAAAGTGGCCAACCACGGCCCCGGCCGCCGGGTGAATGCCTCAGATCCTCGAACTCTACCGGCAGGGGAGGAGGTGCGCTACCGTGCCTTCCTCCGCGAAACCTTTCCCACCCTGGCCGATGCCCCGCTGCACTCCACCCGCGTCTGCCTTTACTGCGACACTTTTGACGGAGCCTTCTGGATCGACCACGACCCCGCGCACCCCGGCCTCATCATCGCCGCCGGAGATTCCGGCCACGCCTTCAAGTTCACCCCCGTCTTGGGTGAGATCATCGCCGACGTTGTTGAGCGAAAGGCGAACCCATGGGCGGAGCGGTACCGCTGGCGCGAAAAAACGGCCGCAAATTCGGATGGTGCCCGTGCCTCAACGTAAGCCATCTTCCATGCTGCGTGGGGGAGTGGAGCCACTGGCTTGAAACGCTGTGTAAATAACTATTTAACAATGATTAATAATTATTTATCACTGAATATTTATATGATCTTAGTTGAGCCATGCTGTCTCCAAGCCATGAAAGTGCACTGCTTGAAGAAACGAACTGAGCGTTTCAAATGAAACGCCAATGAGGCTACGAAAAGAAGGGTTAGAACAGCATGGGCTGATCATCGATCTCAGCCGCCTTGCCACGTTTTTTGCGCGGTGCAGGCTCTTCAACAGGAGCAGCGACAGCGGCGTTTTCTGCGGGCACCACAATGGCGACCTCTTCCGTGGGTGCCTCAGGTGCAGCGACTGCAACTTCCTCCCTGGGCACTTCAGGAGCCACATCTGCAATCTCCTCAAGAGGGACTTCAGGGAGCACTTCAGGCGCAGCCTCAGCCACCTCTTCAGGAGCATCAGACGTTGAGATCAGGGGCTCTTCCAACACGCTCTGAGACTCAACAACAACCTCAGTAGGTACCGTGACATTTTCCACGATCGTTGGCTCAATAGTGGCTACTATTTCCTCATTGGTAATCAAAGAAGAATGTGGTTTAATTACTTCTTCAACAGAATGGGATGAGGCAATGCTTTTCTTCACCTTGGGTGCCTTCACAGGCTTTGGAGCTAACGGTCCGTCCGTCACTTTTTCTGTCACGGCTGCCTTGCGCAATCTATGCCTCGCCACCCGTTTCGCAGTCAGGGCTTTGTTCTGGGCCACGGGGCTGTTGTGGCGTTTGAAGTTACGAAAAGAGAGTTTCTCATTCGTTTCCATGAGCCAGCCGGTTTTCTCCAGGGCAGCGGCAAAACCTTTGCGCCCCACGATCTTGTCGATGAACTCTTTGGTAACGCCAAGATCGTTAGGATCAATGCGGTTCAGCTCCGCCCAAGACCACAAGCGCACCAGCTTTCCTACGACCGCGTCATCATCGAGACGCAACTGGGTGGCCAAACTGCAAATCTCCGGCTTGTCCGGCGTACAGATTTCGATCTTGATCCAAGGGCGTCTCATGGCTGCAGCAGCTTGCAGGGAGGGAGAACGCAGGTCAAGGAAACCTTATTAACGTTACATTAGTGTCCTTGTGAATAACTTGGAACACGGCTTGGCCGGAGTCCCTGAATGTGAGGTGCTTACAGTCCTTGCCTATTGAGGAGAGTTCAACTCACGCTTCAACTCCTCCAGCAGAGGCAGATCGGGCTCCAGCTCAGCGGCCTTTTGCAGCAGGGCTTTGGCGGCCACCAGCTCATTGCATTTCAATTTGATCTCCGCCAGCATGCCCAGAAGCTGCGCGTCATCGCCGATCACGGCCATGACTTTTTGCACGGCCGCATCCGCCCCCGGGTAGTCTGAGGCGGCCAGCAGCTTGGGCACGAGAAGGAGCTCCAGAACGTGCGGGGTGTCCGGCATGGCAGGTGGATTTTGCAGAGACTCAAAGTAGAGCTGCTCGTATCTGGGATTGGAGAGCGACAGGCGTTGCAACGCCTGGGTACGGGAGAAAAAAACCTGCCTGTTGTTCTGCATGGACTCCGGAGCCTGATCGCACACGGTCAGCACATCTTCATCCATTCCTTTGATTTTGGCCTTCAGCAGCGAGACCAGGTATTCGGCTTCACTTTTTCCCAGGTTCCACTTTTCCAACCACTTGGAATCGGACTGCGGCTTTTGCGAAATCAGCAGAGGGACCATGGCGTAGCGGACATCCTCTGTGCGGCGGGTTCCTTTCACGTAGTCATAGAGATCGACAATCCTGAAGTGTTCTCCGGCCGGTTGCAAAAGCACGTCCATATACGCAAACTGCTGGATCCCGTAATTCATGCGCAGGGTGACCGCCGGAAATCCCGCACGCGTACAAACCCGAAGAAAGTGGGCCGACTGCCCTGTCTCATTCGCGAGAAAGCCCCCGGCCTTGGCCGTGACCGCAGACTTCGTCGCGCGCTCCACAAGGCGGCGCATTTCCCAGTCATCGATTCCCTCCACGGTAAGCGCCACGATGGCGTCGTAATCATGCAGCCGCGAAATCTCCTCCCCCCGATTTTCACTGATCATGCGGGCGATTTCCCGCCCCCAGATCGGCAGATAGGCCTCATGGTGCGGCGTCAGATGGACCGCCCTGTCAACGGGTGCAGTGGAGACCTCCTTTTTGGGTTCAGCCTTCCCGGCCAGGATGAGGTAGACCAGCGCACCCGTCAGCACCACCAGCAGAAGCAGCAACCCTGCTTTAGCCATGATTCCCGCTTTATGGTGGGGCGTGCGTCCAGGTGCTAGATGGCTCATTTCCTAAGACTGGAACCATCATGCCGCCTTGGCAATCATAGAATGCCCCTTGTCCCATTGCCGGAGAAGGGGTGGCTGTGCTCATCTCTGCCGGGGGCGTTCACCCGGCAGAGACGGTTTCAACCGCTCTACTTCGCTCCTTCACTCATGAAGGCCTGCGCACGCTTGAGCAGTTCATCCGGCGGCACATTTTCAAGGTGCTGGCTGAAGCTCCAGCGGTAGCCGAAGGGATCGCGGATCATCGCCGTACGTTTGCCCCAGAACTGATCTCGGGATGGAGTCAGCGGGGAGCCACCGGCCGCAAGGGCACGTTCAAAGGCTTTGTCGCAGTCTTCGACCTGGATGGTGAAGCCGCAGGGGGCCAGGCCACCTTCTGCAATGGCGTGGGCGCTGGCGCAGGGAGCCTCGTCAGAAATGTAGATGTGGGTGTTCCCAATCATGAACTCGGCATGCGGCACCACGCCGGGGGCCGGAGAGAGCCGGAAGAGCTCCACGGCACCGAAGGCCCGTGTGTAGAAGTCGAGTGCAGCAGCAGCGCTTTTGCAGGTGAGGGAGAAGGAGACGGTGGGTTCGTTGGTTTGGCTCATGGGTGGTATTTCGGTGGGTTATGAATGCGGATCGCCATCTTTTGCGATCACGAACCATCCATCGCACCGCCCCCTGACAGCCTTATGTCAGGAGTGTTTTCGGGCGACGTAGTCGAGTCCATCATGTCTGAAGGCAAAGCGGACACGCACTTGCTTGCCCGTGGTTTCTTCCTCGAAGATCGTCGGCCCCCAGAAACGACGCACACTTTCGATGAGTCTGTCCGGGACTTCGATGACCGCGAACTCGCTGCGCTCCGGCAGCATGCACTTCGCGATGTGCTGATTGAGATTGAAATCTGGGTGCGGTGGGATCGGCTCTGGCAGCGTCTCGCAGCGGACGATGCGATCCACGCGAAAGTCCCGCATGTCTTTGCGCAGGCGGCACCATGCGATGAGGTGCCAATGGTCGAGGTAAAAGACCAGCCCTCGTGGCTCCACCAGACGCTCGGTGGGCGCGCCACGTGCGGCGCCCAGGTAGTTGAGCCGCAGCACACAGTCCTCCGCCATGGCCCGCTGGACGGTGCTCAAAGGCACGCTGCCCTTGGTCGGAGATCGTCCTCCAATCACCATGGTTTTGCGCAGACGGTCCACGCGGCCTTGCAGGCCAGGTGGCAGGACGGCCGTTACCTTGCCCATGGCGGAGCGGATGGCATCGCGCATGGAGGCATCCGTCATGCGTTCGACCAGCAGCCCGCCGGTGACGAAGGCAAAGGCTTCCTCCGGCGAGAACATCACCGGCGGAAGGCAGTAGCCGCTCATCAAACTGTAGCCCACACCCGGCTCACCCACGATGGGGACGCCACCTTCACCAAGTGCAGCGAGATCGCGATACACGGTGCGCTCGGTGATCTCGAAATGATCGGCCAGCTGCGCAGCGGTGATGACCCGGCGTGACTGCAGCAGCATCACCATGGAGACGAGGCGGTCGGTGCGGTTCATGCCGCACCTCCGATGTCGGGATACTGCTCCGCAAAAGGCAGCCAGGTGTCGCGCTTCAGTTTCGGTGCGTTCGAGCGTGTGATGTTCAGCGTCACCTGCAGTTCCACCAGAGCACTGTCCACCTTGCTCTTGCTGATCGCACCTGAAGGCGACAACGCCTTGCGCAATTCTGCTGTGGTGTGGGGTTCGCTGCGAATCAGCTCAAAGGCGCTGCGGGCCAGCGGGCTGCATGCGGACACCGGGCGATGATGTGCCGGATAGTGGACGTCTCGCAGATGCTCGATGCTCATCAGCATCGCGAGTCCGCCGGGCAGCTTGCCGTAGAAGATCTCATCGGGGAACTGCGCCGGCAGTTCATTTTTCCATCCCCACACCGCCTCCACTTTGGCGCCCCATCCCGGTTGCCCAGACTGTCTCCCGGGCAGGTCCACCACATCCCACAGGCTGGGGAGATCGGAGGTTTTTGAGCCAAAGATGAGACAGGTCTTCGCTTTCAAGACGAAGGCGTAGGCTTGCTCGAAGGTTTTGATTTTGGCGGAGCGCTTCGGCTTCATGGATGCATTTCACTTATCCCCGAAACAACGCCCCGAGTTTCTTCCCCAAGATCACACCAGCTCCGAGGATGGTCACGGCGAGGAAGATCATGGCCCAGACACCAAGGGCGGAGGCAAGATTCGGGCCGCTGCCGAGGGAGAGCACGAGGGAGTAGATCGCCTTGGTGATGGGGAAGTAGGCGGCCTGTTGTGCGAGGATCATCGAGTCGCTCACTTCCAGCATGGCAAATGAGAAGGCGAGCAGGGCACCTGCAACGAGATTCGGCGCAACGAGTGGAAGGGTGATACGCCACAGGGCTTTTTCAGGGCGCGCGCCAAGATTCTGCGCGGCTTCTTCCAGCGTGGGACTGACCTGCTGGAATCCCGCCGCAGCAGACCGCACCACGTAGGGCAGCCTGCGTACGGCATACGCGATGACGAGCAGCAGCAGCGGATCTTCACCCAGCATCAGCCAGTGGAAGAGCTGACCCTCTCGCGTCATGGCCAGATAACCAAAGGCCATCACGATGCCGGGCACGGCGAGCGGCAGCATCGCCATGGCATCGAGAAGCTGGCGGCCCCAGATGCGGGTGCGCACGGAGACGTAGGCCACGCCGATGCCGAGGACGAGCGCCACGAGCATCGCCAGCGTGGAGTATTTCAGGCTGTTGGTGATGGAGGAAAGCGTGAGCTCATGCCCCAGCGCATCGCGGTAATGCTCCAGCGTCAGCGAGTGCGGAATGACGGTGCCATACCAGTCTTTGGAAAATGACAGCATCACCACGCCGAGATGCGGCAGCACAGCGAGGAAGGTGACGCCGACAAAGAACGCGGTGCAGACCCAGCCGAGGCCCGCAGGCAGCGCGATGGTTTCACGCCCCGTGGTGGCACGGCCGCCGCCACCCGAATTCGCGCTGCCAAAGAAGAGCTTGCCCGTCAGGTAAAACAGCGTGCTGAAGACCAGCATCACTGCGACCAAGGCGTAGGGGAAGGGGTTCCCGCTGAGGTCATTGATGCTGCGGAAAATCTGCACGGCTGTGACGCGATCGTAGTCAAACAGCAGAGGCACGCCCATCTCGGTGAAGGACCACACGAACACGATGGTGCCGCCCGCGAAGACACCGGGCATGATGAGCGGCAGCGTCACGCGCCAGAAGCGGCTCCAGGCATTGCAACCCATGTTTGCCGCGGCTTCTTCGAGGGCGGGATCAAGGTTCGAAAGCGCCGCCGCCGCATTGAGATAGATGATGGGATACAGGTGCAGCACCTCCATCACGATGATGCCCAGCATGCGATGCTGCCCGAGCCAGTCCGTCGGATGGAGGGCGTCCATGAGACCGAAATTGATGAGCAGGCCGTTCAGCGCACCCGCCTGACCCAGCATCGTCTTGATGCCGATGGCCCCCACAAACGGCGGCAGGATCATGGGCATGAGCACCAGCGAGTTCATCAGTGCACGTCCAGGAAAGGCAAAGCGCACGTAGCACACCGCCAGTGGCAGGGCCAGGCACAGTGAGCCCAGCGTCGTCCACACCGCGATGATGAACGAATTCCACAACCCGTCGCGATACAGTTCATTGAGAAACACCTCCGACACATACTCCAGCGTGAACTGATGATCCGGCCCTCGAAACGCCGCCTCCAGCGCCGCCCAGATCGGGTAGGCAAAGAAACACGCGAAGAACGCGGTCATGCCCAGGAAGATCAGCAGTGAGAGGGTTTTCGACATGAGGTTGAAGAGTTACTCGTCGTTCTGTGCCATGCGTCCGGCCTTGATGTATTGATTGCGAAAGACGTCTCCGAGTTCACGCGCGAGGCGGGTTTCCTGCACCTTGTCACGGGCGGCGAGAATCTTGGCGATGTTGCCGGTGGCGGCTTCGTACTTCACTCGCGTGAGGTCTTCCAGCACCTTGATGGCGCGCTCCGGCATGCCATGATCAATGATGGTCTTCCATGCGGCATGGAGTTCATTGTGGGAGTCCACGCAGATCACTCGCACGATGAAACGGATGGCATTGAAGGCTGCGGCGGTGCGCGCCGGGTGGTAGGTGAAGGCCTGGGCTTTTTCAAAGGGCGCCTCACGCCCATCGCTCATGCGGGCGATGTTGTCCGGCGTGTAGAAATCATGCCGCACGGGCAGGCGGCGCAGGGCGTGCTCCTTCGGGCCGCCGGGTTCACCGACGCGGTAGCTCCACAGCTTCTGCCCCTGATCTCCGAGCACAAACTCGATGAAAGCGGTGGCCAACTCCGGCTCAGGAGCACCGCGCAGCAGGCCGATGGGATCCACACTGACCGAGGTGCCGCCCAGCGGCGCGATGAAGCCCACGCGTGAGGTGCCATCGGCCTTGCGCACGTCCTCTTCCGCAGAGCGGCCGTAGAAGTCGATGCACATGCCCGCAGCGGCATCGCCCTTGGCGACTTCGAGCGGGATCTTGGTGGAGAAGTCGGTGAAGTAGCGCGCGTTGGCGCTGATGCGCAGGATCAGGCGCAGGCCTTCATTCCAGCCTTCCGCCACGGCTTGCGCTTCGATTTGATCCGGGCTGAGCTTCGACTTCGGTACAGCTTTGAGGCGATCATACGCGATCTGCATCTGCTGCTGGATGAGCATCTCCAGCGCCTTGGTCACCGAGCCGCTTTTGCCGGGATCGCTCAGGGCGATCTGGCCGTAGTAGCGCGGATCGGCGAGGTTGTCCCAGGCCACGGGATCCGTGGCGATGCCGATGCGGCGCAGCACATCACGGTTGAAGACCATGCCGCTGCTGGAAAGGCAGGTGCCGCACCAGCGGAATTGCGGATCGCAGAAGGGCTCGCCGCTGAGTTTCTCAGGAATGCCGGCATCGCTGAACCACTCGGGATGCTTTTTCGCGAGACCGCTGAGGCCAGTTTTTTCAGCGTCACCCGCCACCAGCGTTCCCGCCTTGGCCTGCTGCTCGAAGTCATAAGCACCACCGCCAAAGAAAACATCGATGCCGGTGCCAATGTTTGAGGCGAGGTAGGCTTTGCGTGCGGCATCTTCGGGTGCGGCCTTGGGATTCAGGCAGGACTGCGCCACGGCGGGAGACCAGGTCTGATGCAGCTTGGACTGCCAGTAGTTTTGAAACGCCGCTGTGGCTTCGGACTTGATCAGCAGGGCGATCTCCGAAGTGCCGCCGGGTACGCGCCAGTCGATGAAGACCGTTTCTCCTTTCCTGGCTTTCCAATACTTGGCAAACGCATGCCCAAACTCCTCGCGGATGCGGTCATGGTGCGGGGAGATGATGACCAGCCGCCGGTCGTAGTGCGCGGGGGCGGTGCTCTGCGTGGGCTTCAGCAAAAAAGGCACCGCCAGCGTGGCCAGCATGAGGAAAAAGACTGTGAGTTCCTTCCGCCATACATGAGCCCATACGAGCACGGCTTGGGTGCGTGGGTGTGCCAGCAGAGTTGTGAGGCGCTCGTTCATTTGCGCAGAATCACGACATCACCCATCGCGGCCATCACACGGACTTCGTCCTCGCCGGGCAGGCGAAGGTCCTGCGGGTTGGTCTCGCAGACTTTCAGCAAGGGGCCGCCTGTCACTTGGACGAGGTACTGCACCGTTGCACCCAGATAGGTCGTGTCGATGATGCGGCCGGCGAATCGGTTGGGGGAATCGAGCACACTGCCAAAGGTGAGCGCCTCAGGCCGGACGCTCATCATCACGGGCTGGCCGCTGGCAGGCTGCCAGGTGGCGTCGGTGCGACCACGCAGGACACCGAAGGGAGTTTCCACATCGTAAAATCCTGCGCGGCTGCTTTCGCGCAAGGTGCGGCCTTCGACGAAGTTCGTTTCGCCGATGAACTCGGCCACCATGCGGGTCGCGGGATTGAGGTAGATCTCAGGAGCCGCACCCACCTGGATGAGCTTTCCGGCGTCCATGATCGCCATGCGGTCGGCCATGCTCAGGGCTTCATTGCGGTCATGAGTGACGTAGATGGCCGTAAGTCCGTGCTGCTTGACGATCTGGCGAATCTCCGTGCGCATTTCCAGGCGCAGCTTGGCATCGAGGTTAGAGAGTGGTTCATCCAGCAGCAGGCACTTGGGGCGGATCACCAGCGCGCGCGCCAATGCCACGCGTTGCTGCTGCCCGCCGGAGAGTTGCTGGATTTTGCGAGAGCCGAGGCCGTCCAGTTTCACCTGCTCCAGCGCTTCAGACACCCGGTGCTCGATCTCACGGCGCGGGCGCTTGCGCTCTTCCAGCCCGAAGGCGACGTTTTGCGCCACGTTCAGGTGCGGCCAGAGTGCGTAGCTTTGAAACATCATGCCCGTGCCGCGCTTGTGGGCAGGCAGGCGCGTCACGTCCTCGTCATCAAACCAGATCTTGCCGGCATCCGGCGTGTAAAATCCGGCGATGTGGCGGAGCAGGGTGGTCTTGCCGCAGCCGCTGGGGCCCAGCAGGAAGAACAATTCTCCGGATTCGATCTGCAGGTTCACGCTGCTCAGCACAACACTGCCGCTGAATCGTTTGGTGAGTTCCTGGATTGTGATCGTGACCATGCGGATAATGCCGCTGGTTTTACGTGACCGAAGACTGGATGGCAAGCCTCACCATGGCCATCTGAGCTAAACGCAGCAACAGGCAGAGACGAACCTGGTCACCGCTGTGCCCATGAAATAGTCATCCGGCTTAGTTCTTTATGGCGTGCCAAAAACGTTTCCCAGCCTGTTTTGCCGGAACACAGCGTCTGGCCCAATGATGGGTAGTCATGAGATTACTCCCCCCACTCCTCCGAATCTTCAACGCCACGCTGGGACTTGCTGTCCTGGCTTTGCATGCCACAACCTCATCTGCCGCAGTTGTTGCCTATACCACTCCTCACCTGGAAACAGGCAC
>JAPLUN010000117.1 GCA_026397715.1 Verrucomicrobiota bacterium
CACCCCGATGATGCCGATATACTTGGCCCAGCGCTTGTTCAAGATCGCCGCGAAGGCCCCAGGTGCGGAATTGTACCCCTTGCTGCCCGCATAGCGCCCCATCGCCCATTCCGCCCAGCCGATCGGCAGGCCGATGATCAAAAACGAGATCGCATAGGCAAGCATGAAGGCGCCGCCGCCATACTGTGCCGCAAGGCCGGGAAAGCGGAGGAAATTCCCCAGGCCCACCGCGCTGCCCGCGACGGCCATGATGACTCCAAGACGTGATCCCCAGGCTTCTTTCTTTTGCGACATGGTGGTTAAGTTAGGGAGTGCGTGGAGTCACAACAAGGTTGTTGTTCGGAAAAGTGCCGCGCATTTCTGCAAAAGCAGAACTCGCGCCAGTGCGCCGATGTGCGAGACTTTTCCCGTTCATGCGCCCAAACCGCCTGCCAGTCCTGTTTTTCGCCACCGCCGTGCTGATCATGGCAGGCTCGATGCTGTGGCTGTTTTGGGTTTCGAACGTCGAGCCCTCCTTCAAAGCAGGTGTGACATCGGCAAAACGCAGCCTGAATTCCAGCAGTCCACCCGCAGTCACTACGATGCCACAAACACCCGTAGAGGCCACCCCTGCCCCCTCCCATCCAGCGGCCTCGCCCACCATCTCCACGCTCAACGTGCCCGGCTCCATGCCGAACGAAGCGCTCCTCACCTTCCGCACCCCCGAGGCCCTGGCCGCCTTTAGGGACCGTGCCGCATCCCTCGGACTCGAACTGATCGGTTACGACATCACACTGCGCACCGCCCGTGTCCGTTTTCGGGACACAACCGCGCTGGAACGGGATCTCAATGCGCATGCCGAGGACTACACCCACGTCGGCCCGAATCTCATCACCCGCATCCCCGGTTTGCCGCCTCCCATTGCGGAATCCGACACATCGAATCCGGGTGGGAAGGCTCCATTTCGCAGCCAGGGATTGGATGTCATTGGTGCCAGTGGCGATCGTTCCGCATGGGGCCAGGGAGTCACCGTCGCCGTCATCGATTCCGGCATCACCAGCCACCCCTCACTCGCGAATGCGAAGATCACCCACTACGACCTCATCAACGACGGCAGCGCCTTTAATGGACACGGAACCGCGATGGCCTCGCTCATCGCAGGGAATGACCCAAACGTCGGCGGCGTCTCTCCGGCGGTCAAACTGCTAGACATCCGGGTGGCTGACACGAACGGCGAGAGCAATACCGCGCTGGTTTCATCCGCCATCATCAAAGCTACTGATCTGGGTGCGCGTGTGATCAACATCAGCCTCGGTGCCAATGGCGACTCCCCTGTGCTGGATGAAGCGGTGCGCTATGCGCAAAGCCGCAATGTCGTGATCGTCGCCGCGGCAGGCAATGAGCAGCTCACTTCCCTCTCCATGCCGGCCGGCATTTCCGGTGTGCTTAGCGTGGGTGCCGTGGATGCGAATGGCACGCAGGCGTATTTCTCCAATTCAGGCGCAGGGCTCACCCTTGTGGCTCCTGGTGTCGGCATCGTTTCTGGCTATGCAGACAATCGATTTGTCATCGGCAGCGGGACCTCGCAGGCCACCGCGATCACCAGCGGTGTGGTCGCCTACCTGCTGGGTCGCGGCTACTACGGTCCCAACATCATTCCGCTGCTCACCCGGACGGCAGAGCCGCTGCAAGCCCCCGCCACGGCGGTGGGAGCGGGGTTGATTCAGGTGCCGAAGTGAGAGGAGGTCCAGGTTGAGTGATCTTGACTCCTTGAGCACCCCCTTCTACTTCCACGATGGCCCGCAACTACACGCTGCACAGCACGCACGAACCTAGCAACCGCATTGACTACAAGGCGGAGCTCAACGAGCAGCAGTATGAGGCGGTCACTAGTCCACCGGGGCAGGCGCTGGTCATTGCTGGGGCAGGCAGCGGCAAGACGCGCACACTGACTTATCGAGTCGCATGGCTGCTGGACAATGGGATCCAGCCGGAATCGATCTTGCTGCTGACCTTTACCAACAAGGCCGCGCGCGA
>JAPLUN010000610.1 GCA_026397715.1 Verrucomicrobiota bacterium
GTCGATCCACTCATTATGAGGGCGGCCAAAATCGTCGAATTTCTGGATGACCTGACCGTAGAGCTTGACTGCCTGGCGATAGGAGGGGCGCGCAATCTTCCACGGGCTGCCATCACGCATCCAAGCGTCAGGATGCTCGACCTGCTTGCCGTTGACGAACTCCTGGCGGAACAAACCAAACTCGTAGTGAATGCCATAACCGATGGCGGGCAGATCCATGGTGCTGAGCGAATCCATGAAGCAGGCGGCGAGACGACCCAGGCCGCCATTGCCAAGGCCCATGTCGGGCTCCTTTTGCACCAAGGCGTCGAGATCTTTGCCCATTTCAGACAGCGCCACTTTGGTGGCATCGTAGATGCCGGCATTGCGCAGATTGTTCTCAAGCAGGCGGCCCATGAGGTATTCGAGCGAGAGGTAATGTACGCGCCTCACGCCCTGTGAACGATGCTGACGGCGTGACTGAGTGGCACGCTCCATGACGCGATCCCTCACCGCGAGCGATGTGGCGACGTACCAGTCATTCTCACTGGCTGTTTCAATGTAGGCCCCCAGGGTGAAGCGCAGGTGATTGGTGATCGAAAGTTTAAGGCTGTCGGTAGTGTTGAGGACGGCGCAGTTGGCGAGGGCTTCCATGGGGTAGGCAGTGTTGAGAATGAGTTACCAGGTCAACCACTTGGGGGGATCGACCGGCGCGATGAGGAGAGTGATTTCTCCTTTAGGCGTTTTGGTTTGGTAATAAGATAGCAGGATGCTTGCCGGGCCACGTTTGAATTCCTCAAACTTTTTCGTCAACTCCCGTGCCACGACCACCCGATGGTCCGGTGCAGCCTCCGCCAGGATCGCCAGCGTATCGACCAGACGGTAGGGACTTTCGAAGAAAATACTGGTGCAGTCACGCTGCAAGGCGGCGGTCAGCATGGTGGTGCGCGCCCCTTTTTTGTGAGGAAGAAATCCCCCAAAATAAAACGGCGTGGTGGGCAGGCCTGACGCCGCCAGTGCCGTGAGGACGGCGCTGGGACCGGGGATGCTCTCCACATGCAGACCAGCACCGACCACAGCCCCGACGAGGCGCTGCCCGGGATCAGAAACCGTGGGCATGCCCGCATCCGAAATCAGCGCCACACTGCCCCCCTGCCGGATGTGCTCCAGCAACTGGGGAATGCGATGCGCTTCATTGTGCTCATTGAGGCTGATGAGCCGTGCGCTGATGCCATGATGCTTCAGCAGCATGCCGGAATGGCGAGTATCCTCGCAAGCCACCAAATCGGCGATCCGCAGAGTATCGATCGCGCGCAGGGTGATGTCACGCATGTTGCCGATGGGCGTTGCCACCAGATGCAGGCCCGGGGTCAAACGCCCCGTGGCGACCACAGGCTCAAGCAACTCATCTTCTGCACCGTCTAACTGTTCAGCGGCTGAATCCGGATCCGACGACATGGTGCGGACAGATGATTACCAGCCTTCGGAAACCTGATCCGAAAGATTGTTGGCCAGACGCTGGGCTGCGTCCTCTAAGAGCTGGGTTTCCGAGAGCTGGAGATTCGCCTCAAGGATGATGTAAGAATCAGCGGTGGCATTGCCAGTATGGAGCACCTTGCCAGAGGCGGTGTCCGTGATGGTAAACAGACAGGTCAAATTGGCCATGATCTGCGAGCTGCGCAGCACGTTGTTCAGGTCAGAACGGAACTGGGTGCGGTTGATGTTCGAAACTTTTCCCTGCAGCACCGCTTCAGCTTCGCTTTTGGCCACGATCTGATACGAGCCGTGGTTTTGCAGCTGTTTAATGACCGCGTTCGTCACCAGCGAAGCCAGTCGGGGCTCCAGCGTGAGATTTTCAAACGTGGGCACCGCGAGCTTGGTGACGTGGCTCAAGTGGGCAGGCTTGTGAGCGCCCAAGGTGTAGCCCGCGCAACCGGAGAGCAGGAGGCAGCCAGCTGCCAGCAGAAGAAAAAGCGATTTCATCCAAATAGTTAAAAAAGTGACCCAACTCAGTAATGGAGTGCTGCAATGCCCGCGCAAGAATTATGACGCA
>JAPLUN010000184.1 GCA_026397715.1 Verrucomicrobiota bacterium
ACTGGACCCAAAATAACTGCCGTAACACCTAGTCGCGGCGGACTGAGCGCAGCGAGGGAGCACGACGTAGTGTTACTAACCAGGGCTATATAAGTCGTAACGTTCAAGCTGCAGCATAAGCCACATGCTTTTCCCTGAAGAGTGCAGCGACCTTGTGAGGCTGGCGCTGCCTCTTGCGTAAATGAGCCCTGGCCTGGGCGATCATCTCGTTCTGGTGAGCTGGCGGCCGTCGGCGTACGGTATTGGCCTTGAGATCATGATTGAGCAATTCATCTGGATTGAGTTCGGGACTATACGGCGGCAGAAAGATGAGCTGGATCCTGTCGGCGTGCTCATTGGCCCACAGACGGACCTGCTTGGCTCGGTGAACTGGATGACCATCGAGGACCAGGTAGACTTTGCGGCCAGCATGCTCAATGAGTCGCCTCAGGAAGTGGATGAACAATGGCACGCGCAGGTTTTCTTTCACCACGGTAAATGCGAGCTGACCTCGGGCAGTGATCGCAGAGATGACGTTGCAGGAAAACCGTCGTCCGCTCACCTGGACAGTGGGAGTCTGGCCACGCTTACCGTAGGTACGCCCGATCTGGTCATCCGAGCGGATGCCGGTCTCGTCCTGAAACCAAATCTCTGCTTTTTCAGCCTTTGCCTGCGCTTTGATCACCGGAAAGACCACCTCACGCCAGATGCGCCCTTGCTCAGGATCGCGCTGGAAGGCACGTTTCGCCGGTACCTGCGGAGTGAATCCCCAGCGACGGAGATACTTCCCTACCGCCCAGCGTGAGACGCTGATCCCGTAGCGTTGCCGAATCAATTCAGCAACGCTGTCACGGGTCCACAGCGCGAACGGCAACCGCAACTGCCGCGGCTCCTTACCCATAACCGTGCGGCAGATGGCCGCTTCTTGCCAAGGTTTCAAGGCCTTGCGAACAGACACGCGGGCGCCGCGCGGACGTGACGTGCAAGGAGTCGGGCCACCACTGCGAGACATCTTCATCCACAGGCAGACCGTCGCAGGCCGCACCTGCAAAGCCCTCGCGACTGCTGCTTGGCGCATGCCACCTCGCACCATCTCAACGCCACGCTGACGGAGTTCATCCTGGGTCTTCTGGCTCAGACGACGGGTGTCGGTGTGACGCATGAATGAGTAGACGAGTCTACTGACAAAAAATTACGACTTATATGGCTCTGGTTAGTAGATGGTGCGGATGTCGCCGACACGGAAATCACCGCTGAAGCCATAGTGACGCAGTTCGCCATCTGGCAGGCGCATGAGGTCGCGGATGGCGTTGGTCGGCGGCACGCCGACGACGATCGGGGCATGTACCTGGGCCAAGCGGGCAAGGGCAGGATCGGTCATGACATCCTTTGAGGGTGGGCCTGCGGTCGGATCAGCAAGGTCAACGGCTAGCGTCACCGGGTTGACGATCGAGTTCACGGCGTCGGGGGAAGCCTTCCCAGTCACCGAGGGTCCGGCACACCGCCGCCGCGCAGGAGTGTCCGCGTTGCAGGGCGGCCGTTGTCGGAAAGCCATCGAGGAAAGCGCTGAGGAATCCCGCATCGAAGGCATCGCCGGCACCGATCGGATC
>JAPLUN010000330.1 GCA_026397715.1 Verrucomicrobiota bacterium
GGGCGAATCCCATGGCATCGGCGTCGGCGTCGTCATCGACGGCTGCCCGCCACGCATCCCCCTGACCGTGGAGGACATCCAGGCGGAACTCGACCGCCGCCGCCCCGGCCAGAGCAAGATCGTCACGCCACGCAAAGAGGACGACAAGGCGGAGATTCTCTCCGGCGTGCTGGATGGCCTCACGCTCGGCACGCCCATCGGCATTCTGGTGCGCAACACGGATCAGCGCCCTTCGGCCTACACGGAGATGCAGCAGGCCTACCGCCCCAGCCACGCTGATTACACCTACGATGCCAAGTACGGCATCCGCGCCGTGTCCGGCGGCGGGCGTTCCAGCGCACGCGAAACGATCGGCCGCGTGGCTGCCGGTGCCATTGCGCGCAAGGTGCTGCAGCATTCACTCACGGGTTACGAATGCCTCGCCTACGTGAAGACCGTGCAGCACATCGAGGCGAAAGTGCCTGTGGGTGCGGAGCTCACTCCAGCGGTGATCGAATCCAACATCGTCCGCACCTGCGATCCCGTGGCGGCGGAGCAGATGATTGAGCTCATTGAGAAAATCCGCAGCGAAGGCAACAGCGTGGGCGGCATCATTGAGTGCGTCGTGCGCGGCGTGCCGACGGGTTTGGGTGAACCGGTTTTTGACAAGCTGGAGGCGGATCTGGCCAAGGCGATGATGAGCCTGCCTGCGACCAAGGGATTTGAAATCGGCAGCGGCTTTGGCGGCACGACGATGACGGGCCTGGAGCACAACGACGAATTTTACATGGACGGTGACAAAGTGCGCACCCGCACCAACCGCAGCGGCGGCATCCAGGGCGGCATCAGCAACGGCGAAGAGATCGTCTTCCGCGTGGCCTTCAAGCCTACGGCCACCGTGCTGCGCGAGCAGAAGACTGTGACCAACACCGGCGAGGACACGACGCTCTCCGCACGCGGCCGCCACGATGCCTGCGTGCTGCCACGCGCCGTGCCGATGGTGGAGGCCATGGTGCACCTGGTGCTGGCCGATCATTTCCTGCGCCAGCGCGCGATGAGGGGGTGATGAGATGCGGTGGCTTGCCTGGCTTTTCACCGGCACGACCTGCCTGGCTGGCTATGGCGGGCCGTTGCCAGAAATCGCGGTGGGAACCGGCGGGCCGGAACTGGTGATCCAGAGTGCGCCGAGGCTTCCTGAAAAGGGAGCTTCGCAGACGTTTCTGGTCGGCACGGTCACGGAGGTGGCTGCAGAGGAAGACCGCCAGCCGCAGCAGACCCGGCTGTCTGAGTCATGCACGCTGCAAGTTGATTCCGCCTATGGGTATCTGGAGCAGGTCGTCGGGATTCAAACGGCGGTGCTCAAGGCCGACTACGAGCAATCACCTTACGTTCCAATTGATGAAGATTGGGGCAAGCTGTGGCACTTCAAAAAGGGACAGAGGCTGCTCGTAATCCTTCACCTTGACCGTGGGAAGCCGTGTTTTGACGCGGAGGAGTTGATGGTTCTCGATGAACGCACGGCTTTGCTGCCGGAGTTCCTGCGACGGACGGCAATGATCCCGGAGGAATTCACGGATGATGATCTGGAGGTGCTCAAGTTGGCTTCGCCCTTGTTGTATCAGCGGGTTTTCGCAGAGAGTGCCGGAGAGCGTGCGATGCGTGCCGAAGGGGCGAGGCGGCGGCGTGAGGTGATGATGGCAGTCGTGGGCGTCTGCGTGCTGGTGGTTCTGGGTGCCTGGGGCATTCGCAAAAGGCGGAAGTGATCTGGGCAAAGCGGCGATGGCGGGAGACCCATGGGCTGCGGTTCTTCTTGGAGAAGACAAGGTGGTTTGTGCTGGCATCGCTACGCGATGCGAGGTGTGGGAGAGAAATATGACCTGTGAACGAGGGGTGTCGCTTCGCTCAACCCCTCGCTAACGGCTGGGATGGCTCCGCCATCCGCAATCGCCACTCGGCAGCCCCCGCCAGCCGCAATCGCCATCCCCCGCCTCAGAACCCCACGACGTAGAAGTACTGCTGGGAGACTCTTTCGGCTTCGGGCAGGGTGATCCAGCGTTCTTTGTAGTCTTCGCCCCAGCTGTCGCTGAAGGCGATTTCATTGGTGTCCTTGTTGTAGCCGATGATGAGGACGACATGGCTGGACTCTCTATCTCCGGCCAAGCTGCTGGTGGCGGCTTCCTCGGTGACTTTGGTTTTCCAGGAGGCCCAGTTGGTGATGGTTTTGCGCTCCTTGGTGCGCTTGTTGGCAGTGTCGTTGAACTCCTTGGTGCTGTACAGGCACCACATCAGCGGCACACCTTTGGCAATGCCTTCGAGGAGTGCGGAGACACTGGTGCCGCCGCCGAAGCCGGAATTGCCGGCATTGGCAAGGATGTACATGTCTGCGGGCACTCCGAGATGGCGCATGGCGCGCTCGGCGGTGGCGGGGGCGCAGTAGCCTTTGGGGCCTTGGTCCACCATGGGAATGTCCCCGACGACGACGTCACCGTTCTCACGCTTTTCGAGGTTGGCCAGGGCATGGGCGCGAATGATCTTGTCCGTGGTGTCCTCCACCTTGCCACCGGCATCGGCAAAGGCGGTGGTGACAATTTGCACGCCGACGTAGACACCCTTGGCCTCAGCCAGGAGGATGGCATGCCCGCGCCAGTCCCAGCGCTGCACGGTCAGACGACCGATGTTGCTAGGGCCTTCGCCAAAACGCGCTTCCTTCGGTGACCCGAGTTTTTTGGTGAGCGTGGCGGCGATCGCGGTCAGATCCTTATCCATCGCTTTTTTCACGATTTTCTCCGCTTCTGCAGGCGGGGTGTCTTTATCGAAATGCATTTCGCCGCCGCCTTTGGCGCTGAAGAGGTCGCCCTTGTTGGCAAAGACGAGGGAGAAACTGGTCACCTTGTCATTCTCCGCATACATGGCCACGGAGAAGGGATGCGCGCCGAAGAGCTGGTAGTCGTCCTTGGTGTAGGCGCGGTAGCTGCTGGCCGTCTTGGTCTTGGATTCCTGGGGAATTTTGAGCCGGGCGGCGACTTCCTCGGCGGAGGAGGTCCAGAGCGGGTCTTCGCCAAACAGCGACTGGCCGACGACTTCGTTGACCGCTGCGGGCTCGAGTTTGTCGTTGGGGCCGGGTTTGAAGGTGTACTTGGCAGGGGCTGCAGCTGCCGGAGCGCCAGCGGCAGGCACGGCGGCGGATTTGATGTACTGCTGGTCGGCGGCGGAGAGGGAGGTGATGGCGAAGGTGTACTTCTGCCCCGTGGCCAGCTCGAGAGTCACGTTTGGACCATCGACACCGATGAGCTTAGCCTGCACCGCCTTGCCCTGGGCATTGGTGAAAGTGCGGAGTTCAGGAGACTGGGAAAACGCGGCGGCAAGGGACAGGCCCAGCACTAAAAAAACATTGGCGGCATGCTTCATGGATACGCTTTTAACGCATCCGCCTCTGAAGGTGTTAGTACTTTTTTTGGCGTCTTAGATCCACGTCCCGGACGGGATGATGGCGTCCTTCGGAATGCAGATGATGCCGTCGCGAATGTAGAAGTTTTCGCCGTCCATGTTGTCCGGCTTGCCTTCGGGAGTGATGACCACGTTGTCGCCGATGTGGACGTTCTTGTCGATGATGGCGCGCTCGATGCGGCAGTTGCGGCCGATGCCGGGAGGCGGACGGTTCGGATCGGTGCCGACGGCACCTGCGTAGTAATCCGCACCCATGATGATGCAGTCACGGATGGTGGTGCCGGGCTCGATCTTGGCGCGCAGGCCGATGACGGCGGTTTCAATGTGGGCGTCGGTAAGCACGCTGCCGTCGGCGATCAGCGCGCCGCGGATGGTGGCACCATTGATCTTGGTGGCGGGCAGGAAGCGTGCGTGGGTGAAGATGGGGGCGGAGCTTTCGAAGAAGTCGAACTGCGGCACCAGACGGCAGAGGTCGAGGTTGGCGTCGAAGAAGTTGCGAATCGTGCCGATGTCCTCCCAGTAGCCCTGGAAGTTGAAGTTAAAGACGCGCTTGTTCTTGATCGCGGTCGGGATGATGTGCTTGCCGAAATCGTTGAGCGTGTTGTCGAGACACTCGATGAGCACATCACGATGGAACAGGTAGATGCCCATGGAGGCTTGGAAGCGCGACTCAGCGGGATCAATGCCCATCGTCTTCAAAGTGGACGGCGGGATGCGCAGCTTTTCGAGGACTTCAGGATCCTTCGGTTTCTCGATGAATTCGTAGATCCGTCCTTCTTCATCCGAGTGCATGATGCCAAACCCTGTGGCGGCCTCGGCATCCACCGGGATGGTGGCGATGGTGATGTCCGCATTGGTGGCGACGTGCTGGCGCATCAGCATGCGGTAGTCCATGCGATAGAGCTGGTCCCCGCTGAGGATGAGGTAGTAGTCGTAGTCGCCTTCGAGAAAGTAGCGCAGGTTCTGCCTCACAGCGTCGGCGGTGCCCTGGTACCAGCGCTCCCCATCGGGAGTCTGCTGGGCCGCGAGCACTTCGACAAAGCCGCGGGTGAAATTATCAAAGCGGTAGGTGCGGGCGAGATGGCGGTTGAGCGAGGCGCTGTTGTACTGGGTGAGCACGTAGACCTGACGCAGCCCTGAGTTGATGCAGTTGCTGATCGGGATATCGACGATACGATACTTGCCGGCGAGGGGCACGGCGGGCTTGGCGCGGTTTTCAGTCAGAGGGAAAAGACGCGTGCCTGCTCCACCACCCATGACGATGGCCAGGGTATTGCGGCGTAAGAGAGTGTCTGCTTCGATCTGGACTTTGGATGACGAGGGGGCCGTAGCGTTGGGTGGTGTGCTCATTGTCCTAAGTTGGTTGGCATTAATTCTCTGCAACAAGGGGAACAAGCAAGCGTTATCCCTGTCCAAATCTTGCGAGCTGACGCGCCTCGCTAGCGATCCCGTTCTTATCACCTTCATCCAACCTCATGTCCACCTCGACGTTTCGTTTCCCCTGCATGATCAGCGTTTGCCTGATTGCGTCCTCAGCCTATTCGGCGGTCAGCTTTGAAAAAGACCTGCTGCCCGTCATTACTAAGAAATGTGTTGATTGCCACAAGGCTCCGCATGTCGCCAACGGCCAGAAGAAGGAACCCAAGGCCGGCCTGCGGCTGGATGCCTCCTGGGCTATTCTGAAAGGCAGTGAAAACGGCCCCGTGCTCACGCCCGGCGCTCCGGACAAGAGCGGCATCTTTGAGTCCGTGATGCTGCCGAAGGATGATGACGGCCACATGCCCTCCAAGGGCGAAGACCTGACCAAGGAAGAAATCGCCCTGCTCAAGAAGTGGATCGAGGAAGGCGCGGACTTCGGCGGCTGGGTCGGCAGTGTGGAGGGCATGCCCGCAGGCGCGATGACGGAATCCGCGAAGCCTTTCAAGCCGCGTCCGCATGATCTGTTTTATGCGGCTCTTGAAAAAGGGGTGAAGCCCCTCTCTGACGACGTGCTGGCCAAGGCGAAGGCCGCCGGTGCCCAAGTCTCTCCGGTGAAGGTGGACAGCCCGCTGGTGCGGGTGGATTTCCTCACGGGTGTCTCGAAATGCGATGACGCCAAGGTGGCCGAGATTCTGCCGCTCAAGGAAAACATCGTGCAGCTGGATCTGGGGCGCACCATCATCACCGACGGCGCCTTGAAGACGATCGGCCAGCTGCCGCGCCTGGTGTCGCTCGATTTGCGCCAGACGAAAATCACCGACGCCGGCCTCGAATCCCTCATCGGTCTGAAAAAACTCGAGACCCTCAATCTTTACGGCACCGAGATCACGGACGCCGGATTGAAGCACCTGGCCAAAATCAAAAGCCTCAAGAATGTCCATCTCTGGCAGTCCAAGGCCACCAAGCCCGGCGTAAAAGAACTCACAGCCGCCATCCCCGGCATCAAAGTCAGCATCGAATAACTCATCCCAACCGTAGCCTCTCATGAAAACGCGTCTCTTCCTTCTTACCACCATGTCCATGCTCAGCGCACTCTTTGGAACCGCCAACGCTGGCGAAGGCGAAAAGGTCAGCTACCCCGCTCCGGTGGTGTCTGGCATCAATCAGGATGGTGCCACGGTGAACTTCGCCGATGTATACAAGAAGGGGCCGACGGTGGTCTTCTTCTACCCGAAGGCCGACACTCCCGGCTGCACCAAGCAGGCCTGCTCCCTGCGGGATGCCTTTGCGGACCTCTCCAAAGAAGGCGTGCAGGTGCTCGGCGTGAGCTTTGACAAGGCGGAGTCGCAGAAGGCGTTCAAGGACAAGTTTACGCTGCCCTACGACCTCATTGCTGATCCTGAAGGCAAGATCGTTGAGGCTTTCAAGGTTAAGAAGATGCTCAAAGGCCTGCTCTCGCTCGCCTCACGCAGCTGCTTCCTCATCAAGGACGGCAAGGTGGTCTGGCAGGACTATTCGGCCGCCACCGACCAGCAGGCCGCAGACATCAAGCGCGTGCTGGCTGAGGTGAAGTAACTCGTCCAGCTCTGAAAGTAGCAAAGTTGTTTCAATCAAAAAGACCGCCGGTGCGCAACCGGCGGTCTTTTTTGCTTTTAGATTAACGCCAGCCCGTCAGTGCTGTCTTTAACACACCGCATGGTCATTCCCCAAGTTCTCCAAACCTTCTCTTTCTCACGCCTCTGCGTGGTTGCTGTGCTGCTGCTGGCGGCGCAGATGGGCGTGCGTGCGGACGTGCGGGGTGACATCGGCTACACTCAGCTGGCCGCCGAGCTGGGCTCTGCGGTGCCTACCGGCGCTGGCATCGTGTTGATGCAGTCCGAAGCCAATGATCAGACCTCGCCGCCCAATTACCTGCCGCAGGACGGCGGCCCCGGCTCGTTTGCCGGTGCCGGCTCATACACCGGCAAAACGTTTTACGCCGAGTCCGGTGCTGGGGTGGTGCTGAGCCATGCGCAGTCCGTGGCCTCCTTTTATTATGCCAATGGCACCGGCATCGCTCAGGGCGCCACGGAAATCCACAACTACACCGCGCTCGACTTTCTCAACCGGCTCTATTCGGGGAGCGCCCCGCCGGTCTTCCCCGGCCGCGTGCAGAACCATAGCTGGATAGGTTCCACGGATGCCGCCACGGACCCGCAAATTCTGCGGGCGCTGGATTTCCTTATCAATCGGGATGGCGTGTTGGCTGCTGTGCCGCTGAACAACAGTACGGGAGCCATGCCAGCGCTGCTGGGAAACAACTACCACGCCCTCACCGCAGGGCTGCGCTCCGGCCAGCACAGCCAGGGCGGAACCAACACGGATGGCTCCGGACGCATGAAGCCTGACCTTGTGGTCAATGAGTCGGAGACCAGCTATGCCGCACCGGCCACCGCAGGCACAGCAGCGGCGCTGCTGCAATCCGCCGTGGCATTGAGCAACACGAACGCGGAAAAGCCGCAGGTCATCAAAGCACAGATGCTGGCAGGGGCCTCGAAGAAGAACCTGCCGCAGTGGGTGCGTCTGGCCGACACCGCTCCGTATGATGCCGTTTTTGGCGCGGGAGAACTGAACATCCGCAACGCCTACTACATCCAGCAGGCAGGCCAGCATCCAGCTTCCTCCAGCGCTGAGTCTCCCTCCCGTGGCTGGGATTATGCCACCAGCACCTCGAATGCCTCCGGCCGCCGTTATTTTTTCAGCATTCCGGCCGGCCGCTACGCCACCACGTTCTCCGCAGCCGTCACCTGGCATCGCACAGTCGTTGGTATTACCGGCTCGTACACCAGCACTCTGTCAGACCTCAATCTGAAGCTCTACGCCTCCACCAGCTTCACGCCCGGCTCCACCGCGCTTTATTCCTCCACCAGTAGCGTGGACAATGTGGAGCACCTCTTTTGCTACAATCTCCCGCCCGGCCAGTACATGCTTGTTGTCACCGCGAATTCGAACAGCCGCGCGTATGGACTGGCTTGGGATGCCCAGCTCGGCAATGGACCTGCCGTGGTGCCCAGGGTCAGTGGCGGCCAGGTGCTGCTGGATGTCTCCAGCCTGGATCCCCGCGCCAGCTACACCCTCGAAAGTTCCCCCGATCTGCTCACCCCCTGGACCGTCGAGCAGGCCTTCCGCACTGCGGACACCACACCGTCCTTCACCTACACGTTCCAGCCCACCCAGACCGCCGGAAGCTATTTCTACCGCCTGCGCTGGACGCCGGTGAGGTGAGCATGGTTGGTGAATGCCATTTCCCCTCCGCTCATGAGGGGCGTATCTTCTGCCATGAACACGCGCACCGAGACTGACAGCATGGGGGCGATGGCCGTGCCGGTGGAGGCGCTCTATGGCGCGAGCACGCAGCGGGCGGTGCTTAATTTTCCGGTGAGCGGGCGCTGTGTGCCGCTGCCGGTGATTCATGCCTATGGCCTCATCAAGTGGGCGGCGTCGCGTGTGCACCAAGAGCTGGGACTGCTGCCGCAGGACAATGCTTCGCTCATTGAGCAGGCGGCCTTGGAGGTGGCGGAGGGCAGGCACGATGCACATTTCGTCATCGACATCTATCAGACCGGCTCCGGCACGAGCACGAACATGAATGTGAACGAGGTGGTCGCGAACCGCGCCTGCCAGATCGTCGGCAGGCCCCTGGGGGCGAAGAACCCCGTGCATCCGAATGACCATGTGAACATGGGGCAGTCCAGCAACGACACCTTTCCCACAGCGGTGCACATCGCCGTGGCGCAGGAGTTGAACCGGAGGCTTCTCCCGGCGCTGGAAACGCTGCAGCAGGCGCTGGCGGCAAAGGCGGAGGAGTTCTGGGAGGTGCTCAAAATCGGTCGCACGCATTTGATGGATGCCACGCCGGTGCGCCTGGGGCAGGAGTTCAAGGGTTACGCACGGCAGGCGGAGCTGGCGGTGAGTCGCATGCACAAGGCGCTGAACGCCCTCATGGAGCTGCCACTTGGAGGTACGGCGGTGGGTACGGGACTGAACAGCCACCCGGAGATGCCCGCCCGCGCCATCCCGCTGCTTGCTGAAAAGACCGGCCTGCCTTTCAAGGAGGCGCAGGATCACTTCGAGGCGCAGTCGGCGATGGACGCCCTCGTCGAAGTCAGCGGCCAGCTCAAGACGGTGGCAACCAGCCTCTTCAAGATCGCCAATGACCTGCGCTGGCTCAGCTCCGGCCCGCAGTGTGCCATCGGCGAGATCATGCTTCCTGCCACGCAGCCCGGCAGCTCCATCATGCCTGGCAAAGTGAACCCCGTGATGTGCGAGAGCCTCATGCAGGTGTGCGCCCGGGTCATGGGCAATGACACCACCGTCACCTGGTGCGCCGCCAGCGGGAATCTGGAACTGAATGTCATGATGCCCGCGCTGGCCGCCGCGCTGCTGGAAAGCATCGAACTGCTGACGAACGCCACCGCGCTCTTCGCCACGCGCTGTGTGGACGGTATCGTGGCGAACCGGGAGCGATGCACCAGCTTCATCGAGCACAGCCTCGCGATGGTCACCGGTTTGAATTCCAAGATCGGCTATGACAAGGCCGCTGAAATCGCGAAGCAGAGTGCCCAAACGGCAACGCCGGTGCGAGAGCTCTGCCTGCAGCGGCTTGAAGAGCTCGGTATCACGGAAGCGGAGCTGAACGAGGCGCTGGATCCTGCGAGGATGACCCGGCCTGATGCGGAGATGGTGGGCGGCGGCGGAGGGTGAGGGCGTAAGATGGGTGTGGCGACAGCCCGCCCGTCTGTGAGCGTGTGGAGAGGCCATAAGGCTCGGAGCTTCCAGAGTCGGGCGGTTTGGCGAAGGGAGCTGTGGGCGATGGGTGTGGGCTGGACGCCAAACACACCCAACCTACCAAAGGGCTTGTCGGCGACGCAGCTTTTGCCCTCCCCTTTGGACAACATGGAGATCCTAAACTGGGAGGAAGATTCCTCCCCTATCAAATCGGGGCGGGAACTCCGCCCAGCGGGCCAACACGCGCCACCTGGGCTTTCCGGGCGGCTATTTTCACCAGATGGGTCTCCGGGGCGGGCACGCTCGGGATGACCAGCACAGGATGGCCGGCTTTCTGGATGACGCCGGTGGTGACGCTGCCGGCGAACAGATGGTACAGCGCGCCGTGGCCATGAGAACCCATGAGGATGATGTCGGGGGCGATGCTTGCGATCTGGTCCAGCACGGTCTCCAGCAGCAGGCCGCCGAACACCTGGGCCGTTGCCTTCACCCCGTGCTCGATCAAGGTGTCGCGCATGAGGAACAACTGCTTCTGCCGTGACTTGAAAACGTCCGGCGGGACGGCGGGCGGCTCAAAATCCACCACCAGCGGTTCTGGCGGCACGACGTGGATCAGAACCACATCACCCCCGAAGGCCTTCGCGTGTTCTTCCGCTTGATCGAGTATTTGTGGGCTGACATCGGAAAAATCGATGAGTGCAAGAATGGTTTTCATGGATTGAAAGGGGGTGGTTTGTGCGCGTTGCGCGTCCCATCAGAAATACGATTCCCGGTCCTATTCCGGGCGGGGCTATCTGCTTCGCATGGGGCGACCCTGCGCGTCACGTCAGCCACCACACCAGCGCCGCCTTCTGCGGCTTGAGCTTCGCGAGGGTCTGGAAAGGCTGGCTGGCGCGGAGGGATTTTTCAAACTCCGCAAGCTCTGCTGGCTGGTTGCACTCGAAGGTGCCGGGCTCCAAGGCCAGCAGAGCCGGAGCAGGCGCATAGGTCAAGGTCAGTGAAAGCTGGCTCATGCCGTCCTCATCCTCGTCTCCGGGTTCGATGAAATGGCGGGAGATCTCGAGCTGGAAGGTCTTCTCCGCGCCCTGCGTGTTCACGCCCCACTGGCAATGCAGGGTGTCTTCTTCCTCCTCCAGGATGCAGTTCTCCGCCCGCACAGTGCGGTAGAAGTCCTCCATCAGCGCCAAAGCGGCGGCAGCATCCAGCTGCTGCACCGTCGTGCCGGCGGCGGTGAGGGCGGCTTCAAACGTGGTGGCGGAATCGGAAGGTTGCATGGTTCATGGGTACATCGGCATGCGATCTTGTTCCGGTGGTACTTAAACAGGGTTAAGGCGGGAAGGGGAGGGACTCTTTTTTTGATCGCCTTTCCCGACGGCATCACTCAGCATGCCGGGCGCATGAGTTCCTCCACCCATCCCATCGTTATTCTGGCTGTTCTTGGTGCCGCGGCCACGGTGATCATGCTGATCACCGTGTTCCGGGTGCGCAGCTGGGGGCTGAAGGTGCTGCTGGTGCTCATCGCCCTGGTGACGCTGACCCCGGCCGGGCTGGTGGTTTATGCCATGCATCCGGAGTGGATGGACGCCCGCTACCGCAGCTACAAAGCCTTTTACGAAGGCATCCGGCTGGGCATGACGCGGGAGGAGATCATGGCCCTGCAGACGCAGCTTTACCCGGAAGGCGGCCCCCGCCAAAAGCCGCAGATCATCATTGAAGATGAGAAGGCCCTGACCTTTTTTATGCACCCGGAACACTCAGCGGAACCGAACTGCGAAGGCATCTTTTTGGGTTTCGAGAATGGGAAGCTGAAGTCAAAAACGTATTCCCCTGACTGAACCCCCATGCCGCTCTGGAAACGACTGCTGCGCCTCGGCGCCATCCTCATCCTCACACCGGTGATCTTTCTGCTCAGCTGCCAGTCCAGCCTGATCTACCACCCGAATCCTTACCGGGCGGAGCATGAATCCATGCTGCAGGCCGACAAAGGCGAGCGCGTGCTTTTTGAGACTTCCCAGGGCCACCAGACGGCCTTCTACATCCCCGCGCGCAGACCTGCCAGCGGCCTGCCGCAGACGCTCTGGCTCTGCTTTGCCGGAAATGGCTCCCTGGCGCTCGACTGGCTGTATGAGACCGCCACGTGGGACGACCGCTTCGCCTACCTGCTCGTCGATTATCCCAGCTATGGCGAGTGCGAGGGCACCCCGAATCCTGGGCGAATTCGGGAGAGCGGCAAGGCGGCCGTGGAGGCGCTGGCCGCTCACCTGCACACCACCCAGGCCGAGCTGCTGCCCCGCCTGGCCGTACTGGGGCATTCCCTCGGCGCTGCGGCGGCCCTGATGGCGGCGGATGACCTGGACATCCGGCACGGGGTGCTGATGTCCCCCTTCACCACAATGACTGACATGGGCCGCATCGTGCTCGGCTGGCCGCTGTGCTACCTGAACCAGCACCGTTTCAACAACCGAACAACACTGGGCCACGTGGCCTCCCGTGCCGGGGCGCGGTTCGTGATTTTTCATGGCGCGGAAGATGAGGTGATCCCCGTGCGCATGGGCACAGAGCTGGCGGCGGCCCATCCGCAGGCGGTGACTTTTCACGCCATTCCCGGCGGGCATCACAACGACCTGCTGGACCTGATTTCACCCCAGATCGGGCGGGCGATGGCCGAGGTGACGGCTGGCGGGAAGCCGTAAGGCACACGGTGGTTGCTTTCGGGCGCTGCTGTGCTCTGATGAGCGCTCAATCCCCACCCACTAGCCCATGTCCGCGCCCTCCTCTACTTCGGAAAAATCGTCCTCCATCTGGTCTGTCCTCAATGTGATCATCGGCTGTGCCCTCGGCGGCGCCGTCCTTCTGTGGGTGCTGGCTTTTATCTTTGATGGTCTGGGCTCCCTGCGTCCGAAGGCGAAAGCCGAAGCTGCTGTTCCGGCTGCCGCTGCTCCTGCCGCCCCCGGCGCTGCTCCTGCCCCTGCTGCCGGCCCCGCCGCCTCCCCGGCTCCGGCTGCCGCCGCCGCAGACCTGCCTGTGCTCGAAATCACCATCAAGCCGGACGCCGCCAACCCGCTGGCCTATGACACCAAGACCATTAGCGTCAAGGTGGGCCAGAAGGTCAAGCTGACCTTCAACAACACCCACCCCACCCTGCCACAGCCGCACAACTTCGTGCTCGGCAAGCTCGGCACCAAGGACAAGATGATGGCCATCGCCATGGGAGCCATGACGCTGGTGGACAAAGGCTACATCCCAGACTCCCCGGACATCCTCGCCCACACCGGCCTCATCCAGCCCACCAAGAGCGAGACCATCGAGTTCTCCGTGCCTGCCGCCGGTGACTACCCCTACTTCTGCACCTTCCCAGGACACGTCGCCATCATGAACGGCGTCCTCACCGCGCAGTAATTTTCTACCGTCCACCCGCCATGGCCGTCTCCATCAGCGTCGATTACGAAGGCGGCCTGCGCTGCCGGGCCACGCATGGCCCATCGCAAAACCAGTTCATCACCGATGCGCCGGTGGACAACCACGGCAAAGGCGAGTCCTTCAGCCCCACCGATCTCGTGGCCACGGCGCTGGCCACGTGCATGGCCACCGTCATCGGCATCAAGGCGCAGCAGAAGGGCTACGACATCGCCGGGATGAAGGTCAGCGTGGAAAAGCACATGAGCGCGGACAGCCCGCGCCGCATCGTGGGTCTGCCCATCACCATCCAGATCCCGCTGCCGGAAGACCACCCCGACCGCAAGCTCCTTGAAGCCACCGCCCTCGGCTGTCCCGTGCACCACAGCGTGCACCCGGACATCGACAAGCCGGTGACGTTTGTGTGGGGTGTGAAGTAGTCGGGGGAGAAGCAGCCCAGCTCCTGGGGAACAGGGGGAATCCTTGTTGCACAGCAACAACAGTACTTTTCCTACCGCACCCAGCGTGCGCCGCTGGAGAGGCCCACGTGCCAGTCGCGGAGGTGCATGTCGGAGTAGTCGGTCTTGCCCTGGGCTCCGATCATTTTGGTGCCGGTGGCGCGTTTCCAGGCTTTGCTGAAGCTCTCCGCCGTGTGGCAGCCCCAGCTCTGGCAGTAGGCTTTGCCGCTGAAGGCCCAGCGGCTGATCTTGTGCAGATCATTCTCATGCAGCCACGCGGTGGAGGTGGCGTACACGTCCGAGCTGTAGTCAAACATGAAGCTGAACTTGTTCGAGTGGCCGAAGTACTCGAAGCCGGAGATCTTCAATCCGCCGCGTCCGGACTGGCCGTTGTTGATGTAATTGATCAGTTCCTGCGTGCTGCGGAACCAGACGAGGTTGATGTACGGGTAGGCCTTGGTCACGGACTCCACATTCTGCGTCAGCGGCTGGTGCTCGGCGGCGGCGCGGCGCACGTAGGCGTCGCGATACACCAGCCAGGTGATGCGGGTGTTCGCGGGAACGGTCTTGTGGATCTCCTGCATGCGCACGCGGGCGGTGCGAATGAAATTGCCCCACCAGCGGTCGTGCTGCTCTCCGGGCCGGCGCAAATCCTCAAACCCACGTGCCGCAGGCCCACCGCTGACGATGAGGTATTCGGTGTCTGCAGCGGCCTTGGTGACAAGGCCGCTGGTGAGCAGGAGAAGCGTGGTGAAAAGCAGGCGGGTCATGATGGGGCTAACAAAGCACGACTACTTCGTTTCGACGAGCTTGAAGTTCTTGAACTGCACGACCATCGGCGGGCCGGCGTGGATCTGCAGGGCCAGGAGGCCTTCCTTCGGCGCGTTGGCGGCGTCTTCGTCGGTCACGTCAATGGTCTGCTGGCCGTTGATGAAATGCTGCACATGGTTGCCCTTGGCCACGATGCGGTACTCGTTCCACTCTTCGGACTTGATGCTGGCCTGGATGGCGGAGCTGTCGCCCACGCTGCCGGTCACTTCCACCACGGTCTTCTTGCCACCGTCAGCGGCGGGCTTGATCACGGTCTTCTCACCGCGCTTGGCCAGGATGCCACGGCCGCGCTCTTCGTAGAGGATGCCGCTGTAGGTCTTGCCCGCTTCAAAGTCGGCCTGGTAGCCACTGATGATGGGGCCGTTTTCTCCGGCATTGAGTTCCTTGCTGCGGTACTGCACGCCGGAATTGCCCTTTTCGATGCGGTATTGAAACGTCAGCACGAAATCGCTCACGGTGCCGGCTTTCCAGACGAGGAAGGTGTTGTGCTTGAGGATGCTCTTGGCCGGATTGGCTGGATCAGCCGGAGTTTTGCCGGTGATGGTGCCGTCCTGCACGCTCCAGAGGTCCTTGTTGCCTTCCCAGCCGGTCAGGTCCTTGCCGTTGAAGATTTCTTTTTCTTCCGCGCTGGCGAAGGAAAGGGCGGCGAACAAGGCGGCGAGAGCGAGGTGCAGTTTCATGAAGGATGGTTGTGAATGGATCGGGCGAGTTTTAACGCGAGCGCCCGGGGTTGTCTATCGCTTTGCGGTAGGTGGAAGGATGGGTCGTGTCGCAAAGAGTGGAAGGTGGGGGCAGGGATGGCTCTGCTATCCGATAGCATGAGCGAAGCAGGATCGTGATCTTCTTGGAATGGAAATGCGATTTAAGTCTGCTATACAGCGCGCACGATGCCACTCCCGCGCTTCCTCTCCTCCCCCACCTTCTGGCGTGTTTGGGTGTTTCTGTGGTTCGGGGTGCTGTTCTGGCTTTCCTCGCAAACGCATCTGCCATCCCCAGCTTCCTTTGAAGGCGTGGACAAGTTGGAGCACGCGATCTTTTTTTCTGCCGGCGGCATGTGCTTTCTGCTCAGCCTGCGCCTGGCGGGGCGAGCCAGAGCCACGGCCGTCGCCATTCTCGCCTCGGTCTTGTTCTGCGGCGCCATCGGCGGCTTTGACGAGTGGCATCAAACTTACACCCCGGGCCGCAGCGGCGGGGACGTGTGGGACTGGACCGCTGATTTGTGCGGTGGATTCATCGGGGCTTTTCTGGCCCTGTGGGTGCAGAAGTGGCTGGTGAGAGCTCCAATGCAGGTGTGACAGTTTT
>JAPLUN010000207.1 GCA_026397715.1 Verrucomicrobiota bacterium
GCATCACCAAGACCACCATCTGCGGCACCGACCTCCACATCCTCAAAGGAGACGTGCCCACGGTCACCGAAGGCCGCATCCTCGGACATGAAGGCATCGGCATCATCGAAGAGGCAGGCACTAGCGTCACACGCTTTCGCAAAGGCGACCGCGTCATCATCTCCTGCATCACCTCCTGCGGAAAGTGTGAGTACTGCCGCCGTGGCATGTGCTCCCATTGTGAGCAAGGCGGCTGGATTCTTGGCAACACCATTGACGGCACCCAGGCCGAGTTCGTCCGTATCCCGTGGGCGGACACAAGCCTCCACCATATCCCCGAAAATGCGGACGAGGAGGCCATGGTCATGCTCAGCGACATCCTGCCCACCGGCTACGAATGCGGCGTGCTCAATGGCTGCGTCAAACCCGGCGATACTGTGGCCATCATCGGTGCAGGCCCCGTCGGCCTCGCTGCGCTGCTCACTGCAAAACTCTACTCACCGGCGGACATCATCATGATTGACGTTGATGAGCATCGTCTCGATGTCGCCAAACGCCTCGGAGCCACCAAACTCATCGATAGCAGCGACGGCCGCGCCATGGCCAAAATCATGACAATGACCTACGGTCGCGGCGTGGATGTCGCCATCGAGGCCGTTGGCATCCCCGCCACCTTCGAGCTCTGCCAGTCCATCATCTCCCCCGGCGGGCACATCGCCAATGTGGGCGTGCATGGTCAAAGCGCGCCGCTGCATCTCGAAACTCTCTGGTCGCAAAACATCACCATCACCACCCGGCTCGTCGATGCCGTCACCACGCAGCTTCTGCTCAAGACCATCATGTCCGGCAAGCTCCTCCCCAAGCAGCTCATCTCCCACCGCTTCATGCTAGGAGATGTCATGAGCGCCTATGAGACCTTTGGCAATGCCGCGCGCGACCATGCGCTCAAGGTCATCCTCACCAACTCCTGACCTCAGGGCGGTCACAAAGCGAACGGGGTAAACACCCCATGGTTCTGCAGCAGCATCTGTCCCAGCATACAACAGCAAAGCATCCACCTCCCTCCTCCTCATGAACATCATCGTTATCCTTCTCATCCTTCTGCTTCTTGGAGGCGGTGGCTACGGCTTCAGCTCCGGCAACCATTACGTCGGTGGCGGCGCCAGCCTCCTCGTCATCATTCTCATCGTCCTGCTCCTCACCGGACGTCTCTAACAATTCCAGCTCCCAGCGTACCCATCCATACCACTATGAAACTCACCCCATTCCTCCTCATTCTCCCCGTCGCTCTCTGCCTCGGCATCTCTTCCTGTGTTGATACCGGCTTTGCCGGTGGCAACGGTTACGGCGGCGGTTACGGCAATGGATACGGCGGCGGCTTCAACACCTACTCCACCCTGCCCAGCAACTACAGCGGCAGCGCCTACAACCATAACGGCCGCTACTACTCCGGTGGCAACTATCAAACCGGCAACTACAGCTACCAAGGCAGGCCCTACACAAGCAGGTACTCCCACAACGGCCAGTACTACTACGGCGGCAGCCACCAGCACTACACCCCGCAGCATAACAGCGGCTACAATTCCAACCTGCGCGTCAACGCCCCCGGCCTCCAGCAGCACTCAAACATTCAGATCCTGCCAAGGCATCGCTGAACAAGTTTAGTCTGCACTTCAGTCGATTCACATCAGGCACCACAAAGTGGCAGGTCTCAATGAAATGACCCTTCTCGCATTCCATACTTCAATCAAGCTTGTGAGAAAAGGTGACAATCTTATAGTTCAGCATCCATTCATCACGCAGCTCAATCTAATCATGCAGCTCATGAGCTCCCAGAGGGAGCAGAGAAAATAGCCGGTGGTGAAGCGAGGCTTGGCGAGCGTGAACCACCGGAAAACGCATGCCACTCGCTCATGCTCAAATCGCCTGCCGGAGGTAGGCGAGAAGCATTCACCCACCCAGCGCCAACGAGAAGCCCGCGCACGCTTCGCTCACACCTCCACGCCACCTTCTGAACTCTCAATCAATCCGCACTCGCACGCACCGCCCCCGCCTCCATAAACCCCGCAGGCGTAAACTCACGATCACTAAAACTCACCCCATGTTTCACGCTCGCTCCGTTCACCTCGGTCACAGATCCCTGCCCCGCCCCGCTCACCGTCAGGTTCGCCGGAACGGCTTGCTTCTTGTCATTGCTGGCCACCCGCGTCGTCTCAATCCGCCGCACCAGTTTCCCTGACGAACTGTATTTCTCGACACGCAGAGGCACATCACGGCGGCGATCCACCCACGCGCGCACGCTGCCATAATGAGAGCGCTCTCCTTTGCCAGGCTTCGATTCCAGCACGTCACAGCTCACACGATTCACCATTTCCGTGCCGACAATCGCCTGCTGCTTCCAAAGAAAGAAATTCTCCACCACATCCGCATAGCTCAGGTCACTGCCCAGCAGCGCATCCTTCATCTGACTGCCATCGAGAGTCCGTACCGTGTTGGGCGGTACAAACACCGTCCCCGTCGCGCCTCCATCACCAATCTTGCGCAGCAGCACAGCTTCACCCGCGCGCTCCTTGGGCCAAAGCACCTGATACACCACTTCCGTGCCCGCGCTGCTGCGGCGTTGCTTGATCTGCAGTTGCAGTACGAACTTGTCCGCCCCCTGCACCTCCATCTTCAGCCTCACCACAGACGCGCCATCCTGCTGCATCGCACCCAGTTTCGCAGCGAGATCACTCGCAGCATCGTCAGCATAGGCGGACACCACCAGGAGCACCGGGCAGATCAGTCGAAGAAAGGATTTCATAATTAGGTATTGGGTTAAAAAATTTCAGCCCTGCATCGCAAGGCTCGGCGTCAGCCGTGAACTCCGCCACGCAGGATACAGCCCGCTGATGACGCCCACGACCACGGCCAGGCCGACGGCCACCGCCATCAGTCCCACATTAAAATCCGGCTCCAGCATCCCGTGAATCGCCGGCAGTGTCTCCAGCACTTTCACGCCAATCGTGCCAATGATCACCCCGACGATGCCGCCAAGAAAACCCAGCAGCGCAGACTCCCACAAGATCATGCGAATCACGCGCCCCGGCTTCCAGCCGATGGCCAGCAGGATGCAGATCTCCTTCTTCCGTTCAAAGACCGTCATCAGCATCGTGTTCATCACCCCCAGCACCCCCACGATCACCGCCAGCAGCGAAGTCCCCCAGCTCATCGCGCTGATGAAACGAAACGCCTGGCTGTTGCCCAGATGCTCCCCCGCCACCATCGCACGCGCTTCCGGCGCAGCCGTATTGATCTTCTCGCACAGTCCCTTCATCTCCTCCTCGCTCAAACCCGGCGCGGCACGGACGTCGATCACATTGATACGTCCTTCGTTGCCCGTGATGTTTTGAAACAGCGCCAGCGACAGAATCACCGATCCATTCTCCACCATCGCACCGCCATCCACGATGCCCGTGACGATCAACTCCTTCGTTTCAAGCTGCAGCGGATCACCCACCTTCTTCTTCAGTGTCTCCGCCGCCGTCTGGCCCAGCACTGCCGCAGCCTCCATACCATCCTGTGGCATGCGTCCGGAGATCAGCTTCAGGTTCTGCCAGGAAAATCCGCCCCACTCACGCGCGGACACCACCATCATCGAGGCATCCTCCACGCTCGTCAGATCCGCATAGATGGAGCAGGCCTCCACCACCTGCGGAATTTTCGCGATCCGGTCTCGCACCTCGGAGCTGAACGGCTTCGGCGCCAGCGCGTTGCCCATGTTGCTCACCACGATGTCCGTGCCCCGCACCTTCATGCCCGTGGCCCAGCTCGCCTCAAAGCCGCGCGAGATGCCCACCAGCGCCACCACGGCGCCGATCCCGACGGAGATGCCCACAAGCGTCAGCCCGGTGCGCACGGGACGTCGAAGCAAACCGCGCACAACAATGGAAAAAAAGTTCATATCAGGCTGCGGATGGGTGTGTGTGTTGGTCAGCCACGATCAGACCGTCCTTCATCTGGATCGTTCGGGTGGCCATGCGCGCGATGTTGAGATCATGCGTCACCAGCACCAGCGTCATGTTTTGCTCACGCCGCAGCCGGATGATCAGCTCCAGAATGTGCTTCGAGTTTTCACTGTCCAGATTCCCTGTGGGTTCATCCGCCAGCAGCACCGCAGGGCCATTCGCCAGACTGCGGGCGATGGCCACCCGCTGCTTCTCACCGCCGGAGAGCTTCGAGGGAAAATGATCCAGCCGATGCCCAAGTCCCACAGACTTCAGCAGCTCCACCGCGCGCTCACTTCGAGTGCCTGCAGGCCGTTCCGTTTCAAACATCGGCATCTGTACATTCTCCACCGCCGTGAATGTCGGCAGCAAATGGAAGGCCTGAAAAATGATGCCTATCTCACGGGCGCGGTACGCCGAAGGGTCAGTCATCTCCGCCATCGAGCTGCCTCGATAGTGCAGGATGCCCGCGCTCGGCACATCCAGCGCGCCCAGCATCTGCAGCAGCGTCGTCTTGCCGCAGCCGCTCGGGCCGATGATCACCACAAACTCCCCCTGCGTGATGCGAAAGTTCACCCCCCGCAGCGCCTGCACCTGGCCGCCATCGTATTCCTTTTTCAGTCCGCGGGCTTCGAAGACAGCTTCGTTTGCGACGTCAGCACTTGCATGGGTTGGCGGTGTTTTCATGACTGTTTTGCAGATTTGTGCCATTGCGCGCCCACCCGTGGATCACCCAGACTGCGAATCACATCCAGCATCGCATGCCGGTAGCTCGGAAACGGCGCACGTTCATCAAGAGTCTGCGGCAGGATCTCCGCCATACGGTGCGGCAGCTCTGAGTGCGGTATGCCCACATGCAGATGATGCACGCCATGATACGGCTCATGCAGCAACGTGAAGGCCACCAACCGTCCCGTCCAACCTTCGGCCACAATATGCCGCGTCGCGCTGTTCACCGTGTTCCCCGTCAGGCCCACATGCTCCACATACTTGCGCCAGCTTTGCAGGTTCCCGGCGATGAATGCCGGAGCCAGATACATCCACACAAAGTAGCGCCATACTTCCCAGTAAGACACCGCGGCAATGATCCCGATCCACACCAACACCATCAGCGCCAGCTCCGCCCAAATGCGCTTCCGCACCTTCGGGCTGCGAATCGGCGATCCCTTTCGAAGAAACGAACGCAAAAACAAAAACGGCGTGTACACTATTCCGCAGGTCAGCTCAAGAAATGCCACCAGCACCCGCCCCCACCGCGGTGCCTTCGTGAAAACAAACGGCCACAGCTCCTCATCACGCTCCGTGGCAAAGTACGCATGGTGTGTCTGATGCGCCGCACGGTACAGGCTGAAGCTCATGAAGCTGAAGACACCCAGCAGCACGCCATCAAACTCATTGAAGCGCCGGTTCTTCCGCAGCAGTCCGTGCGTCGCCTCATGAAAGCCCACCGCCGCGCCGTGCATGAGATGCGCCACCAGCAGCACCAGCAGCACGGCCCACCAAAGTGAGGCCCCACTGTGCAGCACCATTCCCAGAGCGATCTGGGCGAAGAGAAACAAAAACACCACGATCTGAAAAGCCGAGCGGCTCACCCAGTGCGGTGTGATGGAGGATTCAGTATTCATCGCAGTGTCGTCATGAGAGCAGCAGTTAAAATTTCTGGCGACTGGCACACACCCGCGAGCACATCGAGATACATGCGCCCCACCTGCTCAATGTCAGCCAGTGAGAACTGGTCTGCGTGAAACAGCCACGCGACCTCCATCGCCTCCCCTTCCTCGTTGATCTCGCAAGCCAGATTAAACCGCGCCGTTCCCGTGCTGCGCATGCGCAGTTGCAGAGACAGCCCCGGCACCGCCACATCTGGAATAGGATGGTTCTGTAGCGCAAACCTCACCTCAAAAATCGGATTGTGCCTCGGTGGTGTCGTTCCTCCCAATGCACGCACCAGTTCCGCAAAGGGAATCGCATTCGCAAACGACTCCACCGTCGTCTCATGCACCGCATGCAGACTTTCGGCAAATGAGCGCGTGCGATCAATCTGGCCGCGCAGTGGCACAATGCCCGAGCAGTAGCCCATCGTCTCGCGGGCCGCCTGCGTGCTGCGGTTCGCCACCGGCGTACCGACGACAATGTCATCCTGCCCCGTCCACTTCGAAAGCGCGATTTGAAACGCCGTCAGCAGCGTGCTGAAAAGCGTCGCGCCATTCCTGCGCGCCAGTTCACGCACAGCACGGCCAAGTTCGCCAGACACCTGCGTCACGCAACGCTTCATCTCACCGCTCACGGCGGTGTTCCACAGCCGTGGCGCTCCCGCCAGATGCGTCCTCCAAAACTCCACTCGTGGTGCCAGCACCGCAGGCTGCCAGAAGGCACGCTCAGCAGCGCCCCACTGCGAATACGTCTGCGGCACCGGCGGCAGTGCCGCGTGATTTCCCCGCACCCCCTGCATGTAGGAAGCAAACAAATCCTGCACAAACACACCCAGCGTCCAGCCATCCGCAATCGCATGATGAATCACCAGCACCAGCACATGCTCATCCGCAGAGCGTCGAAACACCTCCGCTCGGTACAGCGGCCCCTGCACCAGATCAAACGGCCGGCTCGCAATCTCCCGCGCCAGTTCTTCGATCGCCTCCGGTTCATGCTGCTCGGGTGAAAGCTCATGAAAGCGCAGCGCAGGCACCGCAGTCCGGCGGATCATCTGCATCGGCTGCGCCTTGCCAGGCAAAATCGAAAGCCGCAGCACCTCCTGCCGGTCCACCACTTTTTTCAGCGCCGCCTCGCTGCCTTCCGGAGTCAGCAGTCCGCGCACCTGGATCAGCGCGCAGATGTTGTTGGACACATCAGCCGCTGGCACAGGCGCCGCCTCCCACAGCTCGCGCTGCGGATAGCTCAGCGGCTGCAGACGGATTTCTCCGCTCGCCAGCCATTGCTTCAGGCGTGCTCGATTGTCTTCAGACATCAGGCTTGAGCTTTCAGCACCAGAGGTTTGTCATCCGAGATGTCGGCATCATCCAGCAGCCTGTCGATTTCTTCATCCGTCAGCGCCTCCAGATCCACATCATCCGTTGCCACAGGTTCTGCAGGCTCTGCCGGTGCTTGGGGTGCAGCCGCTGCTCCCATGTGTTCAGAAATCAAAGTCGCGATCTGCCCGATCGTGCGCGCACGCATCAGGCTCGCCGGTGGCAGCGCCACTCCGATGGAGCTCTCGATCGAGTTCTCGATCTCCACCGCCATCAGTGAATCAAGCCCAAGGTCCGTCAGCGGCTGGTCAAAGCGCAGCCCCTCAGGTTTCACCCGCAGCACAGAGCCCACCACATCACGTACCGCCTGGCCGATCACATCCGCACGCTCCGCAGGCGCGGCAGATTCAATCTTGCGCCGCCAGTCGCTCTTCGCACCGCTCGCTTCCGGAGCGTCCACACCAGCCGCATAGATGCGCTCCAGCAAAGGACTCTCCTGACTGCCACGGAATGACTGCCGCCATTTCGACCAGTCCACGCGCATCGCCATCGCCTGCGTCGCTCCGGCATTGAGATAAGATTCCGTCAAAAAGACCACCTCACGCGGAGACAGCGGCGTGGTGCCCTGACGCGCCAGGTATTCAGCCACGCGCTCATTGCGCGCCACATACCCTTCCCCGCCCAGTGCCCCCCAGTTGATCACCAGCGCCGGCAGACCCATGGCCGCGCGATGATGCGCCAGTGAATCAAGGAACGCATTCGCAGAGGCATAGTTCGCCTGCGCCGAATTTCCAAAGATGCTCGAGACAGACGAGAACATCACGAAACAGTCCAGGCTCATGCCCAGCGTGCCTTCATGCAGCATCCACGCACCGTGCGCCTTCGGAGCCAGCACCGTGCGCATCCGCTCACGTGTCAGCGCCGCCATCGGCGCATCATCAATCACCATCGCCAGATGAAACACGCCTTTCAGCGGGATCTTCGTCGCAGCAATTTCCGCCAGCAGGCGATGGATGTCTTCCGGTGCGCCGGCATCTGCCAGCACCACCTTTACATCCACACCACGTGCACGCAGCTTCTTGAGGAAGGCTTCCGCCACATGCGTGCTCGGTCCGCTGCGGCTGCTCAGCACCAGATGCTTCGCGCCACAGTCGGCCAGCCACTCGGCCAACACCTTGCCAAATCCACCAAACCCACCCGTGATCAGGTAGCAGCCCTCCGCCTTCACCGCAAAGCCCGGCGTCAGCGGCTCACCACGTCTCACCACAAACGGCTCAGGGAATGACACGATCACTTTGCCCGTGTGCCTGCCTTGCGCCATCAGCCGGAAGGCCACATCAATGCGGCACGCCGGGAAAGCTCGGAACGGCAGCGCATGCAGCGCCTTCTTCTCCACCAGTTCGGCAATCGTTCCCAGCAGCTCGCGCGTTTGCTCTTCGTCATCGCTGAAGATCGCGTCCATCGCCACCACGTGGAATGAAGCATTCTTCCGCAGGTGCCACAGCGGGATGCGGCTGTTTTGATAAATGTCCCGTTTGCCGATCTCAATGAATCGACCCGACTGCGCCAGACACGAGAGCCCCATTGGGATGGCTTCAGCAGCCAGTGCGTTCAGCACCACATGCACGCCTCTGCCATTCGTCAGCTCCATCACCGCTTCGGCAAAGTCGCCACGCCGTGAGTCGATCACATGCTTCACACCCAGCACCGTCAGCAGCGCGCGCTTCGCCGGACTCCCGGCACTGGCGATTACTTCCGCGCCCAGATGATGCGCGATCTGCACTGCCGCCATGCCCACGCCACCTGCACCCGCATGAATCAGGATGCGTTCGCCCTTTTTCAGATTCGCCGCCGTCTTCAGCGCATACCATGAAGTCATGAAGACCACCGGGAGCGTCGCTGCTTCTTCAAACGACAGCCCTTCAGGAATCACACGCACATCAGCCGCACGAGCCATGGAGTACGTCGCGAGTCCGAACACCGCCAGGCCAAACACACGATCACCTGTTTTCACATGAGTGACACCGCTGCCCACTGCTTTCACGATCCCGGCCACCTCATCGCCAAAGACACGCGCATCCGCCGTCTCGGCAGGATACAAAGCCAGGGCCTTCAGCACATCGCGGAAATTCATCCCCGCAGCCTTCACTTCGATCACCACTTCACCCGCACCACACGGTGGCAGCGTAAAGGGTACCAGTTTCAGCGCATCCAGCAGCCCGCGCTCACGCGACTCCAGCCGCAGCGGCACGCTCGCATCCAGCACCTGCTCACGCGGTTGCAGTCCACGGTTGATGCGTCGCACATAGCGCGCTTCACCACGGTAGGCGATCTCGCGCTCCGCATCCTCCTGCTGCAGTTCAGTCCACAGCATCCCATTGTCTGCGGCAGAAGCCTCAGGCGGCAGGTCAATGCCACGGCAGGTGTAGTTGCTGTGCTCATTGGCAATCACCCGCATCAGGCCGATCGACGGCCCCTGCGCCAGCGCAACCTTGTTGTTACGGCCGACGGCTTGGGCACCACGCGTCACCACATCGATTCGCAGCTTCGCCGCCGGATTCAGAAGCTCCAGCGCCTGCGTCAGGTGGAACAATCCATCCGTGCCCATCATCGCGGCATCCTTGCCCGCCACGGGTTCCTTCTCATCCAGGCTCCACAGATAAACAAACCGCTCCGGCACTTCGTCCGCGCAGGCTTTCAGCAGCATCTGCCAGTCTTCCAGCGACTCAGCACGCAGGGCAAAGGCATCCGTGCCTTCCGGCTCAAAGGCATTGCCTCGATGCGCCACACGGCAGTTCACGCCGCTCGCACGCAGTTGCACAGCAAGCTCGTCTCCCAGTCCGCCCGCATCCGCCATAACCAGCCAGGATTTCTCCACCGGCACTTCCGTCACCTCCGGCGTTACAATCAAAGGCTTGGTCCACGGCTTGCGTGCCATCAGTCCAATCAAGCTTTCGCCGCCCTGGGAGCGGATCAAACCAGAGAGCGAAACCGTTTCGCTGAATCCCGTCTCACCCAGCACCTTCTGCCATTGCTCACGCTCCAGCAACGGATGATTCGGCCGCAGATCGCGGTCCGTGAAGCGCCACCAGCCGCTCGTCAGTCCAAAGACCGCGTTCAGCCACAGATGCGGCGTCGCCACATCCACAAACATCAGGCTGCCGCCGGGCACCAGCAGCTCATTGAGATTGCGCAGCGCGCTGCGCACATCGCTCACTGCGTGGATCACATTCGTGCCCAGGATGATGTCAAACGAGCCCGCTTTGAACTCCTGCTCAGTGCCGGGCTTCTCGAGATCAAAGACCTGATACTCCACTTCAGCGAAGCTGTTCAGCTTCTGCTTAGCCGCAGGAAAGAAGGCCGGTGAGACATCGCTGAATACATACGAATGCACCCCGCGCTCAAGTCCGGGCAGCACCTGAGAGGCCAGTCCTCCCGTGCCTGCGCCGATCTCCAAAATACGCAGCCCGCGCCCCTCAGGAAGCTGACGTGCCGCTTCACTCACCGCACTGCCCATCGCCGCCAGCCATGGGCTCGTCACGAGTCCGTCGCCGTAAAACTGATCCAGCAGATCTGCGCCACCGCTGGCAAACAAGACCTGCACCGCCTCCTTCTCACCACGCATGATGGGTCCCAGCTCCCCACAGGTGGCCCCGCAAATCAGCGCCTCCGGCAGATGGCCCGGATACAGGCCGATGCAGGAACTCAGCAGCGCCGCTGACGAATCCGCAGCCTTCGTGAAGGCCAGTGTCGTCTGATACCCCGCACCCTTTAGGATCAGGAGCTTTTGCTTCACCAAGTTGTTCATCAGCTGCACAAACGAGCGCTGCATGGAGTCGCTTACGCCGAGTGATTTCGCCGTGAATTCCCCCTCCGCGCCCATCGCACGCAGACCGCTCGCCACTTGCGCGGCGGTCAGTTCATCACCAGCCGCGCTTGCAGCATCCAGATTGTTGCGTCCGCGCATGTCCAGTACTTCATCCAGCGCGCTCTGCGCCGCCGCATGCAGCTGGCTCAGTGGCACCGGGGCCGCAGCAGCGGGTTTGTTCCCCAGCGTGCGCTCCTCCCAGGCGATGTGATATGTCACATCCCGGCCCTTGCCGTTTTTGCCAGTGCGCTTTGATCCTTCCACGCTGATCGCACGGAATCCATCAATGCGCACACACGGCCTGCCTGCTTCGTCATAGAGGTCGATGCCCCCTTCCACGAATTCATCATTCGCATCCTTCACTCCCGCACACACCCGGCTCGAAGCCCCCGGCGTGCGCAGAAACAAGATGCGCGCAAAACGCACCGGCAGCCGCAGTCCGGCCGTGCGTCCTTCCACCGTCGCCGCACCTGCGGAGAAGATTTGCAGCGCGCCATCAAACAGCACCGGGTGCAGCGGATACTCCGCCGCACGTGATGCTATGGCAGCACTCAGAGCCACGCGTCCTGCCGATTTTCCTGCACTCGCGGACAGCTCACGAATCGGGCGAAACTCCTCACCGTAGCGCAGCCCCATGTCACTCATGTGATCATAGAAAGTGTCCAGCCCCACCGCAGGCAGCTTGGACGCCTCCCAGGTCGTAAGCGAAAAAGACGACTCCGTGCGTTCGCCGCGCATGGCTCCCACCACATGCGTGGACCAGGAGGCCCCGCTTTCAAACTTGCTCTGAATGGAGAACGTGCGCTCCGTCAGATCATACGTCAGCTCCATCAGCAGCCCGGACGGTGGATCAGGCAAAATGAGAGGCTTGCGGATTTCGAAGTCTTCAATGACGAAAGCCTTGCCCTCAAACAACTGCACCCCGGCCTCCAGCGCCATTTCCACAAAACCTGCGGCAGGAAAGATGATGAGGTTCTCCACACGATGATCCTTCAGGAAGGCCATGTGTCGATTGTCCAGCCGTGTGATCCACGTCGGCGTGGATCGTGCGAGGCGGATGTCCAGCAGTCCCTTGCCTCCGGGAGCCAGCCGTCCTTCGCGCATCTCGGCAGATTCATTCCACCACCGGCTCTTGTCCCAGGCATAAGTCGGCAGTGTCAGATGACGCCGCGATGGCGTCAGCGCCTTGAAGTCCAGCACCACTCCCGCCAGATGCAGATCCAGCGCGGTCTCCAGCAGAGACTCATGCTCGCGCTCGCGGCGTGCCGAGGCCAGCACCGTGGCTTTACCCCCATTGTCGCCCAGGCATTCCTGCATGGAGCGCACCAGTGCGGGATGCGCACCGATCTCCAGCCACACATCCGCTCCAAAATCCGCCACCGCAGCAATCGCCGTCGCAAACTCCACCGGCTGCCGCACACCACCTGACCAATGGCTTGCAGTGCAGGCAGCGCCATCCAGACGCCTGCCAGTCACCGTGCTGAAAAACGGCAGCGTTTCAGCCTGCGGTTTCAAATCGCTGAGCGCTGCCTTCAAGGCATCCGCAGCGGGTTGCATCATCGCATGATGGAAAGGATGGCTCACCTGCAGGAAGCGCGCAAAGACGCCCTTCGTTTCCAGCTCGGCAGCAATGGCCTCCAGCGACGTCTTCAAGCCCGACAACGTCAGCGAACGCGGCCCGTTGAAGGCGGCAATGCTCACCGCACGATCATGCTTGGCGATCACCGCGAGCGCTTCTTCCGGGCTCATGCCCACCGCCAGCATCGTTCCACCTGCTGAAGCGCATTCATCCATGAATCGCCCGCGCAGCACGATGATCTTCGCCGCTTGATCCAGCGTGAGGATGCCCGCGATGCACGCTGCCGCCACTTCGCCCACACTGTGCCCGACCACCGCCGCAGGCTTGATTCCCCATGACTGCCACAGCGCGGCAAGCCCCATCTGCATGGCAAAAATTGCCGGCTGCGAGATCGCCGTTTGCTGCATCTTCGTTTCAGCCTCCGGACGGTTGAGTTCTTCGATCAGCGAAAACTTCGCCCAGGGCTTCATCGCCTTGTCACAGGCTTCGATCATCTTTTTAAACACCGGCTCATGCTGCATCAGTTCGCAGCCCATGCCCTGCCACTGCGGTCCCTGGCCGCTCATCACAAACACCACGCGTGCCGCATGTTCGGGCCGCGGTGTGAATGAGCTGCGCATGCGCGGACCGGGCTGCCCCGATGCAAACGCGCTGAGCTCCTGCACCACTTCGCCCAGCGTCCGCGCAGTCAGCGCCAGACGATGGGAGTGATGATTGCGCCGCGCACCCAGCATGTACGTGAGGTCCGGCAGCAGCGGTGAGCTCCCGTTTAACTTCGAGTGCTCATCAAGCCACGTGCTCAGCTGCCACGCCGCAGACTGCAGCGCCTTTTCGGAGCGCGTAGAAAGCGTCAGCGGCCACGCGCGATTGTTGCTGGGAGTCACATGCGCACGCGGTGCCTGCTTTGGTGCCTCGGACAAAATCACATGCGCATTGGACCCGCCAAAGCCAAAGGAGTTCACACCTGCGAGACGCATCGCCCCCAGGTCTGGAAACACTTCACTCGCCACCGGCACGCGCAGCTTCAGCGCACTGAAGTCGATGTGCGGATTCGGCGATTCAAAATGCAAACTTGCCGGGATGCGCCCGTGCTTGAGCACCAGCGCCGCCTTGACGATCCCTGCCACACCCGATGCCGTCTCCAGATGCCCCAGATTCGTCTTCACCGATCCAATGATGAGCGGCGAATCCTCCGCGCGCTCCACACACAAAGCCTCAGCAAGTGCATGCGCTTCAATCGGATCTCCCACCGCAGTGCCCGTGCCATGCGCCTCCACATAGCCGATCTCTGCGGGCATCACGCCCGCCAGCACACACGCATCATGCACCAGGTTGGCCTGTGCTTCCGGACTCGGCAGCGAGATGCCATTGGTATGCCCGTCAGAATTCACCGCTGAACCAATGATCACCGCATGAATCGGATCACCATCCGCGATGGCGTCAGAGAGTTTTTTCAGCAGCACCATGCCCGCCCCTTCACCGCGCACGAAGCCATTGGCCGAAGCATCGAAGGCCTTGCATTTGCCTTCGGGCGAAAGCATCCCCGCCTGTGAAAATCCGATGAATCCATCCGGTGTGATCATCACCGTCACACCGCCCGCCATCGCCGTTTTGCAGCGTCCATCCAAGATGTGCTCGCACGCCACATGCACCGCCGTCAGCGCGGATGAACACGCAGTGTCCATCGCAATGCTCGGCCCCGTCAGATTCAAACAATACGAAATACGATTCGCCGCGATGCTGTGCGCGCTGCCCGTCGGCGTATGCGCGCTGATGCCCGCACGATCCGTCGCCGTGTGCTGAAGGCCCTGGTAATCATTGTGCGAGATGCCGACGAACACACCAATGTCCGTGCCCTTGTCGAGGTCCAGCACAAGCCCTGCGTCCTCAATCGCCTCATACGCCGTTTCCAGCAGCAGCCGCTGCTGCGGATCAATGTAAGGCGCCTCACGCGGCGAGATGCCGAAGAACTGCGGATCAAACTGGTCGATGCCGTCGATGAAGCCCCCGCGCTTGGCCACCGTCTTGCCCACGATGCCCGGCTCCGCGTCATAAAAACGCTCCACATTCCAGCGGTCGGCAGGCACGTCGCACACCGCATCGCGCCCTTCCTCCAGCAGCTTCCAGAACGACTCCGCGTCATTCACCCCACCAGGGAATCGGCAGCCGATCCCGATGATGGCCACACTCTCCTTGTTTAAGATGGGCAGTGCTGGCGGCAGAGACGGAGTGGAATGATTGAGTGTGGGCATGTGTGATGTGGAAAAAAGTTTACGGCCCCGCTGCATGAGTCCGTCTTTCACCGCTGACCTACAGCGGCAGTCCCACCTTTTAACCCCTCTCCCCCGTTCACCACCATGGGGTAAAACCCTACCCTTGACCGGTCATGCTTGCCACCATTCAGGCGGCCCATGGGGTCTTACCATACCTGCCCACTTAGCGATTGCTTCCCACCCCCAATCGCAGCGATAACCTTCCACATATGTGTGGCATTGCTGGTATCATGGATTTGGCCGGAAGGCGAACGGTGTCTGATGGAGTGGTCGAACGCATGGCTCGCGCCTTGACTCACCGGGGACCCGATGAAGAAGGCTTTCTCCAGCGCCCCGGCATCTCACTCGCTTCACGTCGTCTCAGCATTGTCGGCCTCGCCGATGGTCAGCAGCCCATGTGCAACGAAGATCAGAGCGCCTACACCGTCTTCAATGGCGAATTCTTTGACTTCCCCGAAAAGCGCTCTGCCCTCGTTTCGCGCGGGCACGTTCTGCACACCCACTGCGACACCGAGATCATCCCG
>JAPLUN010000145.1 GCA_026397715.1 Verrucomicrobiota bacterium
GAGAATTCCAAGTTGCTCCAGCAGTGTTGCGCGCAAGAATCACCTCGACGCAGCCGCAAACATTTCGAGGAGAATCCGTGCTTTTTTCCTGCCTACTTCAGGCACAAGTGTCAGCTCATCCCAAGTCATCGCAGCAAAGGATGCCACGGTGTCACGGCGGCATTTTGTGACCCAAGTGCGTCCAGTATAAGTTTCCAGCCCCTGAATTGTCCTGGAGTCATTGAGAAAAGACTGTCGCAGTCTTTCCCATTCCTGTGGAAACAGGTCGCTTTCCTGTCTGGGCGTAATGATGGGCTTGTCGGCCCATTCAGATTCCCATGTCAGCGCCAGTGGAATCGTTTTTCCCCGAAATTCCTTCCAGCATTCCTCTTTCTTCGCCGCCTCAGGTTTAATTGGATGATGTGGGGAAAGTCGGATGTGTTTGTCTGCCGCCATAAGAACCACTGACATGGCGTCATAGAGGCCGGGAGGGAGACGCTGATCCTGCCAAATGCGCTTGAGGTCAATCCGCGCATTCGACCGTGCCACCAGCCAAGAAATAGCATACGGAACACTCGACGATCGCAATCCGATCAGTTCGAGTGAGGAATAAAGTCTTTCACAAGTCTTCCAGAGGATGGCCTTGCCTATGAGGTTTTGAAAATACTGCTCGTTGACCATCGGGGCACCATGCTCTTCCTGACGCTCAGCGAACTCTTTAAAGTTCTTCTCGTTCCCCTTACAGACAATATGCGGCAGACATTCCCAAGCGTGTTCAAACTTCGCCAGATCTGTCTTGGTGAACTTTTGCTCTACAGGGCGCTCCGCCATCCACTGTCTTGTTTTGGCAGAGGCTGTTTGGGATGGAGACTGTCTGAGCTTATCATCCAAGTAAGAGCCGCGTGCACGCTCGTAGTACCACTGTGTGCCCCGCTCCAAGCCGCTCCTCGGCGGTGCCCACATGCTTCGTGAGAGCTGCTGAAGTTGATGGTGGTAAGCCCCATTCGCCCCAAGGTCAGCCCCACTGACCTTATTCTGGCTGTTTGCATACTGAGATATAAGCGGAACGATCTCCGCCACCCCTGCCGGATCAGTAAGGACCGTCAACTTCATCTGCACCATGACCCGTGAAACATCCACCTTTCCCACTTTGAGTGCATGGTAGATGCTGGCTGTGGTCTGACCGCCATTCACGATTTGAAAGTCACGGACACTTTTCATCCTCACATGCCCATCTTTACCGGGCTCCATATTCACTTCGGCGGCAGTGCAGCAGAGGCCGTTGTTGTAGGCGAGAAAGCGATGAGGTTCATCCCGGAGAGTTTTTTGAATGCCTTTGTTGACGGATTTCCCTTTCCCGAGGAATGCCCGAACATTCCGCTCCAATAGCCGCTGGCCATGCTCACCGTAGATGCGTGCCAGAGTGGGAGCCGAGAGGAAGGCAAGAAAAGTTCTATATTCCCCCGTGGCATCTGCCGTCAATAATGCAGGCACAGCACCGTCATAATCACGCACGAAATCTAGCTCAATCACCTGCCGCTCTCCAACACGCAGTCGGCTCAACTTAGTTAAATCCCAGAAGACATAGCGCAATTCGTAGCCAACCATTTGTTCTTGATCAATTTCGGCGGACTTAACCACACCATCAGTCAGGAAAAACAGCCGTATTGTCGTCAAGCTCCCGCGAACCTCATGAATGCGTCTCAAGGCATCGAAGATTGGATTCGCTTCCTCCACTTGGGTGTGAAAGCCATCAAGAGACCGCCGCAAAAATCCACGAGCCAGCCTATAATAAGCCTCCATTTCCGCTTTCGTTACAGCCTCGGTTTTCCCCTCCCCCACATAATATGTAACAAAAACATCGAGTGCTGCTCCATCGCCAGACAGCGACCACGCATTTAGTTTTGCAGCAGGTGTACGACCAACGTTTCTTGCACTGAAGTAGCAGATGTCTGCGCTGTCTGTCTCGTTGTGTTCAGTGAGTAGTTCGAGCACGACTTCCGTGAAGGCTTCCTCGCGCAACTGCGGCTCTAAGTCATCATTGCACTTTGCTAGCACCTCCTGATGAAGATCATAGGCAAACTGTTCCAAGGGTGTTTTAAGATCGTCAGAATCAGACATGGGATAAGGGACATTAATTATGATTACTCTTTGAACTCAGACCGCAGGTTGAGGTGATAGCACCGCAAGCACCTGCTCCTTCGTCACCGTATAAGCTTCGCACGCAGCAAGACTCAACGCGTAATTTACATCACCTACCCCCGAGGGCAGCTCCGACTCCACCAACCGTGGAAACATATTTTCCACTCGGAACCAATGTGCCGCACGCACGAAATAGCCATTTCCGGCGTAGAGTCCCGCATGAGCATCCAAGTAACCAGAGGCCAGCAACGCATCCTCGAAAACATCGAGTGCGTTTTGGTCGCTTCCAAATTGACACCGTAAGGCGTCAACCATAGCGGGCAACGTAGCTGCCCCCCCCTCTCGTGCCTCTAAAACGAGAACATACAGAAACAAATGTGCCCACGCAGAATCATCTAGTTGGCGTTCACTGGTGATGCGGATGGCTTGTGGTTGCTTCGCAGTGGTGGTTTTGACTTCCAGCGCTCCGGAGAGGAATTGGAAATCCTGATGCGCCTTCGCTCCACCTTTCCATCCTTCGACAGCCATCTCGATTCCCAAGGCTGGCAAGCATTCACGCAAACAATGCAACTCCCCCCACAATCCACGCTGAGCCTCTGGGCTGAGCCCTTCTGTTGCGGCTGCCAGGAACTTCTGCCAGCGCCCCAGCTGCCCAAAGAATACACTCACCGCTTCCGTCGCTGAATTGGTCTCCGCCACTCGACGCGCCAAATCCTCCGCGAGCGCGGTGAAGACGTCGGCAAACCTTTCATCCTTCAAACTAACGCCGCAATGAGCGTGCCCCGAAATCTTTTCTGTGAATACGAAGAGGCCCCGACAGGCGGGCCATTTTTTGCGGGTTGGAATCACCTCAGCAGGGACACGCAAAAGAACGGCTCTCCTACGTGAGGTTCCTTCGAATGCCGCCTGGAGCGGGAATCCCTTTTTCGGGCGTGCGAGCAGGAGGCGCCAGCCAACAAATGTCGGTTCAGCTTCAAGCTCCTTCCACTGAGCTTCAATCGTTGTCAGCATATTCATCATCCTCAGTCTTGGCGTCCCACACTTTATTGACTCGGTACTCGACTCCAATCGCCGTGTCGCTCGTTGGGAAACTCAATGCTACACCTATGATCGGCGGTCCTTGGGGATTCATTCCAGTAGGCTCGGGAGGCCGACCGCTTTTGTTGTCTGCCGGCACCGTTGCTTGCTGTGCCAATGGATATATCAGCAAAAGACCATGGGACTTGGGGCGCAATTCCCGGACGATACGTCCGTTCGGTCGGTCTGTGGTTGGATTTCCACGCCAACGTTGCGGGTCTTCTTGAATTCTCTTTCGGGTAAGATCAATTGCGACATCTCGAAGGGTTGAGCCAATACGCTCTTGTAAGAATTCATTATCTGGCATTAGCGTCCGCTTGAATGCGAGTTCGGCCGCAATCTCGGCAGTCATCTTAATGGAACGAAGATCAATAGATTCATCCTCAGGACTAAGGATGTTGGACTTGGTGAGCGTCCAATCTTCAGCGGTTTGGCTTTCAGGCGATCGACGAATAAGTCCGATATGATGCCCGGCGAGTTCTTTGCATAGCCCTTCAGGGGCCTGGGTATTGGAGACAAGAACCACGGTCCAATCGGTCAGTTCTGAGATTGATTGCTGCTTCTCAATGAATGTTGCGAGTTGGGGTCCGCTGGCACGCGATGACTCCAAGGGGAATTTCAGACGTCCAACATAGCGCGCAACAATCGCAGCGGGAACTCTACGCCAAATCCGGTGATCTAGATTCTTACCTTCAGCGGTCGGCAAACTAGTCAGGAAATCTTCTGTTGTTTTGAGATTTGCTTTAATGGGGTCATCAAGCTTAGGCAAGTGGGCGGTTTGAACGAGCACACCTTCCCACGAAAGGTCAAGCTTCTCCGAGTGACACATTTTGTTTAATGCAGTTACGATCATGCCGTCTGGATGTGTTCGAACCCGCAGACCGTACCTCTCCGGAGTGAGCCCCGATTTGACCATGTAATCGAACTCGCGACGCAATTCAGTCTCAGCAAGAGCAATGTGTCGATACCAACGAACTAATTCGCCAGTGGTAAAAAGACGACAGAGGTCAAGATAGCCTGGGCGGTATCCAAACCAGCGACCCATCTGCATTAGCGTATCGTACATCTTAGAGGTTCGGAGGAAGTAGCTCACAGAAAGCCCTTCAAGAGTAAGTCCGCGCGAAAGCTTATTCCCACCTACTGCTATGACGCTCCGGCCATTCTCCTCATGGTCCTTGTAATCCAACGCCTCTTTCGCCATGCCATTGACCGTCATCACTTCGATTTTTGCGGCGGCGGCATGAAGTTCTGAGTCAACCTCCACCCAAGTGAGGGTTGGACCGGCCTCTGCTCCCAGTTTCTCCGACGTGACAACGTAATCCTGTTCCCAAATGTCACGAAGTTCATCGCGGATAGTGGGAGTTCTCTTGCCATCACCCTCTCTCAGTCTTCGTTGCAAGGAAATCAGCACATCTTGAACGAGTCTGGTTGTGACTTCCTGCACTGGCACGAATCGTGTGACATGAATCAGCATTGAGCTGTGCTTGGCTCCTTGGCCTCGCGCACGTCTAGCCGCACATGTGATGACGAAACACATGATTGCTCGCTCGAGCGAACGAGGCAGCCTCATTGGCACATGAGTAATTTTGTGCTTGAGCGGGAAACACTCAGGCAAAGCATAGTCGTCAGCCGTTTCCGCACCCAAATCTGACGCTGAGCGAAGTATCCGGATGATCGGCAGCGGCGGACTCGCTTCGATACCTGCGTCACTGTCTCCATCCAAGCCAAACACCTTCACGGGCCCAACATAATTGGACGGCGCCTTGACGTTGACGATGAAACTTCTGGGAAAAATGTCGTCCCCATGCCTTTGATTCTGTGCAGAAGGGTTTATGAAAATATTAGCAAACGGTGTCGCAGTGTAGCCAACGTATGCAGACTTGTCGAAAGCTGAGAGCAATTCACGAATACGGCCATTTATCGCCGGAACATTATTCGTGTCATCATCCTGACCTCGGCGAGCTTTTGTATTGATAGAAGCATTGTCGGCCTCGTCGTCGATCAAAAGCAACGGTACATCGCGAATTGTTCTCTTGCCTGTAGTCGGATCGTCAACTCCGGCAACATGCGTAACCCAGCCTAGTAGGTTTTTGAGCACACTTGAGTTCTTTTTCACCACAAGCACAACCGGATCGCCTCCAATCATCACCCCAACATTGTTGGCAATTGTCTTCCTAAAATCACCCAGCTCGTCACTGCTTGTGAGTGAATTGATAATCAACTTTTCGCCTGGACGAATTCGTCCAACGCCGATCAATTGGCTGTCTTGGTTTAGTTTCCGGCTCTTTTTGGTGTCAAACCCGAGGACACCCTCGTCGATGCGGAGTTGCGTTTGGCTGCGCAGATTGCTGTGAACTCCGGCCAGAATGATAACAACCTTGTAACCCGCATCGACAGCCTTGCACACCAAACCAGTATAATTGGCCGTCTTGCCAGACTGAACACTGCCAACAACCATTCCCCGCCTGTCCCACGGGGCGGGCCGCTGAGGGTCCTCGATCCGCTCCAGAATCATATCGGTCAGTGAATGCAGATTGTTCACCACATCAGGAACCATTCCAAAATCGCGCTCCAAGTAAGTCATGTAACGACTCCAAAACCTCCAAGGAATACTCGCCTTTTTGTCTGGGAGCCATGCCTTGTGATCGCGAAAATCATCTAGCGCCGTGCCGCTATCCACCGTAATGGAGAATGCGTGAAGTAATTCCGCCACCAGCTGTTCCTCATCAACGGAACCGACCCCCATTGCTTGCTCGACGAATTGAATTGCAAGCCGTGCTTTACCGCGAATCACATCTTCCGTTCGGCTTGGCAATTTCCGCAGAAGATCAGTAGCCCATTGCCTCGCCATCTCATGTGCTTCATTCGGTGTGTTCATACTTTAACTTTCTCTTTGAAGGTTTGAAGAATCGCAGGAAAAAGATCAAAGGGCGAGTGAGCACCAAGTCGATCCATTGCCTCGCTTTCCGAATAGCCACTTTCGCAGAGCGCCTTGAAGACCTCTTCCATGACCTCAAGAGCTTTGGATTCCGAGCCTTCGAAAGGCTGTGGCTGATTGTCTGGCTTCTCGCTGTTTTCGACGATGATGTGATGGAGCGGAATAGTTTCCTCGATAAGTCTGAGCAGAGCTTTAAGAGCGGGTTTATCCGTCGTGGTTCCCAATACGTGTTTCAGTAGAGGGTGCCCGCCATTGAGGCGGTAGAAAGTTTTGTCGTGCTTGGCGCGCGGTTCCCAGAGAAGAGTGCGCGCCTCATCGGCCCTTGGCGTGAGTTTCGCACCACGATGAGTATAGATGCGGCGTGCTTCGGAACGAGTTTTCTCACCAATTCTCTTCAACTCGCCTCGTAATGCCGGAGGTGGAACAGCACGTGATTTGGTCACATCAATTTGCCAGTGGTCGTCAATCGTGTTTGGAAGGTCGACTCGGATTCGTGCTAGGCGGTAAAGATCCTGACGCGGCCAAAACCCCAGCCAGTCGCCCGCCACTAGGAGTCGTTGGTTCCGGTAGATATAGTAACCCTGATGCCCATTCCACCCGCGTGGTCCGGCAGCCTCCTCAACACGCTTTTTCGGCAACTTCGAAAGATGCGGCAACACATACGGATGAACGTGAACCTTAGCACGACCAAAAGGTAACGTAGTAGGCGCGAGCAGATGTGTAGCAGCTGCATCTTCCAAATAAGGATCCCATGGTTCAATGGGCCTATCATTGACAAAGAGCTTGATGCCCGAGCGCCCTCCAATCAAGCGATGGAAGACAAGTGAAAGGTGAGTTCGCACCTCATCAATGCGCAGCAAGAAGTGCTGATGATCCTGTTGACTGTCTGTTCGAGTACTGGCACAGGTACGATCAAGAACCTGCCAAAGGACTGCCGTCCCGCGTGTTAAAGAGGCTAGCCGTTTGAAGCAGACCTCGGCATCTGCATCGCCTGAGCGGAGCAGCCGCCAGTCATTCGCAGCCTCGATGACGGACAAATCCCAACAGCGAGTAACAGCTTTACCACGCAGCTGACAGGTCCGAACTGTGAATCGTCGGCATTGCGAGAGCGAGGCGGTTTTAAGGCCAAGACCAAATCTGCCTAGATCATGGGCGGCGCGGTCTTCACGCGGATTGCGTGAACTAAGACGCATGGCAGCTAGCAGTTCTGCCTCGACCATACCTTCACCGTCATCGGTGACCGTAATAGTGGAGTTGGGGCCATCCCATTCAAAATCCAACCAAACACGTTTCGCCTGAGCCGTGATCGAATTATCCACGAGATCGGCAAGCGCAGTGGCTAGATCATAGCCAAAGGCACGATGCCCCTCAAAGGTGGACTCAGCCTCCGGCGGGAGGTGGTCATAGGGCAAGGCGAGCAGCTCGGCAGCCTTCATGCTTGGCGGCGGCGGTTTTCCGATTTTTCCTTTGCTACAAACCCTGAACGCTGAGCCTCAGAACAATAGAAGTCGTCTTCGCTGATGCTGCTAGCCGCATACCTGCGCCAAGCGTCATGCCCAATCAGCTCAAGAGCCACAGGCCAGCCTGTACGAAGATAGCGTTCACTAAGATCGAGCTGACCCAAGATGTGGCTTTTGCTTATCTGTGTGGATTCACCGTGATCACAGGCATTATCGGGATGAAGGTCTGGATAGAGATAAAGCAGGGCATGCCAACCACGCAGGAAGGTCTGGTCATCCAACTTTCGAAGCTGATGGCGCGTCTGAATGGCAAGCGTTGAAAGCCAATCCAACGCTTCCTCTATACTGGACGGCAGCGTGAGGTATTGCACTGCTGACTTAAAGGCGATGGTGTTAGAAGTGCTGCCGTCTTGAATGCTTGCGGCGCTGTGCAGCAGGTTTTGCACCGCGTGGCCCACGGCCTCGCCAACCAGAGGAGGAACGGCATTACCGATGACTCGGAACTGGTGCGTGCGAGTGACGGGGAACTGGAACCAGTCTGGAAAAGTCTGCACGCGGGCAGCCTCTCGCGGAGTAAGACTGCGGTTCTGAGTGGGGTGGATGAACATTAGGCCGTCCTTGCTCATGTGCGCCACGATGGTGCTGCACGGACGGAAGCGGCTCTGACGCGTGTAGCGGTCTTTGAAGCTGGTCTTGTCGTAGGGAAACTCGAATTTCAAGCCGCGCTTTAGCATGGCGTTCTTGCAATTCTCGCCTTCGTTCAGCAGGGCAAAATCACGCAGATCGCGCTCACTGTGCGGACGTGAGTCGTGAGCAGTGAGCCTCGCCGCCTTTTTGACCTCAAGCACCTTATAGATGTAATGATGGTGATTGGTGCCAACATGATCGGAGCGGCGTTCCATATCGTAGTCCATCTCCTGAGCACCGCCGCCCGCTCTAACGATGGGGAGATCCATGATGGCATCTCCGAGAGTGACCCCGACCCAAGGCTTGGCACGAGGCGCTGGCAGCAGCTCATTCGCGAGATAGCCGGGCACATCCAGCCGGATGCCTATGAAAAGTTGGCGCTTACGATTCTGTGGTACGCCAAGTTTCGTGGCATCTTCCTCACGCGGAGTAACGCGATAGCCGAGCTTGCGTCCTTCAGCTTGCACGCGGGTGAAATAGTCGCCTCCGCTGGCACTGCGGATGCCGAGTACGTTCTCCATGACAAAGACCTTCGGTTTGAAGTGCTCCACGAAGGAAAGGAAGCGCTGATACAGGTGGCGACGCGGATCATCAATTATACGTGGGCCGTGGTTAGCTCCATCACGTTGGCGAGCTTGTGAGAACCCCTGACATGGTGGACCGCCGACGATGACATCCACATGCCGGGTGCGGATGAGTTTTTCTAAGTCCTGCGGCGTGAACTGCGTGAGGTCTCTTTCCAGCGCATGAGGAACGTGGGCAAAGTTTGCTTTGAAAACCTCCACAGCCTCGGGATTGAAGTCGATGGCAGCGAGGCACTGAAATTGGGCTCGTTCCATGCCAAGGCTAAAACCGCCGCATCCGCAAAAAAGGTCGATGAAAGTGTGTTTCAAACTGGCACAGAGGGTGGTTCAGAATTTAGGTAGATGAGGCATCGCTATTCAGTTTATGTAAGCACAGGCAC
>JAPLUN010000267.1 GCA_026397715.1 Verrucomicrobiota bacterium
AGCAGCCGGCGGCGTCCTGAAATGGACCAACACCGAAGGCAAGACCATCGAGGCCGAATTCGCCGGACTTCAAGGCGACAGCGTGCTCCTCAAAATCCCCTCCACTGGCGTCACGCACATTCTGGCACTCAGCAAGCTCTCTGCCGAAAGCCAGGCCCAGGCCAAAGCCGCAGTGAAATAGTAATGAAGCGCGCATGGTGCATCGCCGCATTCAGCCTCTCGCTGCTCAGCGGCGCGGCAGTCGCGGAGATGCGTGCCTGGACAAATACCAGCGGCCAGATCATCGAGGCCGAAATGGTCGGAGTGAATGTCGCACAGCGTGCGGTCAAAGTCCGGCTGAAGAACGGCGCGGACTTTGAGATCGCCATCGACAATCTAAGTCCTCCAGACAAGGCCTATGCCAAGGACCATTGGCTGGCGATGCAGAATGCTCCGGCAAGCACCGCCCCCGGTGGAATTTCGGAAGCCTCTCTCAAAAACCTCCCGGAGTCATTCCGTTCACGCTTTCTTCCTGCGACTCGCCTGGAGGCGATCCGCCGCGGCGGAGGCACTCCAGAGATGGATGCGGCGGTGGTGACCTCCCTGAATCTGTTTAAAACCAGCCAGAACCCCGACGGCTCATGGGGCCGCAGCAACAAAGGCGCGATGACCGGCTTTGTGCTCCAGTGCTTCCTTGGCCACGGCGAGACACCGGATTCTGCCGAGTATGGAGATTCCGTCATGAAGGGGCTGATGTACTTGATCACCCTCGCCAAACAGAACCCCAGCGGCATTTTTTCCGAAAAATGGGGCGGAAAAACGACGGGAGGATTGGGCGGCGCTGGAACTTACGAGCATGCCATCGCCACCTTGGCTGTCGGCGAGGCCTACGTCACGGCACGAGTGGGCAGCAAAAGTCTTCCAGGTCTGCGTGAGTCCTTTGAAACAGCCATCAAGACGATCATCAGCCAACAGACCAGTCGCGGCTCCTGGACCTACGGCGGCGAAACCATCGTTTACAATCCAGGCAGCGGTGCCGATCTGTCTTTGGCCAACTGGCATTTCCAGGCGCTCAATGTCGCCAAGGCCACTGGACTGAAAATCGACGGGCTCGACTCCTGCATCAAAAAAGCACTCTCGTACATTGAATCCACTCAAACCAAGGATGGCGGCTTCGGAGGCGCCAGCCGCGAAGCACACTACAATCAGTGGAGCCTCAGTGGTGGAGCTACGGCAGGCCATCTCATGCTGGCTGGAAAAAGCACGCCAGCTGCCAAGAAGGGCGTCAAATTCATCTCGGGCTTTCTCCAAGCCGAGCCCCCGGATTGGGAAAAAAACTGCAATCTCTACTGCTGGCATGGCTACAGCAACGCGCTCTTCCTCAACGGCGGGGCCGAGTGGACGACCTTCGCTACCCAGGTCATGCCGCAAATCCTCGCAGCCCAGCAGCCGGACGGCTCCTTCAAACACGGTCGTCCCGACTGGCCTGCCGGTGATGCCGCTGATGCCACGTATCGTCAGGCGCTCTGCACCTTGATTCTCGAAACCTTCTACCGCTGAGCCTGCGGTACTATTCAGGCCAGAACAAACAGCGTCTCCGCCACCCGTTGGCCATTGATCTGCAATTCCACACTGTGCCTGCCTGAGTAATGTTTGCGCGTCGTGAAATCGCGCACGACCTGCGATTTGACGAGTTCGATTTCCGCATGCGCCGGCAGATCAAGCTCAGTCCACTTGAAGACCTTCTCCGCGCTGCCACCACTGGCTTTCACGTAATGCACCACGTAGTCGATCGCGAGTCGCTGTGAGCGGTTTGAAGTCGAAGTCAGCGCAGCCGTCAACGTAAGGCGCTGCCCAAGTTCCAGGCGCGAAGGAGAAGCCGCCAGCTTTGCGGTGACCTCCGCCTTTTTGCCAAACCCAAAGAGCTTCAGCGCACGCGGATGCCCGCGCTTGATCAGTGTGCGACAGGCATGCTTCGCGATCCACTGCAGGTGCTCGCGTTCGAGATCCCACGCTTCAAGCCGCTGCAAAACATAGTCGTGATGATCCTTCGTGATGTCATTCAGGTGATTGGCCACTGATCGCCGCACAAACAGGGAGTCATCATCCTTCAGCGCTTCCAGAATCTTCGCTGTGGGTTCTGGATCACGCACCAGCGCCTGCAAACGCATGCCCCAGGGCAGGCGCGGACGCGATCCCTCGCTGGCCAGGCGGCGCACCTTCTCATCGGGATCAGCAGTCCATTCGTGCAGCTTCTGCAAAGCACGCTTTTGATCCGCCATGATGAATGGTCGCACCGCAAACTCCGCCGAGCCAAAGACCGTGAAAAACCTCAGCGCCTCCATCGAAAAATCAAAGTCATCCAATCCGTACGTCGCCACGAAATCGCCGAGAAAGATGGTCACGAATTCATGCCCGATGCGCGGCGCGAGCTTCTGCAGAGCACGGACCTTTTGCTGATACGTTCCCGGCAGCGCGGCCTCCACGGCCACCGCGCACTGATGCACGCGCTCCATGAGGCTTCGGTCTTCGAGCCCAACGAGCACAGCCCCCATGAAATCATCAGCGCGAAACTTCGGCGCGATGTCGGTTAGCTCTTTGGCAATGGTTCGATAGCGGGCGGCATCAAACCAGTCTTTAAGCTGTGGTGGTGGGGATGGTTCAGGGGGCATGGTCAGCGAGTTTTCATGGCAGGCGCTTGATGCGGATGTCTTTGAAGTAGAACACACTCCCCGGATCATGCGCCTGCAGGGCGATCCCTCCACCCTGCGGATCAAACAAACGTCCGGCACGCTCGGGCGGGCGCGTGACGTTGTCCGGCTCGGTGTAGTCCACCACCGGCTTGTCGTTGAGATGAATCATGATGCGCTTGCCGCTCACCGTGACGCGGAGCTTGAACCACTGGCTTTCATCCACGGGCGATTGCGCGAGATCCATCACCGCATACAGGCTGCCGGTCTTGCGTTTCTCCTTGGCGGTGCTGTTGAGCTGAATTTCGTAGCCCTTGGCCAGATGCAGCGCGCTGTCTCGCGTGGTCATGTCCGTGTGAATGAAGATGCCGGAGTTCGAATTCGGCTCGCTGCGGCAGGTGGCTTCAAGCACGAAATTCTTAAAGCGCATGAAGCCGGTTTTCGTATCGCCCGCATAAAATAAGTGGGCGCTGGGCTTGGTGGCATGGGCCCGGATGGCTCCATCCAGCACGGAGAAAGATTCCGGCATCACGTTGGCCCGCCAGCCGGTCAGGTCCTTGCCGTTGAACAATG
>JAPLUN010000563.1 GCA_026397715.1 Verrucomicrobiota bacterium
CGGTGGCCACACGGCAAGCAGACGCAGTTGCTGGATGAGCTGGGATTCGATGGCGGGATCGAGCTGCGGTGTCGTGGGAAGGGTGCGGCCGCTGGGGCTGTGGCGGATGGCGGGTGGCTCGCCGTGCAGCTCGTAGTCGCCTTCGTGCTGCGGTTTGGTGGAGGTGCGCTTGGGATGCGTGACGGGATGGTCCACGTCTTCAATGGGCAGGATCTCGCGGCGCTCGCGGTAGAGCGGCATGAAGCGGTCTTCCAGAATGCTCTGGCGGATCTCGCGCATGAGCTGGTGGTAGAAATGGATGTTGTGCTGCCCCACGAGCGTCCAGCCCAACTGCTCCTGCGTTTTGGTAAGGTGGTGCAAATAGGCGCGACTGTGTGTGGCGCAAACCGGGCAGGTACAGGTGGGATCAAGGCGATCCTCGCTGAATTTGTACACGGAGCGGCGCAGCTCGACGATGCCGCGTGAAGTGAAAGCGGTGCCGCGCTTGGCCACCTGCGTGGGGATGATGCAGTCAAACATGTCCACGCCACGATGCACGGCCTCCAATACATCCACGGGGGTACCGACGCCCATGAGGTAACGGGGGCGGTCTGCGGGGAGCAGGGCGGCGGTGAGCTCGCAGACGTCTTCGCGTTCGTTCTTTTCCTCCCCTACTGCGAGGCCGCCGATGGCGAAGCCGTCGAAGTCGAGCTGCATGAGGCCAGAGGCGCTTTCGCGGCGGAGCTGCGGATACAAAGCCCCCTGTACGATGCCAAACATGGACTGCGGCGAGTCCTCACGCGCCGCGAGACTGCGCACGGCCCAGCGCTGCGTCACCTGCAGGGCGGCGCGCGCGGTTTTCTCATCGGCCGTGGAAGGGATGCACTGGTCCAGCACCATCATGATGTCGCTGCCGATGGCGCGCTGTGTTTGAATGCTGAGCTCCGGGCTGAGCAGGATGCGCTGGCCATCCACGTAGCTCTGAAACACGGCCCCCTTCTCCGTCATGGAGCGCGAGTGCGGCAGCGAGAAGATCTGATAGCCGCCGGAGTCCGTGAGCACGGAGCCGGGCCAGTTCATGAAGCGATGGATACCGCGGAGCTTGGTGAAGACATCGGGACCCGGACGCAGCAGCAAATGATACGTGTTTGCCAGCAGGATCTGCGAGCCGGAGGCATGCAGGGACTCCTGCGTCTGCGCCTTCACCGTGGCCTGCGTGCCCACGGGCATGAACAGCGGCGACTGAATGGTGCCATGCAGCGTGTGGAACGTGGTGACACGCGCACGGGAATCGCTGGCCTGGGCATCGAGCTGGAAATTGAGACGGGAGGGCGACATGGAACGCAACGGCAGGCGGTTACTTGTCCGCCAGCATGGCCCGCAAGCCGGAGAAGAAGTTGGTATTTTCCTCCTGCGTCACGGTTTCGTTCATGTGCTTGGTGTAGTCGAGTTCTTCGACGTACTTGCGGTCGAGCTCCTTGAGGAAGGTGCTGGGCATGTTGCTCTGCTTTTTGCCCCACTTCATGCGCGTGCGCGTGTGGCTGAGCGTCAGCTTCTGCTTCGCACGGGTGATGCCCACATAAAAAAGGCGGCGCTCTTCATCCACACGGCCTTCGTCAAAGCTGCGTTTGTGCGGCAGGATCCCCTGCTCCATTCCCGGCAGATATACGACGGGAAATTCTAGTCCCTTGGAGGCGTGCATGGTGATCAAGCACACGCCCTTTTTCTTTTCGATGTCGTCCTTTTCTTCGCGCTCATCATTGAGGCTGACTTCATCCAGGAAACCCGCGAGGCCGCTGGCGCGATCGCGCTCGGCATGAGCCGCCATGCTTTTGAGCAGTTCATTGATGCCGTTCTCCCAGCCGGCAAAATCTTCCGGCTCCTTGGCGGCTTTTTTAAGATGCTCCATGTAGTCGATCTCAAGAATCAGGGCCTGCGTCATGTCGATCAGGTTGGTTCCGGGGGTGCTGGCCGGGCCTGAGTATTTGACGATGAGCGCGGTGAAAAGGCGGATGGCATTGCGCCCTTTCTCGGGGATCTGGCGCAGGAATTCTTCATCGCACAGCGCCACCCAGATGCTGTGGTGCTTCTCCATGCTGCGCTCACGCGCGAGCTCGGCGGTGGCGCTGCCGATGCCGCGTGTGGGCGTGTTTAAAATGCGCAGCAGCGCCATGTCATCGTGCGGATTGTGCAGCACGCTGAGGTAGCTCACGATGTCCTTCACCTCACGCCGGTCAAAGAAGCTGCGCGCACCCACCACGCGGTAGGCGATCTTGCGCTGGCGGAAGGCCTGCTCCAGAACGCGCGACTGATCATTGGTGCGGAAGAGCACGGCGAATTCTTCCAGCGGCTGCTTGTTCGCGAAGTGCGCGGTTTCCACTTCCTTCGCAATCATGTCCGCCTCCTCCTTGTCATCTTCGTTGGCAATGAGGCGGACGAGATCGCTGCCTTGATTGCGGCTCCACAGGGACTTGGGACGGCGGCCAATGTTGTTTTTGATGAGGCTGTTTGCCGTGTGCAGAATGGGCGTGGTGCTGCGGTAATTTTCCTCCAGTTTCACCACATGCGGGTTGGGGAAGAAGTTTTCGAATTCGGTGATGTTGGTGATTTCCGCACCGCGCCAGCCGTAGATGGACTGGTCGTCATCTCCCACCACGCAAACGTTGTACGGCGCAGGCACCAAGGCACGCAGCAGGCGCATCTGGAGCGAGTTGGTGTCCTGGAACTCATCCACCATCACGTAGTGGTGGCGGCTCTGCACCGTGGCACGCACCTGGGCATTTTCTTCCAGCAGACGCACGCCGAGGATGATGAGATCATCGAAATCCATGACGTTCAGC
>JAPLUN010000189.1 GCA_026397715.1 Verrucomicrobiota bacterium
CCTGTGAAGGGTTTTTCATAGACCTCCATGACGCGTTTTGCATTGTCATCCCAATTGAAACGTCTGGCATTTTGCAGACCTGCCGGAATCAGGGCCTCCCGTTTTTCGCGATGCGAAGCGACCTCAAGCAGAGCCTGAGCCATGTCGCCGACATCCTCGGGGTTGATGATGCGGGCGGCATTGCCGACGACTTCACCCAGCGAGCCGCTTTTCGAAGTGATGACAGGGCAGCCGCAGGCCATGGCCTCGATCGGCGGCAGGCCGAATCCTTCAAACAATGAAGGGTAAACCATGGTGGAGGCTGCACGGTACAAATCTGGCAGCACGGCGTCTTCGACAAACCCAAGGAAAAGAATGTCCTTGGCGTGGCGGGAATCCCGCGCTGCCGCGTGAATGTGTTCAGCGCCATGCCAGTCGCTGCCTGCGAGTACAAGCTGCCATGGGGAGCCGCTGCTGGTTTTGAACTGATCGAAGGCCTCGATCAGACGAGTGTGATTTTTGGCCGGATGCTCCAGCCGCGACACATAAAGAAAGAAGGGTTCCTGCAACTGCCAGCGTTGTTCCACCTGGGCGCAGGCAGCGGCGCGGTCGCCTGGATTGAAACGTGCGTGATCAATGCCGTTGAGAATCACGTTCTGTTTCTGGACCGGCACGCCAAAGTAGTGCTCAATGTCCTGGGCGGTGCTGGTGCTGACCGCAATGATGCCATTCTGCCTGCGGGCAAGATGCTTCACGATGACCCGGCCATAAATCATGCGGGCGAGGTCATACTTCTTCTTCACATGAAACGGGGCAAGGTCATGAATGGTGGAGACGAGATGACAGTGTGCGGTGTGCACCATGCGGCGGTAGCTGGGCACGTGGAGCACATCGATCTGCTGCTTGTCGAGCCATCGCGGCAGCACCTGCTGATGCCACCAGATGTTCCGCACGGCGGGACGCCATTGCTCGTCGACCGGGACTATCTCCATTCTTCCCCGAGCAAATTCGAACAGAGGCAAATCCTGAGCCAAGGCAAGGATGTGAAATTTGACCACGTCCGCGTAAGGCAGGAGCGCCTTAGTGAGGGCCAGTACATACTGCGCCACGCCAGTTTTGCCGCGCTGGATGACGCTGGTGGAGATGGCGATTTTCATGATGCGAGAAGATGTTCCATTTGTTCGTGACGCAGGGATTCATGCACGACAGGGCTGGCATTGGTGAAGCGCAGGTGGATGTGCTGGCTGGTGGCATGATCCTTCAAGCGGGCCATCAGGCCCAGGCCACCGCTGTCCATGAGCTGAACGCCCTGCAGATCAATCACGACCGGATTGCGGGAATCAGCAGCATTCTGGATGACTCCCAGTGCGCCACGCCAGAGGCCATCCACACTGCTGGTAGTGACTGCGCCGCTCCAGTCGAGGTGCAGTGGCACGGTCTTGATGGGGGATGGAGAAGCAAGTGCGCTGGCGTTCAAGATTTTGTTCAGCGCTTCCTCACGGCTGGCTGCCTGAGTGAAGATAGAGTTCAGCCGTGTCATCTGCAGCAGTTTGAGTATTGCGGGCGAGACGGTGGACAGCACCAACTGCTTGCCGGACTGACGGCAGCGCTTTTGCATGCGCATCAGCAGGCCGAGTCCGGTGCTGTCGATGAATTGAGCACCGCCGCAATCGATGATGATCCCTTCTTCAGGTCCTTCGAGAGTGTTCATCCAAACCTGCTCGATGACGCGAACCTCCGCTGCATCCAGTCTTTCCGGGCAGAAAAGTTCCGGAACACTCGAAAGCTGTATATCCGGGGCTTTGGCAGGTGTGGGAATGAGAGGTGTGGCCGGGGTGGTGCGCCTGCCGCTGCGAGTCAGCCACCATTGTTTCACAATCGTCAGTCCGAATACCACGAAATCCGTGGCGTAGCGTTTGAACAAACGTCGTGGCTCCTGCAGCAGCCGGTAGAGCCATTCGAGTCCGATCTTTTGCATCCAGAGTGGAGCGCGCTGCATGTGGCCCGCGAGAAAGTCGATCGTGGCTCCGACACCGATCGTCACCGGTGCTCCGGCGCGCTGGTAATTCATGGCGATCCACTTTTCCTGCTTCGGACAGCCGAAAGACACAAAAAGCAGATCAGGATTCGTGGAGTGAATGTCAGCGCAGATGGTTGCATGATCCATCTCATGCAGCGGCTTGAACGGTGGGGACACGGCGCCGGCTATTTTGAGTTTTGGGTGGCGTTCCTTCACGACTTGCACTGCCTTTTCTGCCACCTCTTTCTTCCCACCTAGAAAATAGACACTCCAGTTTTTTTCTTCAGCGAGCACCAGGAGCTTTGGCACAAGGTCAGAACCAGCCACACGTTCTGGAAGTGCATTGCCGAGCCAGCGCGATGCCCAGACAAGAGGCATGCCATCGCATACCACGAGATGTGCATCGAGCAAAATGCGCCGCAGCTCATCGTCATACATGGCGAGTGCGGTGAAATCGACATTTGCCGTGGCGATGTAGTGAGGTTTGCGCGAGGCAATCATTCCGGAGATGGCCTCCAGAGTCTGATCCGTCGTCACATTGTCGAACGGGACGCCGAGCATGGACAACGACGGTCCGCTGCGTGGGGTGAATGCTGCTTCAGTTGTGTTCATGGGAGTTCTTTGCCGGCTGGAAATGCTGTGAGTAGTAGCTGCTGAGCTGCTGACCCAGACCGGGCCAACCAAAGCGTCCGCGGCAAGTCTGCATGCCGCGCTCCTCGATTTTTTGGCGAAGTGCATCGTCATGGAGCATGCGCTCGATGTAGTGCGCGAACATTTCGGGTGTGTCTGCCAGGAGGATATCCGTGCCATGCGCCAGATTCAGGCCCTGAGCGCCGATGGTGGTACTGATCACCGGGGTCCCCATCGCCATGCTTTCCGGAATCTTGAGCCTCGTGCCGCCGCCAATGCGAAGCGGCACGATCTGCGCCCAGGCACGACGATACCATGGGCGAACATCTGGTACACCGCCTGTCACGGTGACGTCTGGCAGTGCACTGTAGGCTTTGACTTCTTCTGCCGGCGATTTGCCGACAATTAAAACCTGCAGGTCAGGCACCAGCTTTTTAAGCCGAGGGTGAATTTCACCAAAATACCAGCGCAGGGCATCCACGTTCGGCATGTAGTCCATGGCGCCGCAATAGAGAACCGTGGGCGCTGCATCGCGGGAGACCTCTGACGAATTGGGGCTGAAGTAGTCAAGATCGACCCCGTTGGTGACCACTTCAACGGGCACATGGGTGCTCACCTGGGATCGGATGAAGGTCTCGTCATCCGGGCCGCAAACCACCTGCACAGAACTGCGGCGGGCGACCTTGTGCTCGAACCGGCGCAGCTTCCAGACCTGCTCGCGGTAAAGGAGGGATGATTTGATGCCTTTGGGCATGCGGGCGTACTGCTCTTCCTGAAACTGCAGATCCACGCGACTGCGATCCACGCTCAGTGGTATTTCCAAATGATCTTTGAGGAAGTATTGCGCCATGACGATGTCGCACACATGCACCATGTCGTATTCATTCTGGTCGAGCATGCTGCCGATGGTGTCGGCCAGCTGAGGCAGCCACCAGTGACGGATCGTCGTGGGCAGCGAATTGAGAAGACGGTTGGGAAATAAATTTGGCCATGGTGGATGCTCGAAAGGAACGAAGACGACCTTGCGGCAAAAGCTTTCGAAGATGCCCCGATGCTCCACGCGCTCACCCTTTTCGGAGAGGGCGATCAAGTCGATCGTGTGATTTCTGGCCAACTCACGCAGCAGATGAAACACCCGCTGATAGGTGCCACGGTCGATCGGGTAGGGGATGTAAGGGTAAACAACCAGGATTTGCATGGGCAGTGTGAACTGCTGGTACCAAAGCTGAAATCATGACCCAATGCATCGCCCGCAAGTGGGGGGAGATGAACCTAATTAAACCGGTTCCACAGCGCCGTGTACTGCTGGATCGCTGACGGAGTGGCGTGGCGTTCTGTCCAAAGCATTGTCACCAGTTCATGGAGGAGATGCTCACGTGGATAGCGGGTGATGCTTGATGGTATGTCCCTTGTGCGGAGATGGATGAATACGTTCTTCCATAACGGTACTTCAGGGCACTTGTTGGTCTTGCATGTGGTATAATCCACAGGTGTTGACAACTTGATTTCCAAACGGCGGCTTTCGAGCTGAAGAAAGATGTTCTGGGCGAGCTGAGACAGCGCTGAATGCTGCTGGCGCAATTCTTCTTGGGTGTGGGGTGAGCGCTGTGGATGCAATTTAAACTCCACTCCAGCGGCATGATGGGACAGGAGCGATAGATCGACTCCTGCAAGCTCCTGAAGCCTGCGATGGCGTTCGCGACAACTCCAATGATAAAGGCCTGCCATTGTCAACGCCACGTCTCCGATGGCCAGTTGTGCCTTGGCGAGATTGCGCCCGACAAAATCGGCATCTGCGGCGCTGAAGTCATCCTGAGCGAGTCTTTCATTGGCAAACAGCAGGCCGGAGCAGCGATTGAAGAGGAGCCGCGTGGCCTCGTGCAAAGGAATGCGGCCGGCGTCGCGATGGTGTTCGCATCCGGCGAACAGGTTCTCTTCGCCGATGATCCAACGATGTCCCATGACCAGATCGTAGTAGAACATGCTGACAGGGCTGCGGCGAAGACGCGCGGTGGAAAGAATTTTGAACTCGACATCCAGGCCAACTGCATGAGAAAGCGACTCTCCAAGCTTGTGCAGGGCAGCCTTGTAGAGACGGTCATTGATCAATGTGCTGCCGCGGATGAACACGAAGAATTCCATGTCGTTGTAGGGCAGGTCCTGACCGTTTTCGCGCAGTACGCCGCCTTCGCCGCGGCCATAGCCGCCGGCAAGCGCAAGGCCTTCGAGTTTGGCCGCCGGGACGATGCGCTCAACTCCTGCACGCACGTGAGTGCAGGTCACAGCGAGGTGCTGCTCCAGCCTGTCGTTACCGTCGATGGTGAAGCGGGAACTCATGCTGGGATTGATTCACGCAGGTATTGCTCGACCTGATCAACGATGGGAGCCATGGCAAAGCGTTCATGAACCTCATGGTGGCCTGTCTGGGCGATGCGAGTGCGCAAGTGGTCTTCGGTTTGCAGTAGCAGGATGCGCTCCGCCAGTTGAGTGGCGGCTCCAGCATCATAGGTGACGGCATTTTGACCGTGTCGGAAGAGTTCGCGGCTTCCGCCGGTCATGGTGCCGATGACCGGCAAGCCGCAGGCCATGGCTTCAAGGGGGGTGAGTGCAAACGGTTCCTCCCACTCGGAGGTGAAAAGCAGTGCATCATGGGCGCGATAGACATCAGGCATTTCTGGGGGCGTGGCGCTGTGCCATGTGACCGGGAGGGCGTTTCCCGCCGCGAAGTTTTTCAACATTGTCACATAGGCGTCGTCCCCTTTGCCGTAGACGTGCAGTTCGCCAGCAAAGGAGTTTTTGATGAGCAACAGTGCGCGCAGAGCCGTCAAAATGCCCTTGTCTTCGGCGAGGCGTCCGACCCAGAGCCAGTTTTTTGGAGAACGGGTAATTGGTGTGCCTTGAAAGTGCTGTGTGTCCACCGGGCAATGGATGACGCCGCCATGCATCACATCGTAGCCCTGCTGGGCCGTGAGCTCGCGCAGGCGAGCGCTGGTGAAATAGAGCCGTTTAAAACGGATTTCGGAGACGGGATTGGTGGGGGCAATTTCATCACACCGTCGCCGGACTCCGCACAGGGTCCAAAGCATGCGCTGTACGCGTGACGCGAAGGATCCCTGGCTGCGATTCCACCAGTCGAGCCAGACATCGCCAGTGAGACTGCGCAAAATCCAGTGATCGCTGACATCATAGACTGTCGGCACACCGCTGCGCTGAAGGGTGAGGCAGAGCGATTTGGACAGGCCTCCCATGCACCAGACATGGACGACATCTGGTCGAAGGATGGTTAGCGCCTCGCGCACGGTTTGGTTGTTGTGCAGCTCGAGATGCTTGAGAGCATTCAATCCCAACCACGGGTGACCGTAGTAGCCGTGAATGCGCAGGCTTCGATCGACATGCGGTTCTGCGAGCGGAGGGCTGCCTTGGACTCCATGATTGGACGTGAGCACGTGCACGTCATGGCCGCGCTGCCGCAGCGCCTCGGTGATCGCAGCGCAGCGCAATTCATAACCGCCGACGTAGTGGGGTGGGTAAAGATTGGTGAGAATGAGAATTTTCATGAGGACACCTCCTGCTGTTCGCGCCATCCCTGGTGGAATCCTGCCAACTTGCCTCGGCGCTGCTGCCAGCGAATGCGCATGGCGTGAGCGACCTCATGGAGGCGACCGTGCGTGAGGCACCAGCGCAAGTCATGCCGCACATCATTGAGCCAGCCGAGAAAAACAGTCTGGGGCCAGTTGAAGACACCCGGTCGCTGAGACCATGCTTTGCCGATGGCGCGCGCGTCCCCAAAGGAACGCTTCCAGCTTTGCTGCAGTGTGTAGTTGTGGCTGTGCATCACCACAGACTCCTGGACGTAAGACACCTTGTAGCCCTGTGCTCGGCACCAGCGGGTGTACTCGTCATCCTCAGCATATTGAAGGTCTTCGCGGAAACCGCGCTGCTGCCATACGTCTTTTCTAAGGCCGCTGCTGACCATGCTGAAAAAATGATCCCAGCTTGCGGATTCACGCTCAGGCCCAAAGCAGCGGTCGTAGTCGCAGGCAAACACAGCCTGGCAGTCGGGGCGTGGAATTTGCCGGCCAAAACACGCGGCGACGCGGGAGTCTGCGAGTGTTTCTGCAAGCGGCCTCAACCAGTGATTATTTTGCGGTGTCGCATCGGCGTTGAGAAAAATCACGCGTTCTGCGCTGGCGAGACGCATGCCGTGATTCATCACGCGGCTGGGATTGTACTCCTGAGGTGTGATTTGGATGAAGTGTGCAGGATTGGCGGCACGGATCAGCTCCTGAGATCCGTCAGTCGAACCGCTGTCGATGACGATCAGTTCCTGATTCTGCCAGTTTTGCGCTACAAGTGCGGGCAGTGTTTCTTTCAGCGCCCAGGCCTCATTGAAGGAGCGCATGACGATGCTGATGAGAGGATCACTCATGACAGTTTGGCGGCGAACTGAACTGGCTGGCGGTGAGTTTGAGTTTTAGAACCTTTAAGGTTTTTCGCTTCGACCAATTCTTCGTAAACACGAGCGACACGAGCTGCGACAGTGGGTACATCATATTCAGCGCGAACATGATCCAGAGCTTCCGAGCTGAGATGGCGGTGCAGCTTGTTGTTCATCATGAGGGTGTCGATGCCTGAGTGAAAATCGGCAGTCTGATCAAGGTCGTAGAGCAGCCCGGTCCGGCCATGCTCGATCAGTGATGCGGGGCCCGAAGTGCGTGAAGAAAGAACCGGAGTGCCTGCGGCCCAGGCCTCCAGGATGACGATGCCGAACGGTTCGGCGGTCGAACAAAGGACAAAGAGACGTGCGGACTGGATGAGGCCGATCAATTCAGCGCAGCCTGATTCAAGGCCGCCAGTGAGAAGGACATCATTGGCCAAGCCCAGACGGGCGATCTCGCGATGCAGCTCTTCGACTACAGACTGCGTGGTCCCCGCCCCAATGAGCACGAGCATTGCGCGTGGATGGCGGCGTTTGATGGCGGGAAGCTGTCGTACGAGCCATGGCAAGTTCTTGGCAGGATCAAGGCGGGCGACTTTGACGATGAGATCTCGGTTGGCGATCTGCGGATAGGCTTTGAGAGCGGCTGTGCGGCTGTCCACCGCGTATTGGGCGGCGGGAACTGAGTGCGGCTGCACGATGATGCGCTGCCGGGGGTATTTAGACTGCAGCAGGGCAGCTTCGCGTGGATTGCAGGTGAAGACGGCATCCGTGTTTTGCAGCACATGGCGGCTGCGCACTAGCGCGCCGAGGGCCTTGCCCCATTCGAAGCCACCCTTCAATGGAGCGGTGAGCTGGGCATTCACTTCATCAGGAATATCGAGAGCACCTCCGTGCAAGGTGATCACATGAGGGACACCGCGTGTTCTTGCTGCCATCAGGCTGATGCCAGCGATTCGATTGAGCGCATGTGAGTGCATCACCTGTGAGCGGCTGGCCCGCAGCTGCCGGAAGAGCTCAAACGAAAACAGATTGCCACCCCATGAAACGAGCGCATCGCGTTGTGCGGCGGAAATTCCCAGCACGGGAACAAAGGCGCGATAGCGCTGAATTTTGGCGCCTGCATCGCGCAGAGGGTCGATGCCGCTATGACTGGCGTTTTCTGGAGCATGCACCAAGGAGGAAATGCCGTGCGTTTGCAGGCCTTGAACAAGGCGTTGCACAGCAGTCTCGGTACCGCCCCACTGGGCCGGATCGTATTTGCGGAGAATGTGGGATGCTTGCATAAGAGATCACGCGGCCTGAAGCGCGGGTGGATTTTTTCTGAAGGGAGTGGGAAATCGTGAACGGAGCACCTGGCGCTCTGAAGCTGTCAATGACCAGCTCCACACGCACAGGAGTGAAGTGAGTCCGCCTGCGCTTCCCATGATGAGAATGCGCAGCCAGGTGTTCTCGATCTGCAAGTCAGGGAACAAAAGCGGTGCGCCCAGAATGAGTGCGGATGGAATGCAGGCAAGCCAGCTAGGCAGTACCGTTTCACGAAACAACTGCCATGGGTGGAGGCTTACATCCCGGGCCACCCAGGGCCAGAGCAGGCACCAGCCGAAGAAGAGGGTAGGAATGAGCGATCCCACCGCCACGCTGACCACGTTTTTAAATATCAGCGCCAGGGTGATGCTCAATGCGAGATTCACCGCCGCCTCTCCAAGGCCCAGCCACATGAGGCGGCGCTCATGGCCGGACATCATGTAGATGCGTTTGCTGACGCTGTGAGTGAGTGCTGAACTGTAGAACCAGAGCAGCAGCACCTGAGCGACCTGCCAGGTTTCATTGGCGATGTGTTTGTCTCCCGTGAGCACTTTGAGCAGGGGCTCCAGCTCAAAGGCGCATAGCACATACAGCGGTGTGGCGATGATGGTACTCCACCGAGTGCCGCGCTGCAGCAGATCGCGCAGCGCAGAGTGGTCGCCTGTGGCGTGAAGATGTGCTGCGGCGGGTGACAGGGTGTCCTGCAACTGCTTGGTGAACTGAGCAAACACCTCAGCGACTTTGGCCCCGGCCTGATAGATGGCCACAGCACCGATGGAAAGAGTGGCACCGAGCACCAGCTGGTCTGTTTTTCCCAAGACGATGTTGGTGGCGGTGCTGATGTAGGCGAAGATGGAGAAGCCCATCGTTTCACGCATCATGGACTTTGAAAACAAGTGCGGACGAAGCTTCACTTCCGGCATGTGACGCAGGGCAAAGAAGGCGGATACAAGATCTGGTGCCAGGGAAAAAAACAATGCCGTGAGCATGATGGCCAGCAGGCCCCAGCCTGCGTAAACTGCCCAGGCAATGACGGCCATGCGCATGAGCATGGCCGTTGTGATGATGTTATTGACGGTGCTGATGCGCTGCTGACCTCGCAGGATCTCAGGGAAAATGCCCAGAGGGAACGCGAGGCCGATGGCGGCGAAGAAGACGATCAGCACGATGCGAAACTCAGCATGATTGGCAGCGGAAACTCCAAAGGCTTGCACGATCTCATCGGCCCCAAGCGCCACTGTGGCCGCCATGAGAGCGGCGACGCCGAGGTAGAAGAAAAGGATGGTGCTCAGCACCTGACTGAGTTTGTGCCATTCACCTTTGACTGAGAGTTCGGCGACACGTTTTTGTGCGGCAAAACCAAAGCCGAAATCCAACAAAATGCCGTAACCGAAAACACTCCAAAGGAGGGACCAAAAGCCAAACGATTCGCGCGGAAGAGCCTGGTATAACAACCGAAAAGTAACCAGTCCGACAACGATGCCGACAAAAGTGCGCAGGTAGTTGGAGATAGCGTTGCTCCAAATGTTTTGTTTGACGGTGTCGTAGGTCATCGTGAGACCAAAAATCTCGCGGCGAGTCCTTCGCTCAACAATCCCCGCAGCTGCGGGGAATGGGTTTATAACGCGGGCTCAGCGAAGGGAGAACTGGGTGTTATCCCGCTCGATGGACGTGCATCATTCATGGGCATGAGCCTGCTGTATCAGCAGGCGAATGGCTGTCGAAGATCGCAAGATTTAGCCAGTAAATGGCATGCATGGATTTTTGGAATCCATCAAACTTTTTCGAAAGTGCTGTGCACGAGTCTCTTGATGTCAAGCTGCCAGTGCGTGAATGGAAGGCGCGGCACATTTGACCTCTGGTCGTTCCAGGGCTTTTTCCATCAGGCGATGGATGTGCGGGATGTGGGTGACATCGGCGGGTACATTGGAAGTGTTGCTAAAGAGCGTCGCGTAGCTCTGGGGATCATACGGATGGTAGCCATGCATGGCTCGGATGGGACGCTCGCCCATATGGCTGGGAACAATCAAGACGCCTTCCTGGACGAGGAAGATGAGTTCCCCAAAACGTCCGTCTGAAAAATGAGCGCGGAAACGCTTCAGTTCTTCTTCTGGCATGATGCGGCCTTCCGGAACGTTCTGCAAAACAAGGGGGATCTGCTGACGCGCCGCGTCGCTGAAAAACCAGAAGCGGGCCATGGTGCTGTCATAGACTACGTTGTAGTCGGTGCCGATGCGCAGACCCAGCGCGTCGATTTTGCTGCGGAGATCCAAATGCTGATCGCAGTTTGCCATGCCGTGGTCGCTGAAGACGTGAAGGTTGACCTCGCGGTAGTGCTTTTGAGCCACCGCCATGGTCTGGGTGATCCAGGCTTCGTACTCAGCCAGCTTGGTGTCAATCTCGGGCGATTGATTGCCCACACGATGCAGCAGGCCATCCAGCCCGGCCCAGTACTGAAAGGCAAAGTCAATGCTTTCGTCTTCGATATTGGCGATCAGCCGATCACGATTGGTTTCTTCGCTTAAATTGGGCTCGGTGACAAAATAAGGGACGCCTTTTTCCACCAGTAGATCAAACACATTGGGGCCTTGGTTCATGCCGCGCGGCTGCAGCGGGCTTTTCTTCTCGGTGAAGTCAAACAGGTGGATGAGGTGGAAGGGAATGTTGTAGAGATCGAAGTAGCCTTTGAATCCAAGCGTTGATTTAACAATCTTGGTGAGATAACGCCGAACGATGCGGCGGCTGGTCAGCGCCTTGGGGAGCCAACGAAGCCAGCTCAGGCTGCGGAAGGGGGAGTTCTTTGGATCGTGGATGAAGTAGCACCAGTTGTGATGCTCATCCGGCCAGCGGCCGCTGAGGATGCTAGGAACGCAGGTGCTGCTGTAGCCGAAGACGCTTTCGAGCTTGCGACGATGCGGCGCGAGCGTGCTGAGAAACTGAGGGCGCTCCTTGATGATCTCCCACCCGCAGGCGTCGATCATGATGAAAAGATCCAGACGTTGTTTCATACGGCGGTAAGTTGAGGTTCCAGAGGCGCGGAGGAGATTGAGATCAACCGCTCGACTTCACGACGGAGCAGGGCGGGGCTGAAGGGTTTGGAGACAAACATTGTGGCTGTCTCAAATCCCTGGTACTGCCCCACAGCAAGCTGACCACGGGAACTGAGAATGATGACGGGGATGTCGCGTGTCGCGGGATCGGCCTTCAACTGCTGGAGCGCCGCCTTGCCGTCCATCACCGGCATGATGTGATCAAGCAGAATGACGCAGGGCTGGTGGCTCTTGGCCAGGTTCACAGCTTCCTGACCGTCTCCGGCAAGCAGGATGGGATGACCAAGCGGCTTCATGCTCAGTTCTGCCACCCGGCGCATGTGTGGCTCGTCATCGACGACGAGTATGGGTCTATCCTTTGGCATGAGACAGGGAGTTTTGTGTGTTGGCGGTGAGCGTCTGAGCACCACGGGTGATAATCATGAAGGTGGCATCGTCCTGCTGGCTGGCAGCATCCACCGCACTGCGGTGCAGACGGTGCAGGCTGTCACGCGAAGAACCGGCATCTGAGGCAGCAGCGGCGGCCCCCTGCAGCCAGGTGTGGAGTTCATCACGGCTTAGAATGCCGCCACCGGAAACCACGTCACTCAAGCCATCCGTGTGCAGGAGCACATGCGTGAAGGAGGCGAGGCTTACCGAGAAATCCTGATAGTCTGCATCAGCGGTGACACCGAGCGGCGGACCATCGGCGCAGACTTCCTGAATCTGACTGCCCCCACTAAGAAGAAGCGGGGCATGTCCGGCGCCACAGACCTGCAGCGCGAGGCCGTCAGCGCTGATATGAACAAGCTGTGCCGTGATGAACATGTCAGCCCGATCCAGTTCAGCAAACATCGCCTTGTTCAGGCGTCGCATGAGACGTGATGGCTGCGAAGCCAGATCGAGATGTGAATGCAGCAGGCTGTGAAAGGCTGTGGCAAACAATGCGGCGGGGACGCCTTTGCCCATGACATCAGCCACGACAAATAGAAGGCTGCCGTCCGGCAGGAGGATGGCGTCGAGATAGTCTCCGCCTACTTCCCCCACGGTGGCCAGGTGGGCCGCACAGTGGACAAATGGTGTCTGCGGCAACTCAGCAGGAAGAAGGGATCGCTGAATGTCAGCGGCGATCTGCAGTTCGCGTTTCATGAGGCGGGACTGATTTGCTTCATCGCGCCGGTGCAAGCCGTGCAGCAGAGCACCAAGAAAATCGCCAAGGCTGCGAACCACATTCAATTCACGTGCGGAAGGCTCCCAGCGAGGTTTAAAAACGCCCACGGTAAGCACGCCTGCAAGATCACCACCGCTTTCGAGCGGATGAGAAAGTCCGCTGATATGTTCGCCTGCTTTCCGCAGCGGGTCTGCGGTGGCAAAGGTGGTGCTTTCATCAAACCATTGATCCTGACGAGTGACAGCTGCGAGGGTCTCAACGGCATCGTGGTTGCGAAGTTCGAGCAGAGGGTCCCAGACGATGGCTGATGGCACTCCGCCTACGATGGGGAGCCTGCCAGCTTCGGTGCCTGCCATGCGCAGCACCAAGAAATCTGCGCCAGCCAGTTCACGTAATTCTTCAAGCCAGCGCGAGGCGAGTGCGACGGGTTCCACATCATTGCCAGCATCTGCGATGAGGCGGAAGATGTTGGCAAGCGTTTCGTAGCATGAGGCGACCTCGGCGGTCATGAGTTCGAGAGTCGCCTCGGTGTCCTCCTGAGGCTTTGGGGTCGATTTGCGCTGCGACCTCAGACAGAGCACGTTGTGTCCCTTGCCACGAAGGTAGGACACGTGATCGGTGAGAGAACTGATGATGAAGAGGCCGCGTCCATGATCGCACTCATCGTCATCAGGAAGTTCCACATGGTCAGGCCAGTCGAAGCCGCTGGTGTGATCGGTGATGCGGACTTCGATGTCGTGCGCGGACAGTGCTGCTTCGATGCGGACCGTGAGCCGAGACTGTTCGGGGGTGGCGTAATTCACTGCATTGTTCGCTGCTTCTGCCAGCACCAGCTCCCATTGCTGGCACTCGTCCGGCAGGATCTGCTGATCTGCCAGCCACTCAATGACCGAGCGAACAGCATTGCGCGCATCATCCAGAGTTGCTGGAAAATCGAGCCGAAAGCCATCGAATTGCTGCTGTGGAACCGACATGAGCGATTAATCGTGGATCATTTCGAAAACGCGATGAAGTCTTGTCAGTTCGATCAACTGGCAGACGGCGGAGGAAGGATTGATCAGTTTCAAGCTGGCTCCACGGGCGCGGAGGTTTTTGTTCAGTGTCAGCAGGACACCGAGGCCGGAGCTGTCGATGAAACGTGTCTTGGACAAATCAATGCAGACTTCTTCATGACCGGGTTTGATCTCAATATCAAGGCGGTCGCGCCAAAGGCGTGCGGTGGCGGCGCAGAGTTCGGCAGGGGCGGTGAGCTGGGCGGATGCGGTGAGTGTCATGGCTTAGGTGCAGGTTTGGGTTGAGGTGTTGGTGGGAATGCCATGGTCCTTGCGGGACAGAGGCAATAAAAAGCGAGGCAGGCAGTGCATGAGGATGCGGATGTTCAGCCGCAGGCTGCGATGAATGGCGTAACATGCGCTGTGCGCGGTGTCGTTGTCGGTGCTCTGCATGCCGTCGTTCATGATGTCAGCGTAGGAGAAGACGCCAGCGGGGGCCTCGAACCACATGCGTTCAAATTCGTTGGTCAACAGCGCCGCGCGTGCCTGGGAGAGGGGACGGTTGCCCACCAGATGCATGTCTCCACGCCAGACGGACCACAGCTCAGGCCAGCGGGAAAATAAGCCTGGTGCGGATGTGAGGGAGTATAAACGTGTGCTGGGGCTGAAGCGGTCCTGCTTGTTCGGTGGAGGCAGCACGACCTGCCGGCTCTCCAAGGCAGACTGCCATTTCACTATGCGGGTCCAAAGTGCATACAGCAGCGCAACCGGAGAAGTCAGCAGCATCAGCAGGAGCCCGGCAATGCGGGTGAGCCAGCCGCTGCGAACACCCCCAAATGGCTTATGAGTGAGGTTGGCGAGCAGAAAGTCATCCGTCACCTCCAGGAACGAGCCTTTGCTCCAGTTTTCGATGCCGCCACCCCATGCGAAGGAGTTTTGAACATTGGTCAGGGCGCCCACATAAGTGTTCGGCCCCACCCAGCTCTCACTGACGATGGCATGGCGGTCAATGTAAGCGGCTTCTTCGATGACAGTGCCCGCGAGAATTTGGGCATTGTCTCCGACGATGACCTGCGGGCCGATCCAGACCGGGCCTTCGATTTTTGCGGTGGCAGCAATGCGCGCCCGTGTGCTGACATGCACCTCTGGTGCGATCTCGCGCATGGTCAGGTGTGCTTCGGGGGGGGTGCCACGCAGATTGCCCAGCATGATTTCGAACAAAGCGGCGGAGCTCTCCCAAAGCGGCTTGTGCGGCATCGACGGCAGAGTGTCCAGCGTGATGATGTTGGGGGCTATTCCCAACGAGTCTTTGCCCGTGAAACGCAGGCGCGTTTCCTCAATGCTGGGCTCGCGTTTGACGGAAAGAACGGTGATGGACAATCCCCAGCGTCCGCCTTGATCCACAGCGTGTCGAATTTCCTGCGGCCGGTCGGCTGCCAGGATGGTGGCGTGCTTGACTCCTGCTGCGGCAAGATGCTCCAGCCAGAGATCCAGCAAAGTGCGGCCCAATACGGGCCAGAGGGCGAGAGGGCGAATACGGCGGGCAAAGCCGGCGCATTTACGATAATCAGGGCAGATGATAAAAACGTCCATGGTTACATGCCTTTGCCCAACACGATGGCTGGAATGGTTTTGAGAAGGATCCAGAGATCCCGTAGGAAGGAGTGGCTTTCGATGTAGCGCACATCGAGGGAGACCTGCTCGCCGAAGTCGATGTTGTTGCGGTCGCCGATTTCCCAGAAGCGGCCTTCGCGCTCACCGACCTGCCACAGACAGGTGATGCCTGGCTTGGCATGCAGACGGCGGCGGTCGGCGCTGGAATAAAGCGCCGCCTCACGTGGCAGGCACGGACGCGGCCCGACGATGGACATGTCTCCCCTGAGCACATTGAGAAACTGGGGCAGCTCGTCGATGGAGGCCTTGCGAATGAAGCGTCCGATGGGAGTGACGCGCGGGTCGTTCTTCATCTTGAAGGTGATGCCCTGAGATTTTTCGTTTTGAGCGAGGAGCTGGTTCAGCTTTGCCTCGGCATCAATGCACATGGAACGGAACTTCAGCATTTCGAAGTCACGGCCATTGAATCCGATGCGCCGCTGTTTGAAAAAAACCGGTCCTCCGTCCCGGCGGATCAGCAGAGCGATGACGGTCATCAACGGTGCGGCAAGGATCAAGGCAATGATGCTGATCAAGACGTCAAAGAGCCGTTTGACGGCGTGCGTACCGTTGACGACAGCGAGCCACATGCAGCGTTTGAAACGCATGGCAAAGCGCATTCTCAGGCGCCCCAGCCGGCTCTGGGCCTTGAGGATGCGCCGCACTTGGGGTTCATCGGAAACGGACGTTTTTTTCATTACGCAGGAACTGTAATAGCGGGCTTTGAACTGTAACCCCCCTCAAGTGGGGGACTGTGTGGGGCGCACCGGCTGGATTCACCGATGGCACGTTCAAACATCGACTCAAGACCGGCGATGTAGGCGGGGAAGTCGTAGCGTTCGCTGACAAGTTGGAGGCCGTTTTCACCCAGCTGTTTCGCCCGCGCTTTGTTTTGCAGCAGATCATCGATGCCGGCGGCAAATGCGTCTCTATTCATCCATGGAACGAGATGGCCGTTGAATCCGTCTTTGAGCCAGTCCTTGATGCCTCCGGCATCAAACGCCACGACTGGCAGTGCGTAACGCATGACTTCGAGGCCAATGGTGGCGATCGGCTCCGGCCACACACTGCTGAGTGCGACGACGCTGCATTCGCGGTAGTAGGCCTTCAATTCCTCCTGTGGAATGAAGCCCTTGAAATGAACACGGTCTTCAAGGCCAAGTTTCCGACTCAGCTCCTCGCAGTAGGACTTGTGATTGCCATCACCAAGAATGATGCACTCAAACTTCGACTTTACCTTGGCGAGGGATTCCAGCAGCACGTCCACCCCTTTACCACGAATGATCTGGCCGGCATAGAGAATGAGATTGCGGTCGCTGAAGGTGCTGCGCAGGTCGGGGTCGCCCATGCGTGGCACCGGGGCATGGATTTCAATGCGTTCGGCATTGAAGCCGTTTTGAAGCAGCTCATCACGCATGTATTCTGTGACCACTGCCATGCGGTGAAAGCGACGGTTGAGAGCGATCTCGCGCTGCTTGGCACGATAGCTGACCCATTTGAGCGGGAAGCCGCCGCTGTTGTTTTTAACGACACAGGCCCCACAGCCAAACACGCAGTAGAGGGAAGCGGCCCGTGTGCAGATTTTGCGGGAGAAGTAATGATACTTGTAGCTGCGCATGCAGTAGATGTCGTGATCATGTACCATGCGAACGAGAGGCAGTCCGCTGTTCACCAGTGTCTGGATCACTTCGAGATCAGCCATTTTGTGCACATAGACCGCGTCAGGCTGGAACGCTGCAAGGGCGGCACGAGTCTGGGCGGCGCTGTCGCCAGCCAGTGCAAAGCGTTCATTAAACACGCGGCTCCAGCCGTCTTCGTTTTTGCCGGTTCCTGGGCCGTGCAGAATGCCTGTGTGATGGCCCCGCACGCTCAGTTCTTGAGCGGTGATGAAGGCGTTTGCCTCAGCGCCTGCCAGGGCACCAAACCGTTCGTGGACGTATAGTATTTTCATGAGGTGATCGTGGTGGTGCGGAGATGAGTCAGTTCTTCGCGCAAGGAGGGTTCGGCCGTGGCAAAACCACGCCTGATCTGCGCTACCAGAAAGGGCTGGTCGGCACGGCTGTCGGATTCAGCAAGGTGCTCGAGATCGCGGCAGAGGGAATGAATGTGAGTGAGGCCGAAAAGCGAACTGCTGCCTTTCAAGGAATGTGCGGTGCGCTGCAGCGCGGGCTGATCCTGACCCGCCGCGAGCTTTTCAAGATCCGTGATGCGTTCCGGCGTGTCTTTGAGCCAGTTTTCGATCAATTCTGCCGTGTCTTCGACGCTCAATTCATCCGCCAGCAGTTTGACGGCATCTTTGGAGGTGCTGACTTCTTCTTCGGTCCAGCCGCTGATGTTCTCCGGCTCTTTGGTAGGCTCCAGCACATGGATCCTCGCCAAAGCCTCGGTGAGCGCCTTGGCTCGCAACGGCTTGGAGATATAGTCATCCATGCCTGCTTCGAAGCAGCGTTCACGCTCGCCATCCATAACATTTGCCGTCATGGCGATGATGCGGCAGCGTGGGCGCTGCCAGTGTGTGCTGGCTTCGATTTCACGAATGGCGCGTGTGGCCTCGTGGCCGTCCATGTGCGGCATGTGACAATCCATCAGGATGGCGTCATAGGCGCGGGCGGCGAATTGATCGACGGCCTGCTCTCCATCACGGGCCACGTCTGCGCTGAAGCCGTGCTTTTCCAGCATCATGATGGCCATGCGCAGATTGACTTCATTGTCTTCGACGACCAGGAGGCGCGGTTTGTAGGCGCAAGGTGGCGGGAGCGACTCTTCGTGAGATTTCGCGTTGAGTTCATTTTCAGCCTGCTTTTCAGCCTCAGAGTCTTCACGCACTGGCAGCCTGAACCAGAAGCGCGAGCCGAGCCCCGGAGTGCTGACCACGCCGATGGAGCCACCCATCAGTTCCACGAGGCGTTTGCTGATGGCAAGACCCAGACCTGTGCCGCCGAAGCGACGAGTCGTGGAGCTGTCGACCTGTGAGAATGCCTGGAAGAGCTTGCGTTGCTGCTCCTCATTCATGCCGATGCCGCTGTCGATCACACTGATCTCGATCTGCTCAGGCGCGCCTTCTGGAACGGCGACGCGGCTGACCTTAATGCAGATGCTGCCGTGATCGGTGAATTTGATGCCGTTGCCGACGAGATTCATCAGAATCTGGCGAAGGCGGCCGGGATCACCTTTGAGGGCGAGAGGCACATTGGGATCAATCTCTACCTTCAAATCGACGCCGCGTGAGATGGCTTTGTGCTGCAGCAGACCCACAACACCATCGACGATGGAATCCAAGCGGCAGGGTTCATCGACGAGATCCAGTCTGCGGGCCTCGATTTTGGAAAAGTCGAGGATGTCTTCGATGATGGTCATGAGGGCTTCACCGCTTTGGCGCACGGCATCCACCATTTCATGCTGCCTGGAATCCAATTGCGTATCGAGCAGCAAGGAAGACATGCCGATGATGCCGTTCATAGGGGTGCGGATTTCGTGGCTCATGGTGGCCAGGAACTCGCTCTTGGCGCGATTTGCACTCTCTGCGGCCTCCTTAGCGCTCACCAGATTCTGCTCCACACACTTGCGCACGATAAACTGGCCGAGCTGATTGCCGATACCGGAGAATGCCTCCAGCAGGGATTCCTCCGGGGCGTGTGCATCACAGCTGAACAATTCAAGGACCCCGAGAATCTCTCCCTGAGCCACGATGGGAAACGCAATCGCACCGTGCAAATGGCACTTCTTGGCCATGCTTGAGCGCGGGCACTCGGCATGTTCCGCCACGTCCCGAATCCACTGCGGCTGTCCACTGTGCAAGACGATGCCCGGCAACCCGTGGCCGGCTTTAAAGGTCAAAGACCGTGAGAGTTCCACAAAGCCAGTGATGTCTTTGAGGGGTGAATGCCAGATCTCCGCCAGATGCAGGTTCTTCTGATCTGAGTCCAGCATCCACAGTGATCATGCGATCCAACCGAGCTGGTTGCAGATAAGCTGAATGACCTTTGCAGCAGCCTGACGAACCGAATCCGCCTCGGCCAGTGTGCGACTGGTGGAGAACTGCAACGCACGCCGCTGATCTGCCTGCCGCCGCTGGGTGACATCGCTCTCGATGGACATGAAGTTGACGACTTCTCCTGCTTCATTGCGAATTGGCTGGATTTCGATGGATGACCAGTATTTCCGGCCGGAACGATGGAAATTGAGCATCTCCACGCGAAACCCGCGCTGCTGCTGCAGGCACTGGTTCATGAAGTTATCAGCGCCAGGATCTGCCTCAGGACAGCGCAAAAAGTCTCCGGGCTGACGTCCAATGACTTCCTCCAACTGCCAGCCGGTCATGCGGGTAAAGCCTTCATTCACCCACTCAATGTGTCCCGCTGCATCCGTGACGATCACTGCGTTGTCTGTTCTTGCCGCTACAAGTGCCAGCTTGTGGGATTGTTCCTCCTGTTCGCGCATTTGAATGCGCTGCTCTGTGAGCTGGCTGGCCAGACGCTGCAAATCCGTGGTCACTTTGCGCTGCATCTGCAGCACCTGCAGCAGATCCAGAGTCTGATCATGCACCGCAAAGTCATGGGTCGTCAGCCCCATTTGATGGGCCTGGTCAGGCTCTGTAAGCCAGGGTGAGGCAAGCATGATGCCGCGCCGTGGACGGTCGAGCAGCATGACCTGTCCACGCAGGATCACTTTTTGCCTGCGGTCTTCGAGCAGAAAGAGGCGTTCTGGATTGGCTCGCGCATGGGCGTCACAAAATTCTCCTTCGGGACTCTGTGAATGGAAGACATCCTGCAACCGCGCTCCGGGCACTGCTCGCGGGCAGATTTTAAGCAGAGAGGCGCCAGACTCCGTGATGATGTCATTGGCATCCCAGGCAAAGTAGAACGGAAACACCCGGGCGAAGTCCCGCATGCTGACATGTCCGTAGTCCAAGGTGCTGGAACTTACCCTGTTCATGCTGCGAGTGATGTCCAGCGCAGTTCAAAGGCATCAGATCCCGCCCAGGAGGCTTTCGATTCGGTCAGATTGACGGTGAGAGGCGTGTCACCGGACCGATAAGAAACTGGCACTGAGATGAAATTTATTATTGCAGCATGGCTTGCACGATAATCAGTTCCGTTTTTGGCGGCGGTGGGGGCTTCAATGCCTTTATTGCGAATGATGTACATGCGAAGAGAAATAGGGATTCGCAAATATCGCAGTTCATGCCGGGCAGTCATTCCCCGCAGATGCGGGGAATCTTCTCGTGCCCAGGCTGCTTTATTGACGGTCTGCTCCTAGCTTGAGCTTCACCGTCAGGTCTTCACGCGGCACCAATCGAAGTTGGTGGATTTGCAGAGATGCCGCAGGTTCTCCTGCCGCCAAAAAGACAACCAACTGGTGTACATGCTGGGCCAGATCGGAGCTCGGCCACTGAATTTGAATTCGGTGATGGCCAGGCTTGATCCACGCTCCGGCGCGAAGTCGTGGCCCTGCTGTACTGTTTAAGTCGAGCCGCAATCCCACTTCGACGGCCCCCGAAGCCTCCAAGGTTCCGTCAATCTCCAAGCGATCAAAGGACGTCCAGTCACGATCGAGGGTGTCTAGATGAGCGCTGGCCGCTTTTTGACCGGTTCGTTCCAGGATCATCTGACCATGCAGCATGATTTGCTGGCTGGAGGAATCCTCCGCAGGTTCTATGGACCAAAAAAAACCTCCTAGGTTTTCGGTGAAATTCGTCAGCACAGGAAACCGTCTGTCGGCAGCCTGTTTTGCCATCATGACCTGCGCGGTCCATCCCAAAGGTGGTGATATAAGGCCAGCCATGGCTAGAACTCGGATGATTGCTCGCAGCTTTGTGGTTTGAAAGAAAGCTGCACTACTCCAGAGGGTGCCTGCGACAATCCCAGCAAAGCCCCACATGAAATCGTCGATGTCTGCGGTGCGGTGAAACCAAGGTTGGACGATTTCCACCAAGGCGGCCAAAAGAGATGCAGATAAAGCTCCCGATAACAGGCAGCGCTTGTTTTTGCCGGTAATGGTTCGGAACAAGACCTCCAATGCCACACAGCAGATTCCCATCATGGGGACATGCATGCGGTTGAGGAACTCAGCTCGCCAGCCTGCGGACCACCCCGCTGGCAGCGGCAGCAGTACAACGACCCCCATCCCAACAAGCAGGGAAGATAGAACCAAAGAACGCTGGGATAGTCGCTTCAAGCTGGATGATCTATGAAAGGGGAGTGTTTCTGAGATAAACGCGAAGTGAAAGCCTGGCAATTGCCATGATGCGAGGTGATGAAAGGCTATAAACAGCTGCATCGAACACGACGTCCATGATGAACATTTTTTGCCGCTGTGGTTGCATAACAACCTGTTGCGATCCTACTCTTCCGAGTGAACACGCTTTTAAAAACCGTCCTGCAATTCACTCAGCCCTTATGTTTAATCTGGCTCCTCCTGGGAATTTGGCTGATGAGGTTGCTTTGGAATCGCCGTTTTGGCAGCATGTGGATGCCCGCCTCATCCTGGGTGCTGCTCTCGGTTATCACATGCACACCCATAGCCTCCATTCTCCTGGGAGGTCTTGAGGGCCAGATTCCCAGGGTCCAACTTAACCAACTTCCTGCTGCGGATGCGATTTTATGCCTCGGTGGCGGCGTGGAGCCCTCATTGTCAGAGCCCACGGGATTTCATCTGAAAGCTGGAGCGGACCGACTGAGCACAGCACTCACACTTGCGGCTGGGGAGAAGGCTCCATTGCTGATCCTGGGCGGCGGCGGATATCCTCATCAAGGACGGACGTTTTCTGAGGCGGATGCGGTCCGTGACTATCTCGCAGACCATATGTCTCTTAAAATTCAATTGCATAGCCTCGGAGTTTGCAGTGACACGCATGACGAGGCTCTCAAGGTTGCGGAGCTGATGAAGCAACGCGGTTTGAAGAGACTTCTGCTAGTTACCAGTGCAAGTCACATGCCTCGTGCCGCAGCCATCTTCCGCAAGACCGACGTCCAGGCGGTTCCTGTTCCATGCAACTACCTCAGCAGCGTCAATCATCTGGGTGATCTTCACTGGTTGCATTGGCCCAGCCATCATGGGTTTGAAATTTTCGCCTGCTGGATGCATGAGAAAATCGGTCATTATGTGTATCTCTGGCGCGGGTGGATTTAAGCAGGTGGGGGGCTGATTGTCAACCATTTTGTTATAGCAGAGTTCGCGCGCCATTGCAGCCCCTCTAGGTTAAAGAATACTATGCATTTGAGCATCCCATGATTTTCATTGCGCTATCGAAGGCTGAGAGGCTCTCTCAGTTCGCCCATGCCGCCAATGGCCGAAGAGGATTTGTTGAAGCTCCGGAGAAAACAGGGCTAACATCAAACGCTTCAATGATTGACATGTAATTAGTTTATCTATAACGCGACGGGTGACTTTTTTCACTTTTCAAGTCAAAGGTCGTCTTCTGGCGACAATGTTATTTTTTTTTAGCCTCTATCTTACGTTGAGTGTCTTGCAGGCTGGGCGGCTGGGCGGCTTGCGTTCCGATTTAGGAGGAGATCCTGATGAAGGGGCGCATGCCGTGACCGCATTGATGATGAAGGATTACCTGACACAAGGAGTCATTCATGGCCGTTCGCCGATGATGTTTGCGGAGAGGTATTATCAAACCTTTCCCAAGGTGGCGCTAGGACACTACCCGCCGGCATATTATCTGCCAGCGGCGGTAGCGTTGATGATCTGGAATGATCCTCGCAGCCTGATCGTGCTGCAGTGTGTGTTTGCAGCTTTGCTAGGACTTGTGATGGCCTTGATCACGCTTCGTGAATGGCCAGGGGCGGGAGCAGAATGCGTAGCATGTATTGCTGGAGCGGCGGTGGTCTTGAATGGGGAGGTGGCACGTGTCTCTGTTCATGTGCTGTCGGATTTGCTGCTTGTGCTGCTCGTTGTGAGCGCGGCTGTGTGTTGGATGATGTGGTTGAAACAGCCTTCGTGGAAGCGTTCGCTCCTTTTTGGCTTTTTAGCTGCTGCGGCGATCCTCACCAAAGGCTCTGCGCTGGGGCTTGCGGGCATTCCGGTTTTTTCACTGCTGCTCACACGTCGGTGGAGGGATATCAAAACGCTTTCGTGGTGGGCCGCTGGCATCCCGGTGGCGGTGCTAGCTGGCCCCTGGATGTTGTGGTCTGTCCGTTTCACGCAGGAAGGCTTTACTGGGGACTCGCCTGCGGCGTTTTTTGTAAAAGCAGTGGGCGAATACGCCACGATGGTGCCGTGGTTCTTCGGGTGGCCGGTGCTCGTCGTGCTTTCGGTGGTCGTAATGAGGACAGTTGTCGATGTCTTCAAGCCAAAGGGCGGGGTGAATGGATTTCGCGCCACGCTGATCTCCACCTGTCTTGGCATGCAAGGAATCGCGATGGTGGTGCCAGCGGGTTTTTCGCCGCGTTACATGCTTCCAAGTCTGATTCCCGTGCTGGTGCTGGTGGTACTTGAAGTGCCACGCTGGCTGCGTGAATCCCAAAAAGGCCTCGCAACGGCTTTGACGGTCATATTGCTCATTGTGACAACAGCGCTGCTCTGGCGTGATCGTGCCAAAGAGGTGCATGGCTTTGCCAAGGCGGTTGATACGGTGCTGGCGTGGCCGGAAGCCAGGGAGCAGCGTGCGTGGCTGGTGTCCTCCGATGGTCGTGGTGAGGGAGCATTAATCGCTGCGGCGGCGTTCCGCACGCCGGATCGCATCGCTACGAAGCGCCGCATCCTGCGCGGCAGCAAGGAGATAGCGGACACGGACTGGGGTGGCAGGCATTATGAAACGAAGTTCCCTGATGACGCTGCTTTACTGGCACATCTAGACAAGGCGGAGGTGGATGTGGTGCTCGTGGACCTATCGATGCCTGCCGAGGAGCAAAAACCCCACGAGATGAAGCTGAAACAGGCTCTCGACACGGTGCCGCTTGTTTGGGAAAAACTGCCGGACCAGCCCGTGACACGCCTTGCGGGCGCTTCGCCTCGTTCTTTGGAAATGTATCGTCGCACACGTCCTTCTCCATGAAGCGCCTGCTTTTTATCTCGAATCTCTTTCCAGACGAGAGCGAGCCTTACCGAGGGCTTGATAATGTCACGGCGCTCCATGCCCTGCGGGAGAGGGGCTGGGACATCCGTGTTCTGGCTCCACGGCCCTGGTTTCCGCTGCTCAAAGCTGCGAAGCGGTTCACACCACGGACGCAAGATGCGCCATTCCAGCCGCGCTATGTGCCGGCATTGTATCTGCCCAAGATCGGCGGTCTGGCGAATCATCATCTGATGGTCAATGCGTTGCGTCGTGGCTTGCGCGGCGTGTTCGCAGATTTTGAGCCGGATGTGACGCTGGCGAGCTGGCTTTTTCCGGATGGCTGGGCCGCGTGGAAGGCAATGCGTGAGCGTGCGGGTCACCCCGTGGTGCTGCTTGCACAGGGAAGTGATGTGCATCGCTATTTGAAGTCGGCACCGCGTCGCCGCGCCATTCTTGATGCTCTGGCTGCCACTCAGGGCTGTATCTGTCGCAGTAAAAGCCTCGCAACGATGCTTGTGGAAGCTGGCGCGGAGGCGGGCAAGCTGCATCCGGTGCACAATGGCATCGACACTGCGGTTTTTCGTCCCTCAGGCCCGATGCCGGAAGGTGCGTCCGTGCCCACGGAGGCTCCCGTGCTTTTGTTTGTAGGCAATTTACTTCCGGTGAAGGACCCCGAATTCTTGCTGAAGGCCTTTGCGGGGCTCATGGGGCGTGTTTCGGGGCATCAGCCGCATCTCGTGCTGGCAGGGAAGGGGCCGATGCGCGAATCGCTTGAAGCCTTGGCCGAAAGACTGGGAATTCGCGAGCGCACGCACTTCATCGGGCCGCAGGCGGCGCCGGAAATAGCCGCGTGGATGCGGCGATCGAGCCTTCTAGTCATGACGAGCCGCAACGAAGGTCTGCCTAACGTCATCCTCGAATCCCAGGCCTGCGGACTACCTGCCGTGGCGACGGATGTCGGTGGCATACACGAAGTGGTCGATGCGCCATCGAGAGGTCGTCTCACCCCTCCGGGGGACATGCGGTCGTGGACCGATGCGGTGGTCGCGGTGCTGCAAAATCCTCCTTCGCGTGACTCACTGGCTGAAATCGGCGGCGCACGTACCTGGCCAGCGGCAGCGCTTGCTTATGAACAAGTGCTGGATGCTGCGATCAAGGCTTCTCGATGACCGTGACCTGATCTTGG
>JAPLUN010000212.1 GCA_026397715.1 Verrucomicrobiota bacterium
CACCAACTGGTCGCGAGTGAAGCGCCAGATGACTTTGCCATCGGTGCTGATTTCGGCGAGCAGGTCGCGGCCTTCGTCTGCGTGCTGAAGATGATAATCACCACAGGCGATGAGGACATTGCCATTGCTCAACTGCGACATGCCGAGGAGGTAGCGGCAGGAGAGACCGAGGTCCTCGCGGGTCCAGCATTGCTGAGCTTTGCCGGATGCATCGAGATTCAGCAACTGGCAGCCGGTGGAGGTGGAGACGAACAGAGAGCCATCTCCTGATTGCAGCACAGCAAAGGCCTTCTTCGTGGTGGGAGTAGGTTTCAGCAGCGGCTCCAGTGGGATGGTCTGCTGAATCCTGCCAGTCTGCACCTGCACCTTGAGCAGGGTTTTGCGAGCGTACTGGGCGACCCAAAACGAGTCCTCACCACGGACGGGGCGGATCATTCGATAGCGGAAGTGAAGCGGGTCGGCGGCGAGATCTGGCAGGGGCGTTTCGCTGATGACGGATCCAGCGCGGTCCACCACACGGATCTGGCACGCGCCGCTGTCCATGAGCGCGAACTTCGACCCGCCATCGAGAACGGCACAACTGCTGGCCTCGGTGCCGCTGGCTGCTGCGCGGGCGGGGTGGTCCAGCAAGAGCTTGTGTGCTGAGTCGAAGACCGCAAGGCCACCGCGATGGGCATAGGCGATGCCGCCGTCAGGCAGGCGCCAGGCATCGTAAATGCCGATGTGGCGCGGGTGCTTCAGAATATCGGTCACTTTGCCAGCGCGGTTGATCTCGATGACCTGGTTATCTGCGGCGAGCAGGAAGCGCTCTTCGGCGTGCAAGGATGGCAGCAGGCAGGCGAGCGTGAGGATGAAGGGGGTGAGTTTCATCGGGCGACGGCGCGGGGATTTAAGGCTGCGGTGGCCATGTGGCCGGCCTGCTTCACCACAGGGGCGAGCTTCAGCATGCGCTCCTCGCTGAGGCGCTGGCTGGGGCCGGTGATCCAGAGGCTGGCAATGGCGTGGCCTTCGGCATCGAAGATGGGAGCGGCGAGGCAATTGTGGCCCTCCAGGTGCTCGCCAGCATCGACGGCGCAGCCTTGGGCGAGCACGAGGTCGAGGCACTTGAGGAAGTCTTTGCGATTGGCGATGGTCCAAGGCTGGAAGCGCTCGAACTTCATGCCGGCGATGATGGCCTCGCGCTCCGCCTCAGGCATGAAGGCGAGCATGACCTTGCCGGGGCCACTGGTGTGAATGGGGAAGCGGGTGCCGCGCTCGACGTAGAATTTGATCATGGCGCGGCCGATGACGCGCTCCAGCACGATGCCCTCGGAGCCGCTGAGGATGCCGAGGTGGGCGGCTTCGCCGGTTTGATCGCTGAGCCAGCGCATGGCGGGGAGTGCGGCCTCGGTGAGGGGGACGTCATCGATAACCGGCTGGCAGAGTTTGAGCATGGCGGAGCCGACGCTGAAGCGTTTTTCGGCATCGCGCACGAGGTAGCCGTGGGAGACGAGGGACTGGGTGACGCGATAGACGAAATTGACGGAGAGTTTGAGGGCCTCGGCGATCTCGGAGAGCGTGAGGCCGTGGGGGTGTCCGCCGAGGCATTGGAGCACGGCCAGGGCGCGGTCGAGACTGGGGGTGCTGAAGCCGGAGTCGTGGACGGGAGCCTTGGGTTTTGGCTTTGGTTTTGTCCTGGGCTGGCGGCGGGGTGAGCGGGTGGCGGGCATTTTCTATATGCTAAAGTGGTTGCACGGGTAGAAACGTGGTGGCGGGGGTGTTTCTTGCGGTCGGGTGCGCTGGGAGTGCCTCACATGGGGACTTGGCGATGAGGATGACAGGGGAGGTTACAAGCCGGGGTGTTTGAATCTGTCAGGGCGTGGCTGTGATACGCGCACAATGATGTATCTAAAATGCACCTGAGAGGACCGATGGGGGATTGTCTGGCGGGTTTGGTTAAGGACCGTTATCGGGGGATTTAGAAGCGATGCCTGATCGCGGCGCGAATCCGTGGCGGAGTTCGTGGAAGACGCTGCTGGTAGGCGTGAGGTGCGGCGCAGTGCTGGGTTTGCTGATACCAGTTCCAAAGTTGTTCATCGGTCGGCGGGAAGGGCCCGGTCTTCCAAGGCCCAGCCGCCGTCGATTGTGAACAACTTTGCCGCTGCGCCTGGCGCGGCGATGCATACATTGTCCCCGTCG
>JAPLUN010000177.1 GCA_026397715.1 Verrucomicrobiota bacterium
CGCGGTGGGGAAAAGCGACAGACTACTGGCCAGCAATCGATTCTTTGCGCGCTCCATCTTGAAGCCCGATCAACTGATCGAGATCGAGGGTGGGCACGATTGGGCTTGCTGGAAACAAGGGACGGTGATCCTGCTCTCGAAGTCGAAGGGCTGAATGCACTTCTGACAAGCACTTGTTTTTGAGCCGTGCCAGGACAAATCCGCAGGCACGTCGCCAGCGCACATTCCCCGCACTCTGGTGTGCCGAAGAAGTTCGGAGTGAGTTCATAATGCCATCCATTATTGTGCTATTTTTTTAGAAAAATGTATCACCCTATTTTGCCATTTTGCTTTTTCAAGATTCGGCTGACACCCGAAGCATTTAAATCATTCATGCTCAGAAAGAAAGGTTTATCCCCACAGCCAAAGACTCTTGGCCAGCACCTTCGCAATCAGCGACTGATTCTGGGCCTGCGTCAGGAGGATGTGGCTGGACAGTTGGGCACTCTACGCGAGGTGTATGAGCGCTGGGAACGTGACGAACGACAGCCTGTCGTGTCCGAGTGGCCCGCCATCATCTCCTTCCTCGGCTACTACCCTGCTCACGAAGAAACAGCTGCAGATGTCGTGCTCAAGGCGCGGCGATGCCAGGGTATGGATCAGAAAAAATTGGCACGGGTAGTCGGTGTCGTTCACCAGAGGCTTCGACGCTGGGAGCATTGTCAGGAGATTCCTACCGCTGGCGAGCTCAGCCGTCTTCAGTCACTTGCGACCTTTGTCCCCGGGCTCCCCTACCCGTGCGCACTAGCAAAGAGTTCGGCAGTGTGACCCATCCGCCTTTACTTCGCAGGTGCCGCTGGCGGTCGGGCGGATGCCGCAGGCACCACAGCGCCGTTGGCTGGCGGTGTTGCCCCCGTGGCTGGCTGAATAGGAGTCCGGGCTGCGCCGCCATTCGCGGGATTAGCTGGGAAAGGAGCCGGTCTGGGCGGCGCACCGGTGGCATTGGCTCCAGGCTGTCCTTGGGCAGGGGCTGGATTGACAGTCGTAGGGCGTGGCGGCGCAGTGTTACCCGGGAAACCCGTCGGCCGCCCCGGCGTGGGTTGGCCGCCAGGATACTGATTTGGAAATCCCCCCGGGCGGCCCGTCGGAGCCCCAGAGTAGGCAGGCATGCTAGGCGGTGAGATGTGACGCACCTGGCCTGGCCCAAAGGCTAGGAAAGCGGCCAGCACCGCGTAGTACGGCAGCATGCCCGGCCCCACGATCCGCTGCAGACCTGCCGACCACTGCGACCAAGCTGCTGGCTTGGAATCAGTCGCATAGGCCTCCAGCAGCATCAGCAGCAAAAACGCTGCCCACGGCACCCACCCCGCATCTTGCGCAGCCAGCACATTGGTGGACATCACCGCCCAGACGACAACTGCCAGACTCAGGACTTTAGTGCAAAGGGACGCGGTTGAATTCATGGTGATTGGGTGGTGACTTGAGTCAGGTCTTTTTATTGCCCAAGCTGCAGCCTCCTTGCAACTGAATCCTACATCAACAATGCATTCCCTCAGCCAATGGGACCGCTAATTTCAAAAACGCTGCGGTTATCCATCTACGATGTTTACGCGATCCAAGACATGGCCCTCTTGGCTTGATAAATTCGTTAGATCACTCGGGTTGATTCATCCCAGCGGCTTGAGCCGCAGCTGCCGCAGGGTATAAAAGGGCGCATCCGACTCCGCCATGCGTCGGGCACCCTTTTTCCTCTTCGGCCCAAACAGCTCCCGCTGCGCCTCGAAGACGCCTTCCACAAACTCCTTGCTGCCCAGCACCACACCATCGGTGAAGTAGCGCACGCGCAGCCTCACCAGCTCCGCCGGGCTCAGCTTCCCTTTCTGCGCCAGCACGGCTCGTGCCGACTCCACAGTCACCCCGCGCGTCACCACCTGCTCATTCTGCGCGTCCTTCACCTC
>JAPLUN010000635.1 GCA_026397715.1 Verrucomicrobiota bacterium
ACACCCAACTTACGGGCCCTGGGCGCCGCGCTGTTCACCTGTTCGATGACAGCCTCTGCCACGACAGGAATACAGACCTGTTTTCAATGGCGTTTGGTATCACACACTCTTCGCAAGGACGCATGGCGGAGCCATGCCAGCACTTCACGCACGCTCTGCATCATCGCAGGCACCACCCTGTCGCCTCCCTACTTCACCACCGGCTCACCCAGGTGCTTCTTGAAGAATGCCGCCGCGATGTCCACCGTCTCCGCGCACCACGGATCGCTCATCCAGAACGGATGCGGCGCGTCCTTGAGCGTATGCGCGGCGGTTTCGATGCCGAGCGCCTTCAGCTTCTCCATCATTTCCGCACGGCCCACTTTGAGGCTGTCTTTTTCCCCTTCGATGTAAATCGTCGGCGGCACCCCGGCACGCACGTGATTGATGGGCGAGGCCTCTTTGTAAACCTCCGGCTTTTCAAGTGCGTTGCCGCCAAAGAAGAGGATCGCGCTCTCGTTCTTTTGGAAATAGTTGGAGTCCACAAGGTTCTGCGTCGCCGCCATCACGATGCAGGCCTTCACCGCGCTGGATTGATCCTTGAACGGGCCTTCGCCTTCAAACTCGGGCAGCCCCGTCGTCATCGCCGTCAATCCTGAGAGATGCCCACCGGCAGAGCCGCCCATGCAGCCGATGCGTTCAGGGTCAATTTTGAGCTCCTGCGCATGCGCCCGTAGGCACCGCAGCGCGGCTTTGCAGTCGTGCAGCGCAGCCGGGTATTTCGCTTCCGTGGAAAGGCGGTAGCTCACCAGCGCGGTCACGAATCCCCGCTGGGCCAGGCGCTCCATCATCGGCTTGTCAGCTTCCACCTGCCGGGCCTTCCAGCCGCCACCATGAATGTCCAGAATGCAGGGCCACGTACCCGCCGCATCAGGCACATAAACAGACAGCTCCACGGTGTGCTCAGGATACTTGGCCACCTCGATCGTCTTCAGCGTGAATCCGGCCGGAGTCTGCGGCGTGAGCTTTTTCCACTTCGGGCCGTTGGCACTGGCCTTCGCCGCCGGTTTGGGTTCGGCTGCGTGCAGGACGCTCAGTGTCAGTGAAAGGGCAAGACAGAGGGAGAAACGAAAATGCATGGGCATTGCATAACGCCCGCAGAACCTCGGGTCCTAGCGTTATTTCTTCGCTTTCGGCACCTCGCCCTTTTCCGTTGAAGGACGTTCGGAGGCTTTGCGCAGGGCCTTCCTTTTCGGAGCAGGCGCACCGGGGTCAAAAGATTCTCCGCCGACCACCTGCGCTCCGCCTTGGGTCATGATCAGGGTGGGCCGGTTGCCTTCCGGATCTTTGTAGTACGTGCGCTGGTGTACTTTGCCATCCGGGTTCACCACCACGTGGCAGAAAACATGCGGCATCGCCAGGAACAAGACATGCAGCTTGTTATGCACATCGATGCTGATCTGCGGCTGCACCGCCATCATCGCAGGCCCAAGCAGGAACGTGGCGATGTAGGCCGCGCTGCGGTCATCCGTGATGCGGCAGTAGAGCTGCAAATCATCAAGCTCACGAAACAGGATGACCTGGTAGCGGCGCTGACGCCCGGCGCCTTCGAAGCCTTGCGGCACACCAAACGGCTGGTCAAACATGTTCGGCTTGGAGTCCGTGATGGTCATGCGCAGTTTATTGGACATGAAGTACTGCCCGGAGATGGGATGCAGCACGTTCGCAAGAATGGTAAAGGTCCCGAGACTGGACGTGGAATAACCGCCGGAAATTTCCACCGTGTGCTTCGTCGTGCCGCCCGCAGGCAGGGTGATGGGCTCTTCTGAACCGATGCCTACAGGGGCCAGTCGTTGTCCCGTGGATTGGGTGATCTCAAACTGCAGCCAGTCGGGTGCGCCGTGGCCGCCCACGATCACATCGGCGCCGGAACGATTGGTGACGCTCACCACGGCCACCACCGGTTCACCCGTGAGGAATTGATTTTTCAGCAGGGTGAGATTTGTCACATATTGAGCACGGGCCTGGCCGCAGCACAGGCAGAGGATCAAGAGCAGGAGGATGCGGTTCATAAGCTTCAAGACTTGGGTTTGGCTGGAGGAGCAGTGCTGGCAGCGGGTGCTGTGCTGCTGGCGGTGCGGAAGCCGCGCGCGAGTGTAGCCTCATTCGCGGATTCAGGAAAGCGTCTGTCGGTGAGCAGCTGGTCGTTGCTCTTCAGGCCGAAGTGTCCGCCACGCACCACGGGCACCTTGATGTCGATGTAATCCGGGTGCGAGGGCCATTCGCCGGACTGCGTTTCGCCCGCAGTCCATTCGCTCACGTTCCCGGCCATGTCACACACCCCGTAGGGGCTGACGTCCTGCGTGACGCGTGTGATCGGCGCCCAGAGATTGTACCCGTCGATCTTGCCACCTTTGCCTTTGGGTGAGGCATCGTAATCATCGCCCAGATTGGCCGCCTTGCTGTTGGGCTGGTTTCCCCAGGGGTAGATCCAGCCGTGATCACCTCGGGCGGCTTTTTCCCATTCCTGCTCTGTCGGCAGGCGCTGGCCGTTCCATTTGGCAAAGGCATACGCATCCCACCAGTCCACCTGGGACACCGGTGTGTTGAGCGTGATGCTCTCACCGTTGAACGTGGTGCCCGCTTTGGCTGCCGCATAATACTGGCCCCACTTCACAGGCTCATGGCTCGTTTTGGTCTTCGGTTGCAGGGAATGATCAAAGGCTGCCGTGGGCGCTTTTTTCAGAGCCTTCAGAAAGTCCGCATACTGGCCGATGGTGACCTCATTCTTGCTGATCCAAAATTCCGGCAGTTTGATGTGATCGTTCTTTTGATAAGTAAAAGTGCCGGCGGGGATCTTCACCATCTCGATGGGAAGCGCTGAAGCATTGGCAGTGGGGAGGGTGTTGCTGCCGTTCATCAAGGCCCCGAGTCCTGCAACGACGGCCAGAACGAAGATGATCATCACCCAGACCCACCAGGGTTTGTTGCCGTTGACGTTCACCGGCAGCGTCTCCGCCTCGATCTTGCGCACGATGCTGCGCTCACGCATGTCGTCGCGCACATCATCGAGCGCGTTCAGCAGTCCGTTCCAGTCATGGTTGGCATCGGCCAGCGATTGCAGCAGTCCGCGGGATTTGCCTTCTGCGGCGATGGGGCGCATCAGGTCCAGAAATGCCTTCACATCCGCCTGCGGATCGCGTTTTTTGGCCACGGACGGACGGAAGAAATTCACGATGCTCGCCTGATGGTCCGCATCAATGTAGATGTCTCGCGGCGAGATGCTGCGATGATGGTAACCGCGCTCCGTGGCAAACTGCATGGCCTCCGCCACTCCGAACAAAACCTCCGCAAGGCGGCGCTCGGTCAGCATTTCATCCGTCAGCTCGATCTCCGACAAACTGCGGCCGCGTGGCAGTTCACGCGTGTAAAACAACCAGCCGTTCGTCTCACCCGCCTCATACAGCGGGGCGATGCGCGGGTGCATCAGCGAGGCCTTCACCCGTTCACGTTCCTTGAACTTCGCCACCACGTCCGGCTGCTTCAGAAACTCCGGCTTCAGCAGCACCAGCGCCACCGGTCGTTGCACAGTGATCTGCAGCGCCCGGTACGTTTCAGACTCCCTTTCAATGTAGAGCCGCTCCAGCACCTGGTAGTTTCCCAGCACGGTGCCGGGCACCATGACTGGGGGCGGTTCATTGGACTCCACCGGCAGCGTCAGCAGGGCGCGCACACGATCCAGTAACTTCTCCGGCGTGTACGGTGCATCCTTGAGCACCAGGCCGTCGGCGATCTGGTCTTCAAATCCGGTCAGGTCGTAGCGGGTCGTGAAAAGCACCCGTGTCTGCGGAAACCGTGCGCGCACCGTGTCACGCAGCGCAAAGCCGGTCTCCTGAGTTTGAAAAATCGCCTCGGTCACCAGGATGTCCAGCGAGTCGGCTTTCGCCACCCACGCAGCCGCCAGGGACGAGCTGGCAAAATCAACCACGGTATACCCAGGGAGGTTGTCCCTCAGCCAGATGGTTCGGTTGCCGCGCAGCGCGGCGTTGGAGTCGACAAACAAAAGAGTCATGCGGGCATGTCAGTGGCGATCATTTTCCCATCGGCGGGAGCAGCGGATTCACACCCGCAGGAGCAGCGCCGGGTGAGGATCCGAACTCCAGGAGATCGCGGGGCTCGGCAGCCACATCCTGGAGTTTGTTGTTGTAGTAGAGCCGGAGCATGTACCCGTAGTACGAACGGCGTCCATGCTGCTGGATTTCGGCGGCGGAAAGGGCAGGCAGGTGATAAACGACATCCAGCAGTTCTTCACCGGTGCCGTTCCAGTCCACCGGAGCGGACTGCCAGGATTCGACCGGTTCAGGGGCGATGGTCTGCGCCACTGTTTGGTTGTTCACCCGGTCAAAAAAGAACACCTCAAGATTCAGCTCTTGCGAATTGATCGGACGGTTGCCAGCACGCGAGATGGGAACATGCAGCACGTAGCGTTCACCGGAAGGGACCTGGAAATCACGGATCGCCTGACAGGCACCAAGGCGCAGAAACTTTTCGCCATCCGCTCCGGAGGGAGCCGATAGCGCAGGCGCCGACACCGCTGCCGAACCTGCGCCCAGCCGTCGTGAGGCAAGTTCAAAATAACTGCCCGCCTTCGTGGCGCCGAGAAGCTGAATGCGCCGCCACGCGTCCGTCGCCTTGGCCGTGATGCCCATCTGTTCGTAGGTCTGCGCCATCTCGGCAATGATCGCCGGATGATCAGGCGTCAGTTCATCCGCCTTGCGCAGCAGTTCCAAAGTTCCCTGCATGTCACTCAGGCCACGGAGCTCCTTGGCCGCCGTGATGACGTAGTTCACATCACGCAGCAGTGCCGTGGCGGCGTCGGGTTTGGAGTTGGGTCCAGGCGGTGCGGTCGTCTTGAATCCTGAAGCCTGTGTGCCAGGCGCTGACGAAGGTGCGGAAGTCTGAGAAGTCCCGGGCATGGCAGGAGCAGTAGCAGGTGCGAAAGCCTGAGGGGTCCCAGGCAGGGCAGGAGCAGGTGCTGCAGGAACAACAGGCGTCACGGCGACTGTCGGAGTCTGAGGAATGTACGAAGGGGCGGGCATGGGTGCCGCAGCTCCGATTTTGTCGAATGAGCCAATGGGTGGCGGAGCATTCGAAACGGGGGCCGCAGGCGTCGGTGCTGGCATCAAAGACCCCGGCAGTGGTGGCGCACTGGCGGCACTCGGTGGCAGGGCGATCTGGCCGATCTCAGGCACCACGCTTGGCTGGGGTGCGGTCAGAGTCGGCGCGGCTGCCATGGGGCTCGGTCCCGCCGCAGAAGAAGGGTGGGCAGTAAGCAGTTTGAACGCCAGACTCAGCTGCACCACCGCCAGTACGCATAGCGTCCCCATCGCAACCGCAGTAGAACGATCACGCTCGGAAGACAGAATGGTAGATGGAGGAGTCACAAGTTGCTGAAAAAGACGCTCATGGTACGATTTGGGCCTCCTAGTGTCAATGTTTCAGGGTTCTTCGTTCAAAATGCCGGAAGGTCACTCCCTGCCGCTGTTTTCTCATGCCATTGAAACGTCACCGCACTACCGGCCGTGTGCATTTTCCTTCACACCCGCCGAAATCGCGGCGCAACTGTGCCATCGTGAAGGCTTCGTGTGGATGGATTCGTCTCTGGCAGCACCCGGCGCGGTCTCCATTCTTTCCGCCGAGCCTGTCGCCGTATTGCGGGGCCACATCGACCGGGACTGGGAAAAAGTACGCACCGCACTGCGCATTCCCCGGGCCTCGGCAGGCGGTCTGTACGGCTGGGTCGGTTATGACGGCCATTTCGTCTTTGGCATCTACCCGCACGGCCTTGTTTATCATCATGACACCGCCAAGTGGTTTGAATTTGGCGATTTCAAACTGCCAAGCTCCGCCAGTACCCCGGCCCCAGCCCCGCGCCTCCAGTTCGAGCCCGGCATCAGCAGCACCGAATTCATCCGCATGGTCGAGCGCGCGCAGGAATACATCACCGCCGGCGACATCTACCAAGTCAATCTTTCCTACCCATGGCGCGCCGCCTGGCCGAAGGAAGCCGATGCGCTGGCCCTCTATTTAAAACTCCGCGACGTCTCTCCCGCGCCCCACGCCGCCTTCATGCAGCTCGCTGGCACCACCGTCCTCTCCGCCTCCCCCGAGCTCTTTCTCCGCATGCAGGGCTCACGCATCGCCACACGGCCTATCAAAGGCACGCGTCCGCGCTTCGCTGCTGATCCCAAGCGCGATAGCGCCGCCGTACACGAACTCACCACCTCGGCCAAAGAACGCGCCGAGCTGCTCATGATCACCGACCTCGAACGCAATGACCTCGGCCAGGTCTGCGAATTCGGCAGCGTCGCCGTTCCCGAACTCTGGCGCGTGGAAAGCTTCGCCCAGGTGTTTCACCTCGTCTCCACCGTCACCGGCATCCTGCGCCCGCATGTCGATCACGTCGACGCCTTCCGCTCCTGCTTCCCCGGCGGCAGCATCACCGGCGCACCCAAAAAACGCGCCAGTGAAATCATCGCCGAACTCGAACCCCACGCCCGCGGCCTCTACACCGGTGCCATCGGCTGGTTCGGTTTCGACGGCCGCAGCCAGTGGAACATCGCCATCCGCACCGCCGTGCAACAGGGAAACGACATCACCTTCCACGTCGGCTCCGGCATCGTCGCCGACTCGATCCCCCAGCACGAATACGAGGAGACCCTGCACAAAGCAGCAGGCATTCTCGCAGCGGCTTCTTGATAAGCATTCCTTTCCAAGGCGTATGTTCATCTCTCATGAAGCGCCTCACCTTTCTCGTCCTTGCCCTCGGCAGTCTTTTCGCCCCGCTGATCCACGCCGCCGATGACGGACGGGTTTACGAACTGCGCATCTACACCTGCAACGAGGGCAAGCTGGATGCGCTGCTGTCCCGCTTCCGCGACCACACCTGCAAGCTCTTTGAAAAGCACGGCATGGGCAATGTCGGCTACTGGGTGCCGGTAGACGAGGAGAACGGCTCCAAAACCACGCTCATTTACGTGCTCGAACACAAAAGCCGCGAAGCCGCCAAGGAAAGCTTCAAGGCTTTCGGCGCTGATCCCGAATGGCAGGCCGCCCGCAAAGCCAGTGAAGAGGGGGGCAAGATCCTCGCCAAAGCACCGGAGTCGATCTTCATGAAACCAACGGATTTTTCTCCGCCGCTGACCATCGCCAAAGGCAGCAAGCCACGTGTGTTTGAAATGCGCACCTACACCACGCCGGAGGGCAAGCTCGATGCCTTGCTCGCCCGCTTTCGCGATCACACCGTGAAGCTCTTCACCAAGCACGGCATGACCAACCTCGCCTACTGGACCCCGACGGATGCGGACAAAGGTGCCACGAATAAGCTGATCTACATCCTCGCCCACGACAGCAAGGAAGCGGGCCTCGCCTCCTTCACCGCATTCCGTGCTGATCCCGACTGGATCAAAGCCAAGGCTGAGAGCGAAAAAGACGGTCCTCTTACCATCCAGCCCCAGGCCGAAGGCGTGAAGAGCATCTACATGAAGGCCACCGACTTCTCCCCCATCCAGTAAGCCCATGCGCACGCTCTGCCTCATCCTCCTCGCCACCTCCCTCCA
>JAPLUN010000388.1 GCA_026397715.1 Verrucomicrobiota bacterium
ACCAAAAACTGCGGCTGCAGCGAGGACTGAGAAGAGTGTTTTCATGATTGTGTGGAATTGGTTTCCGCACTCTCTGACGTGGCTGCTTCAAGACTATTCAGCCCGCATGAAATATTTTTTCACTCACTGCTGCGACATCGATTTGGGATCAAACGCATCACGCAGACCATCCCCCAGCAGATTGAGTGCTAGCAGCGTGGTGGAAAAAAAGATGCCCGGGTAGAGCAGCAGCCACGGATAGCTCTCCATCGATCTGGCACCCTCCTGGATCAGCACACCCCAGCTCGCATCCGGCGGCTGGATGCCCAGTCCGAGGAAGCTCAGCGCGGCCTCCAGCAACATGACTCCAGGCACCGTGAGACTGGCGTAGATGATGATCGGCCCCAGCACATTCGGCAGCAGGTGCCGCCATACGATGTGCCAGAAGCCCGCACCACAAGCTCGCGCCGCAATGATGAACTCAAGATTCTTCAGCGCCAGCACCTGACCACGTACGACACGGGCCATCGTGAGCCATTCCACCGCACCGATGGCTACAAAGATCAGCCAGAACTCTCGCCCCACTATCGCCATGAGCAGGATGACGAAGTTGATGAAGGGAAACGCATACAGGATGTCCACGATGCGCATCATCGCCGCGTCCGTGCGTCCACCGGCAAGGCCGGAGACCATGCCATAAAACACGCCAATGATCGCTGCCACCGCTGTGGCCAGCAATCCCACCTCCAAGGATACACGCCCCCCATGCAGGATGCGCGTGAGCATGTCACGCCCTAGTGGATCCGTGCCTAGCCAGTGTGCCATGCTGGGGTTCGTGGCCTTAAGTTCCAGATTCTGCAGTGACTGATCGTAAGGCGACAGCTCCGGGCCAATGCCACACAGAAGCACCAGCACGGCCAGGAACCCCAACGCCCATGCGTTCAGGCGGTTCCGCATGAGACGCCGCCACGCCGCACGCATCGGTGAAAGACTCTGGTTCGTTCCGCTGCTCATGCGTGGAGTCGGATGCGTGGGTTGAGCGCCGCCTGAATGATGTCCACCAGCAGATTGAAGCTGACGATGAGTGAGGCGTAGAAAGCCGAAATCGCTATCGCCAGTTCATCATCATGATTGAAAGACGCCGCGATGAAAAATTGACCAAGGCCGGGCAGTTGGAACACCGTTTCAACGATGAACGAACCCGTGAGCAATCCCGCAGCGGCAGGACCGAGAAAATTGAGCACCGGCAGGCTGGCCAGTTTCATCGCATGGAAAAAGACCACCGAGCTTTCACTCGCTCCTTTAGCACGGGCGGTGCGGATAAACTCCTGCGCAAGTGTTTCGCGCAGACTGCCGCGCGTGAGCCGCGCAATGTAGGCGCTGTAGATGATCCCCAGCGTGAGAGCGGGCAGCACCCAGTCCGAAGAATCAAACCAGCCGGACGCATTGAACCAGCGCAGCTTCAGGCCAAACAGCATCGCCAGGAGCGGCCCGAGCACCATGCTGGGAGTGCAGATGCCGAGCGTGGCTGCAAGAGTGCTGCTGCGGTCTTCCAAGGTGTTGGGCCGCAGAGCCGCGAAGGCACCCAGCGGCACTCCGATGCTCAGTGCAATAAGCAGGGCGGCCCCACCCACCGTTGCAGACACAGGAAACCCGGAGGCGATGATTTCATCCACACCTCTTCCCTGAAAGGTTTTGGATTCCCGAAAAGTGAACGTCGCGTAATGAGTGTAGTATCGCCAGAGCTGAACATAGACGGGCTTGTCCAGGCCATAATAATTGATCTTGGCCTGCAGTGCCTCCGGTGAGGAGGCGCGCTCCGATTGAAAAGGCCCGGTCGGTGAAAGCTTGATCAGCCCAAACGTGATGGTGATCACCGCGAAGATCACGATGATTCCCTGCACGATGCGGCTGACGATGAAGCGGATCATTTCGCTTTCTCGTAAAGATCGCTGATGTCAGCGGCGGCGAGTTCGATCAGATAAGTCGCGATCTTGGCGCCGAGCGCTTCGAAGTAATGTCGGCCTTTTTCCGCCGTGCTGTGCTGCGGATCTCCTGAGCCGGTGTCATTGGTGGCTTTGCTCCAGGCTCGTTGCGCCCAGGCCCACTTTTCATTGATGGCCTTCAGCTTCCAGCGGTTGTCAGTGCCGGGGCCCCATTCCTCTTTTGGCAGGACTAGATGAGGATGAAAGTGCAGCATGAGGCTGGTTTCGCGTTCGTCAGCGTGGTCGCCCACGATGTCGAAAATGTCATCGCCCTTCACCGCGTTGAACCATGAGACCGTCGAGAGAAACATCTTCGGGTGCTTCGCCTGCAGCTCACGCAGCATCTGGCGGAAGTCATTGCCACCATGCCCGTTCAGGATCACGAATTTCATCACACCCACGCCTTCGAGGCTGCTGATGACATCCTCGAGCACCATCATCTGCGTGGTCGGATTCATGTTGATGCAGAACGGCACGTCGAGCTGGCCCGTCTGCACCCCGAAAGGCATGTTTGGCAGGATGGCCACCTTGGCTCCCACCTCCCACGCGATGCGCCCCGCCTCGGCGGCTATGGCGTCGTTTTGCAGCGAATCCGTCGCGTAGGGCAGGAGCCAGTTGTGCGCCTCCGTGGCGCCCCATGGGAGCACAGCGGCTTCATAGCGCGTGGCTTTGACGTTTTTCCAGTTCGTTTCGGCAATGATCCAGGGTCTCGGGCTCATGGGTGGCATGTAAATGAGGCAAACGATGGATGCAACGTCCGACAAACTCGGCCACAAGGAACGTTTCTCTCCGCCCCATGCTTCGTACGCTGCTTTTTCTCACCCTGACAGCCTTTGCCACCGCTGCCGAAATTTCATTCTCCAGGCAGATCGCCCCTGTTTTGCTTGATCAATGCGTGGAGTGCCATCGCTCCGGCAAGGCCAAGGGCAGCTACCGTCTGGACACCGTCGAACTCATGCTCAAGGCGGGCGACAGCGAGACTTCTCCCATAGTGGCGGGCAAGCCGGACGAAAGCGAGCTCTACCGCTTGATAGTCACGCATGAGGAAGACGATCGCATGCCCAAAAAGGCCGATGCCCTCCCCGAAAAGGAAACGAAGCTGATTCGCGAATGGATTGCAACCGGCGCAAAGCTGGACGTCGCTGACAAAAAGGCGGCTCTTCGGACCATCGTTCCCGAGCAGGAAAAAGCTCACGCACCTGAGAAGTACCCACGTCCTCTCCCAGTCACCGCTCTCGCCCTGAATCCCGCCGGGAGCACGCTCGCCTGCAGCGGCTATTTTGAAACAACCTTCTGGGATGTGGCATCGGGGAAACTCACTGCACGCATTGATGGCATGCCCGAGCGAATCCTCGCTCTGGCCTGGATCTCCGAAAATCAGCTCGCCGTCGCTGGCGGCGTCCCCGGGCGCTCAGGCGAAGTATGGTTGGTCAATCCGTCGCACCCGCAGGAGCGCAGGCGTCTGGTGAGTGCGCGCGACTGCGTGCTGGCCATGGTGGCCAGTCCGGATGGCAAACTGCTCGCCTGCGGCGGTGCCGACAATCAAGTGCGTTGTTTCGAGCTTCCCTCCGGCAAACTGAAATGGCAGACCGAGCCGCATGCGGATTGGATCATGGGCATGGCCCTCTCTCCAGACAGTCAGCACATCGCCACCGCCAGCCGTGATCGCACAGCCAAGCGCATTGACGCTGCCAAAGGAGAAATCGAGGCAACCTTCACCGGCCATGACTCCGCAGTGCTCAGCGTGGCCTTCTCCCCAGACAGCAAGGAAACCCTCAGCGGCGATGTCGAGGGCAATATCCGCCGCTGGGATCGCAATGGCGATGCAGCGAAGGACGGCACTCTGAGGCCGGGCGGCCGCACCGAAATGCTGGCGCTGGGCTTTCTGGATGCCGGGACGCCTCTGGCCGCCATGGGCAGCGGTTCGGTGGTTTCGATGGATGCCAAAGCCCGCAAAACGAAGGACAAGATCACGCTGTATGGAGACCGCGTGAATGTGCTTCTCCTACAACGCATCGACAAACTCACACGGATCATCACCGGCTGTCACGACGGCACGGTGCGCATCAATGAACTCGGAAAGGCTGAGCCGGTGTTGCAATTCGTGGCCTCCCCGGGATGGTAGCTCACCATGTTTGAATCACGCACCGATCCTCTCGCCCCGCGTTTGGTTTTTATCCAGCGCGTGATCAAGTATGCCTCCATCGCGCTGATCGTGATCGGTGTGGCACTGGGTATCGGCATCCTGGGTTATCATTACATCGCCGAATTCACCTGGATCGACAGCCTTTTAAACGCCTCGATGATCCTGGGCGGCATGGGACCGATGGGAGACCTGCCATCAGACGCCGCCAAAGTCTTCGCCTCTTTCTACGCCCTCTTCAGCGGCTTGGTGTTCATTTCGCTCGTGGGCATCGTGCTCGCACCTGCCGCGCATCGTGCCCTGCATCATTTCCATCTGGATGAGGAGGATCAAAAGGAATGAACAAAGAAACCGTCGTCATCATCGGTGCCAGCAATAACCCAGAGCGCTACAGCCATCGCGCTTTGCTTCTGCTCAGGAAACACGGGCATGAAGTCGTGCCGGTGCGTCCCAAGCTGACTGAAATAGAGGGCATCCCCGTGGTGGCTGATGTGGGCTTGATCTCAGGGCCGGTGGATACGGTGACGATGTATGTCGGCTCAGCCATCTCATCCGGATTGCAGGACAAGCTGATTGCTCTCAAGCCGCGCAGGATAATTTTTAATCCTGGCGCGGAAAATGCGCCACTCGCAGACGCTTTGCAAAAAGCCGGAATTGCCTGCGAGGAAGCCTGCACCTTGGTGCTGCTAAACACGGGGCAGTTTTGAACACGGCTCCTTCCTTGGGAGTCTCAGTCCACAACCCCCATGTTAGAGATCCAAAAATATCGAATCTACGAACGCAGCCGCCTGCGGGCCAAGGGCGTGACAGATGACGAGATTAAAAAGGCACAGGACCTGCCCTTCAAGCCCGCCTTCGTCGGTGGCAAACGTCGCCAAAGAGATGCGGACGACGGGAATCAGGTGCCTCCAGAGCAGTTTGCCTTCCGCAGGGAACGCTGAAGCAGCAGCCTTGCCCGCCCGCCACGACCTGCTAGCATCGCGGTACCCACCGCATGCCTGCGAACCGCTTTTACAATTCCTTCGACCTCGAAACGCTCGATTCACGCCCTGCCCACGCCGGTGAGTATCGCAGCCCGTTCCAGATCGACCGCGACCGCATCATCCACAGCAGCGCCTTCCGCCGTCTGCAAAACAAGACCCAGGTCTTCTTGTCCGGCGAGTACGATTTTTACCGCACCCGCCTAACCCACAGCATCGAGGTGGCACAGATCGGTCGCAGCATCTGCGGCTGGCTCACCCAGCAGAGCGAGTATCTGGACGATGAGTGCTTCATCGACTCCGATCTCGTCGAAAGCGCCTGCCTCAGCCACGACCTCGGCCACCCTCCCTTTGGCCATGCCGGGGAGCGCACCCTCCACCACCTCATGGCCCCCTACGGCGGCTTCGAGGGAAATGCGCAGACCCTCCGCATCCTGACGCAGACCCTCTTCAGCGAAGGCCGCAGCGGCATGAACCCCACACGCGCCCTGCTGGATGGCGTCCTGAAATACAAAACCCTGCACACCGAGACCCCGCAGGCAAAGAACCACTACCTCTACGACGAACAGGAACGCTGGCTCGATTTCACCCTCGG
>JAPLUN010000374.1 GCA_026397715.1 Verrucomicrobiota bacterium
CAGCGACTTGTCTGCTGTGTTCATCGTGCCGAGCAGGAACAAATTCGGTGGTACAGTGAAAAGCTCGCGCGAGCAAGGCAGAGTGACTCGCAGGGCGTTCTCGCCACCTTCACGTTTATCGTCCTCGATTAGGGTGATCAACTCACCAAAGATGCGGCTGATGTTTCCACGATTGATCTCGTCGATGATAAGGACGTAAGGCGGGAAGTTTTTGTCTGTGCGGAGTTGCCAGCCGGATGCGGAGCCTATGCGGAGATAGTTCTCAATAGCCTTCTTGCGATTAACCTCCAGTTTGGGTTCTGTTGAACTTGTGTCCGGCACGGCCTCTTCTGCAGTACTGTTGGGCTCTGCTGAACGCAGGCTTTTTCTCCAGCGGCTGTATTGGGTGTTGGCCGTGCTGGCATTGATGCCTGCGGCGAGACATTCTCTCAGCACGCTATCTCGTGAAGCCACTCCTTGGGATGCTTCGGAAAGACGCTCAATGATGTCCCACACTCTGCCCGTGATCGTTCCTGGTCCGGGCCTCTTCACAGTCGTTTCTGCACCCAGTTCTGAAGTGGTTGGTTCTTCCAAAATTTCGATTGGCTCCAAACAAGCAAAAAGTGCCTCCGTGGCAATCTTTTTGAAAACGCCGTCGCGCACTTGGAATTTCGCCTCGCTCCCATCTTCCATCACAGGGCGGATGCCTTCAATGAAGTCCTCGTAGCTGAACGACTGGTGGAACGTGGCCAATTGCACACGGCCTTCAACAAAGGCGAGGTCATAGACGGTCTTGGCCTCTGCATCATTCACAAGTAGCTGTTTGGCGACAATGGCTGCCGCTTCGCGGATAACTCGATAGGTCTTCCCTGTACCCGGTGGACCATATAGAATCTGATTCAGTGATTGAGTGGGCATGGGTGAACTCGATACGAGTGACTGGGCAGCCTTTTCAAAAATCATTTTTTTCTGTTCTTCCGTCAAATCGGCGACTGTCACAAATGCCCAATTTTCTTGTTTCGGAATTGTGCGTTCATAGCTGGTATCCCATTTCACGTGAACGACGTGCTTATGATCTGCCCGGTTACTATCATATTCATAACCAGCATCAGTCACGGTGCCGACACCCAGAATGCGGCTTTTGCCTTGGTTGGCAATGACGAAATCTCCCGCGTCAAGTTCGCGCAGGGTCCAGACTTCTTCGGCCTTTTCACGGTTTTTTCTTCGCTCTCCTCCATTTTGTGGCGGCCAAACCTCATTGAAGCGTTCTTCAAGTTCCTCCACAGTAGCCATAGTCCGAATGTCACCCACCGCGTCCCAGCCCACGCAGATATAACCGTGCTCTAGACAGTCACCCCAGAATTTGGCGTTGCTGCCGGGAGCGATTTTGACATAGCGAATTACCTCTTCATCGTTTGCGTTAAGCGTCGTCTTTTCTTTCTTTTTCGGTGGGTTCCAGAGGTATAAGAGCTGTCCTATTTGCCACAGAGTCCATTCCTTGAGTTGTGGTATGTTACGAAGCAGCGTCACAAGCTGATGATTGGCAGCAGATGTAGACTTACCCTGCTGCCGTATGAACTTGCTTCCAAGCTGCTCGATGTAATGAGTTAGATGTGCAAAAGAATAAATAGGAAGCACTTCATTAGGGCAATGAACATGAAGCCATTTTGTCCGCAGAGCGGGGGTGTAACAGGCAAATTGCAATGCATCGATTTTCTCCCATTGGTTATTCTGTGCCAATTTAACGGCGTCATAAAAATCTGATCGCAAACCTTTCCACGCATCCTCGAAGTTGGGAACACCTGGTATCGAACTCTTCCACTGCCCAGATTTAACATGAAAATAAATGCCCAGCTTATCCGCGCTTCCACCCTTCATGCTGCCTAGAGCTTTTGAACCAAACTCAAGAGAATAGCAGAGGGTGGTTCGGTCTTTATCTCGCAATGCATACCGCTCCAGAGGCAGATCAATAAAGCTGTTTAGTGGGAAGGCTTCTATGATTTGCTGACGCTCTTGTTCCGCTTCAGCCAGCTTTGGCTGGAGGGTTGCGCGGTCGAAATTGGCGGCGTACTCGACGAGGGAAATTTCAGGCATTGAAGCTACTTGGCAGTTTTTACTCGCTTCCTCAAGCTTCTTCCCACATTCGTTTAATAGATCGACTTTCGAGACGCTTCGATCAGTTGACGGCCTATACTATGAGCCTGACGCCTGCGCTTTGTGCCATTGAAACTGCGCTTGTGCCTGTTCCAGTGTCACGCGTGAAGGCTTCCGTGGCGGTTCTAAGCTGAACAAGGGACTTTTCTCGACGCATAGCGAAGACTGGGAAGAAGCCGCTTGTCCGCGTTTGCTGCCCGCGTCAGCAGCGGCTGAAATGGAAGTGCTCGGCATGAGCGTAGAATCCTCGCTCGGATGGAGGGAATGAATAGATTTGTGGGTGCGGAACGGAGGCCTCTATTCTCCGTCAAATCCCATATCCCGCGCGATACGCCTTGTGTATGATCGCATCCGCTTCCGGCGTGTTGGGGGATTTGAGGGCCTTGGTGTCCCATTCGACGCGTTTGCCGAAGCGAACGGCGAGCAGACCGACGAGGAGGGATTCGGTGAAGGGGGCGGAATACCAGAAGCCGGACTTGGCATCCTGCGGGTTGCCGGTTTTGCAGGCTTCAAGGAATTCTTTGCGGTGGCCGCTCAGGCAGCGAGGGATCGTTTTCGCGGGGATGACGAACTGCTGCATCTTGGTCTCGGGCACGATGCGCGGAGTGCCGGACCAGCCGCCAGCAAGGATGCAGCCTTTGTCGCCGACGAAGTAGATGCCGTTGTCGCCGAGGTTGCGCGTTTCTTCGAGACCTTCCGGACGTGGGGGCAGCTTCCCGCCGTCATACCAGACCATCTTCACGGCAGGGCGGTCGCCTTTGGCGGGGAAGTGGTAGGTGATGATGCTCCAGGTCGGGTAGGACTGGTTGTTGCTCGGGCCGTTCTCTGCCTCGACCCAATCGGGGGCATCGAGATCGAGCGCGTAGAAGGCGGGGTCGGCGTTGTGCACGGCCATGTCGCCGAGGGCACCGCAGCCAAAGTCCCACCAGCCGCGCCACTTGCGCGGGCAGAAGTCGGGATGGTAGGCACGTACTTTGGCCGGGCCGAGCCAGAGGTCCCAGTCCAGATTTTTGGGCACAGGCGGTGTGTCGGTGGGGTAGGCTTTGCCTTGGGAATCCCAGAATTTGCCGGGGCGGTCGGACCACACATGCACCTCGGAGACTTTGCCGATGGCTCCAGCCTGAATCCATTCGCGGGTGAGGCGGATGCCTTCGCTGGCATGGCCCTGGTTGCCCATTTGGGTGACGCGTTTGGTCTCCGCAGCCACATCGCGCATGGCACGTGCCTCGGCGATGGTGTGGGCGAGCGGCTTCTCCACATAGACGTGGCGTCCGGCGCGCATGGCCATGATGCTTGCGGGCGCATGCACGTGGTCCGGCGTGGCCACGAGAACGGCGTCGATGTCCTTCTGCTTGTCGATCAGCTCGCGGTAATCGCGGTAGAGCTTGGCTCCCGGGTATTTTTTGATCGTGCCGGCGGAGTGGTCGAGATCCACGTCGCAGAGAGCCACGATATTCGCGAGGCCGGAGTCATCCAGATCCCTGATGTCTCCACCACCCTGACCACCGATGCCGATGCAGCCGAGATTTACTTTTTCACTGGGCGGAGTGAATCCGGGACCACCAATGACGTGACGAGGCACGATTTGGAAGCCGAATACTGCGGCTGCAGTGGATTTAACGAATTGACGACGAGGAAGCTGGGTCATCTCTAGAAAACGTAAAATAAAAACAAGCTCTTGCGTAGACCCTGCTCTCAGGTTCGTATTAGTCCTTATGAAACGACCTTGGAAAGACATCTCCGTCCCCCTGCGCGACGGCATGATACACTGGCCCGGTGACCCTGAATGCCACATCAAACGTGTGGTCAGCATGGACGACGGCGCCGTGTGCAATCTGACGCACCTGAGCATGAGCGCCCACACGGGAACGCACATGGATGCGCCGCGACATTTCATCGCCGATGGTTTGACAATGGAGCAGATGCCGCTGGAGCCGGTGATCGGCCGCTGCCGTGTTTTTGAGCTGCTCGACTGTGAGGATCAAATCACGGTGGATGACCTGAAGAAGCTCAAGATAGCCCCGCGCCAGCGTGTATTGTTCAAGACGCGCAACTCGACACGCAGCTGGGCGATGAACGAGTTCGACAAGGACTTCGTCTCCATCCGTGCGGACGCCGCGCAGTACCTCGTGGATCAAGGCGTGGTGACCGTGGGTGTCGACTACCTCAGCATCGGCGGCTTCAACAAGGACGGTGTGGAAACGCATCAGATCATGCTCGGTGCTGGTATCTGGGTGATCGAAGGCCTCAATCTGGCTGAGATCAAATCCGGCTACTACGAGTTGATCTGCCTGCCGCTCAAACTGGAAGGTGCCGACGGCGCTCCGTGCCGTGTGGTGCTGCGGTAGTGCAGGATCTCAGGGAGCTTTGACTCCGATCACATGAGGCAGCAGCCAGAATCTCTGGCTGCCGTTGGTCTCATTGAATCCCGACTCAAAGCTGCCCATGCTGCGAATGACAACACCCCCGCAGTTCAGATAGAACGACGCGGGCGGGCCACCGTCCAGATGTTGGGCGCTCACAAGGCTGAGTGGCAGCTTCAGCAGGTGCTCATTGAAGTCATGCATCGTGGAGGGCGTGCGGCAGAAGATAAACAAGGCGTTGCCATGCTTGTCCTCTCCCAGCGCCGCCTCGCTCCACAATTTGGGCTGCTGCTTCCAGCGGTTCTCACCCGGGTGTTTGATGAGGCGGAGGTTTTGTACCGCGACGGCATATTGGGAGAGAATGTTTTTCTCTATGCTGGCATCGTCGGTGTCGAGCAGTCGAAAGGGCGCGGATCCTTTGGCGAGAGGCGTGAAGACGCAGATGGATGAGTAATCGCTGCGAAGCACGGCGGGCCCAATGAGGTCATCGTTTTTGAGATAGCCGCAGTGGGTGCTGCCATCCTTGTCATACATGCCTGCGTTGATCACGAGACAGAGCTTTTGTTTGGCCGCCCACTCCTCCACGGTGAGCATGGGCTGGCTGGCTGGCAGAGGAGGAGCAAAGGCGCAACGAATGGCTGCGTGCATCGACGCGTACAATCTGCATCTGCCCTTTACCGCCGGGCGCGGGGAAAAGGCTAAGCTCGATGCCGGGAACAAGCTCGCGCCAGCTCGTGCTGGGAGATGGCAGAGTCTCAGACTGTGCTTTCACCGGTGCAGCTGCCAGCGAGAGCATGGCCAGCGTGATTGCAAGAACAGCGCAGTGTGTCATGACGCGTCGGCTTCAACGTTTACGCTTCATCTGATCGCTCGCCTGGTCGAGGATGTGGCGCTCCTCGGCGGTGAGGCTTTGCATGCCTTGATGGCTGATTTTGTCGAGGATGTCATCGACGGTGGGAGTGATGCTTTTTTTCGCGGGTTTCTTCGTCTGCGGCGGCGAACGTTTGGGCAGGGAGGGGAGCTTCAAGGCTCCTGTTTCATAGCGGATGAAGGCGTAGGCGGTGCCGACGTTGGCGGCGAGGAGGAACAGGGATGACCAGTCGCGGCCGCCAATGCAAACGAGAGCGTTGATGCCCACAAAGACGGCGGCAAGCACCCAGGCATCGATGGCGAGAATGAGGATGTTGAGCTTCGCATTCGGATACAGCGTGGCGAAGGCGATGAAGACGCCGAACTCAAGCTGCGTGATGCCCATGCAGGCGAATCCACGACCACCGGAAAGGGCGATTAAAGTGACGAGCAAAGGTGAAACCAGCAGCAGCAGGAGCAGCAGCCGGACAAAGGCACGTCGGCCCAGGTGACGCTCCACGGCTTCGCCAAAATTCCAGAGCAGGAGACAGCCGACGAGTGTCCAGAGACTGGGAGGATTGACGAAGATGTAGGTCAGAGGCGTCCAGAGATGGAGCTGACGAAAGGCGCTGTCATAAGTGAAGACAAAATGCCCCATCAAGTCGTAACCGAGCACCGCAGTGATGATCATGCTCGCAGCTCCGCCGAGTGCGATGATGGCGGCGAGATAGACGGGGTGCGTTTTCCACCACGTCAGCGGGAGTCGATCTTGAGATTCAGGGAGCCAGGAGTTGAACATGAGTTTTGATTTCTACTTACGCACACGATCAACGAGAACGGCGCAGAGGATGACGAGGCCGAGGACGATTTTTTGCGTGTTGCTTTCGACATTGGTGAGGTTCATGCCGTTTTGGATGACGGCGATGATGAAGGCACCGATGAGGGTGCCGGGCATGGTGCCTCTGCCACCGCTGAGGCTGGTGCCGCCCACCACGACGGCGGCGATGACGTAGAGCTCGTACATCTGGCCGTAGGTGGGCGAGCCGCTTTTGAGCAAGGAGGCGGTGACGACACCACCGAGCCCGGCGAGCAGCCCGCACAGGACATAGGCGATGAGGATGACACGCTGGACGGGCACGCCGGAAAGGTGCGCGGCTTCCAAATTGCCACCGACGGCGTAGAGGTTTCTGCCGAGGCGGGTCTGCGTCATCATGATGTGAGCGGCGGCGTAGAGCAGCAGCATGAGGACCACGGCGTTGGGCAGGCCCAGAAGATCGGAGCCGCGTCCCAGCCGGGCAAAGGAATCCGGCACCTGGTAGACGGATTGATTTTCGGCGAGGCGGTAGGCAAGGCCGCTGCCCACGAGCATCATTGCCAGCGTGACGATGAAGGGCGGCATGCGCAGGCGGGTGATGAAGGCGCCGGAGAGCAGGCCGCACGCACCGCACAAAGCGATGCCGCCGAGTCCAGCGGCGAACATGCCAGCGGCTCCGGCGTGCACACCGCCGCAGAAATCACGCACGATGATCGTGGTGATGACGGCGGAGAGGGCGATCAGGCTGCCCACGCTGAGATCGATGCCAGCGGTGATGATGACCAGCGTCATGCCGATGGCGAGGATGGCGATGACGGCGATCTGATTGGCGATGTTGAGCAGGTTGTCGGTCTTGAGGAAGACGGGCCAGGCATGGGGCCGGGGGCGTACCACGCGGGCGTTTTTGAGCGCGGGGAAGTCGGCGGGGAGGTCACTGAACACGAGCCAGGATGCGGTGGCCTGATTGCAGGCGATCACATCGATGCCGCCTGCTGCAGCAGCACGCACCAGCGCGGCGCGCGCATCTTTGGGTTCGCCTTGAACGATTTCAGCGCGGGAGCCGAGTTCTGCCTGGAGAGCTTTGGCGAAGGTGGTGTCTGCGGTGGTCGGGCGCACGACGATGAGGACTTTCGCGTTCGGGTTGATCTGGGAGACGACGTCTTTGGCTGCGGCGGCATTCTGCGGGTATTGCGTTGTCCAGGTGGCGATGCTGAAGAAGACGCAGAGCAGCAGCAGTGCGATGAGCATACCGGAGCCGGCGAGGTGGTGGCGGATGAAGGCGGAAAGACGGCTCATGCGGAAAGAACGATCATGAGGGGCGGAAGAATGCAGTTCAAGACCAGAGACGTTCATGATTGACCCCGGGCTGTGTTTCAGGGTAACCTGCGGCACTTATGAAATCGCGCTTTCTTTCTTTGATTGTCCTGCTGCTGGCCGCCACCCATGCCCGCGCCGACTGGGTGCTGGTGCAGAAAACTGACGCGGAGGGCAAGGAGACCGTGGTCACCACGAAGATCAAGGGAGAGCAGGCAAGGGTGGACATGGGAGACAAGATGTCAGCCATTTTGGGGGCTGAGGGCATGGTCATGATGATGCATGCGCAGAAAATGATGATGAAGATGGATCTGGCGACGCTGAAGGCCTCCTTGGAAAAGACGGGAAAGGGGCCGGGTGGCCAGCCGGCAGCCAAGCCCGTGGCGACGGGGCAGAAAGAGAAAGTCGGCGAGTGGGATGCTGAAATTTACACCTGGGAAGGTACGCTGGGCAAAGGCCGCTTCTGGGTGGCCAAGGATTTCCCGAAACACGCGGAGATCAGCGCCATCAGCGACAAGCTCGGCAAGGTGATGGGCGGCGCGGTGTCCGGCATTTCACCACAGGCATCCGATTTCGACGGCATGGTGGTGAAATCCGAAATGACGATGATGGGCAAGAGCGTGGTCTCTCACCTGGTCTCTGCCAAAGAAGAGACGGTGGCTCCGGAGGAGTTTGTGCCGCCCGCAGGCTACAACGAAATGAAAATGCCCGGAGCGCCGAAATGAGCTACGGCGTCAGCACACACGCGTAGGCGGCGGTGTTGGAGCCGGGCATGGAGATAACCACGGGCTGCTGCGTCTGCCGCACGGCCAGTGTTCCAAGGACAAGCTGCAGGGCGCTGCTGGCACCCATGCTTTCACCGAGGACGTACTTCGGGCTGAGCACAGCGTCCCAAGGACGTCCGGACCAGGCGGCGATTTCCGTGTGGTCCAGTTTGGCGATCCCGGTGCGATCATTGATGAGCGTGGCCGGACCTTGGAACTGCGCCAGCGTTTGCGCGGCAAGTTCCGGCAGCAGTTCACAGCGCTCCTGCCAGGAGAGGTAGCCCAGCGGGCCGATGATCTCGCTGACGCGGGGGCCACCGCCGCTGGCGGAGAGCAGGAGTGCTCCGGCACCTTCGGAACCGATGAGCTTGGGATGATAGTAGGTGAGCGCCTCGGCGCTGAGCCAGTCGCATTCTTCCGCGGCGATCAGCAGGCAGTCCTCCACGATGCCGCTGCCAATCCAGAACGCGGCGGTGTCGAGCGCCTCCATGATGGAGTTTGGGCTGCCCAGCAGCGTGCTGACCGCGCCATCGACTCCGAGGAAGGAGGCGACATGCGAGGCGGGGGCATTGAACACCGTTTCAGGAAAGATCAACGGGCTGGCCTGCGCGGGATTTTGCAGCACCTCGTCGTAAAAGCGGCCGGTGTAGTTCACGCAGCCGTTCATCATGACGAACAGGATGCCCAGGCCGGGAGGCGGCGCAGAGGGGTCGTGCCCGGCATCAGCCAGGGCCTCCAAGGCCGCAGCCACGGAGTAGCGGGTGATCGCGCTGGAGCGGCGCAGGCGCGGATGACGCGCGACCTTTTCCGGCGGGGCGGGGGGGGCAAAGCGGGATTCACAGGGCCAGTTCCGAACATCGCCGGGACGGGCGCAGGATCGGGAGGGCAGCGGTGTTCCCGCCAGCACGGCTGCGTGCATGGCGGCGGCACTCCAGCCAGCGGAGCTCACGGCGCCGACACCACGGATGGAGATATTGCGCGCGTTCATGCGGACCTCCTTTGCACCACGAGGGTTGCGTTGGTGCCGCCGAAACCGAAGGAATTCGTCAGCGCATAGTCGAGCGAGGCGCGCCGGAACTGGCGCACGAGATCAAAGCGAACGGCGGGATCGATCTCGCGCACGTTCAGGCTCGCC
>JAPLUN010000436.1 GCA_026397715.1 Verrucomicrobiota bacterium
TGGTTTTGAGAGGCTTGCTCATGCGATAGGTAACAGGGAAAGAATTAGGCGATGACGACAGGCTTTGGATTCTGCGCCTCATGGGGATGCGCTGCACCCTCATAGATCTTCAGCTTGCCCATGACAGCGCGGCCAAGACGATTGTGGGGGACCATTCCCTTCACAGCGCGCTCGACGAGAAGCTGAGGACGGCGGGCGCGGACGCGCTCAACGTTTTCGATCTTCTGATTGCCGACGTAGCCAGCTTTCGAGGTGTAGATCTTTTGGATCTCCTTTTTGCCGGTCAGGCGGACTTCGGCGGCGTTCAGGACGACCACGAAATCACCCGTATCAACGTGTGGGGTGAAAATAGGCTTGTTTTTACCGCGCAGGAGGTTGGCTGCGGTAACTGCGACGTCTCCAAGAATTTGGTTCTTGGCGTCGATGACCCACCATGTGGGGTTCTGCTCCTGGGCTTTTGCTGAAAACGTCTTCATTAGTGCTGTGTACGAAATATCTTCCGACTGGGAAAGAAGGGGCCGCGATGGTAAGAGGATTGGAGAATGTGTCAAGGTGGAAACCGAGTTATTCACAATGAAAATTCGCCTTGGCACCCATTTTTGGCCGATTGCCCGGTCCAAGCAGGCTGCGAGCCCATGATTTTCACTTCCGCCACAGCCATTTCATCGCCTCCGGGAAGAGGCTCGCGCCCTGTTTGCTGTTATGCGCGCCGTCGCCAAAGGTGAAGGTGTAATCGTACTGCTGATAGGCCAGCGCCTTGGCCATCTGCTGGTTTGCCAGCGGCCAGTTGCCATAGGGATTGTCGAGATCGCTGCTGCCATCCTGCAGATACACGCGCAGCGGTTTGCGCTCCGTGAGGCGGATGATGGAAGGATAGACATGCCCGCCCGCGAGATCGACGTAGCTGCCGATGGTGGAGAAGACCTTGCGAAACTTGTCCGGCCGCTCCCATGCCACCGTGAAGGCGCAGATCGCCCCGCTGCTGGCTCCGGCGATGGCCCAGCCTTCAGGATTCTCCGTGAGCTTGTAATCCTTCTGCACCTGCGGGATGATTTCTTCCAGCAGGAAACGCGCATACACATCCCCCAGCGTGTTGTACTCCTTGCCCCGGTTGTTGTTCTTCCACGCGCTCTGCGGCTTCGTTTCGCCGCTGTGGCCGGGATTGATAAAGATCGCAATGGTGGGCTGCATATCCCCGCTTGCGATCAGGTTATCAAACACCACCGGCACCCGCCACGCGCCCTTCAGGCCCACATAATCGTGCCCGTCTTGAAACACCATCAGGTTCGCCGGCTGCTCCGCCTTGTACTGAGCCGGCACGTAGATCCACCAGTCACGCTTCGTCCCCGCGTAGATCTTCGACTCATGCACCGGCATCGGGATCACCTTCCCTTTCGGCACGTCTGGTTTCTCCTGCGAGAGCGGTCCGAGTTTGTAGTCATCCACCGCGAGGGCGGAAAAGGAGAGTGCAAAAAGGAGCGGGAGGAGGAGGCGCATGGAAGGAGTTGAGCCAAGAAAAAGCGAAGGAGCAAGCCGAATCCCTGTCCAGCAAAGCCTCCCCTCACCCACCCTCCGGCAACCGCACCGGCACAAGCCTGCCGCCCTCATTCTCAGGCGCATGCCCTTCATGGTACTCCGCATCCTGGTTCACCTGCCAGAGGTCGTAAAGATTGGACCCTTGGATGATGTTCCGGGCGCAGAGCATGGCCGTCATCATGGAGTGATCCTGGTTGTTGTACTTGTGCATGCCATTGCGGCCGATGAGGTGCAGGCTTGGCAGGTGCTCCGTGACGGCCTGCCGGATTTCGCTGACGTGCGTGGCGTAGTCGGCATCGTATACCGGATAAGCCTTCGCCTGCCGGACGATGCAGCCGTCCACCCACTCGGAGGACTTGGCCAGACCGAGCTGCTCCATCTCCTTTTTGGCGAGTGCGAGGAGGTCTTCATCCGAGCTCGTCCACAGGCCATCTCCTTCGAAACAGAAGTACTCTAGGCCGTAGCTGGCGATGCTCTTGTCCGGCACCATCTCAGGCGACCACGACTTGAAGTTTTGAATGCGCCCGACTTTCACATTGGGGTCATGAATGTAGAGCCAGTTGTCAGGAAAGACATCCGCATGACGATACATCAGGACCACGGTGATGAAGTCACGATAACGCAGCGCCTTTGCCGCAGCCTGAGCTTTGGCAGGCAGCGCGGGACTCAGGCTGGGAATTAGCTCGGCAATCGGCGCGGAGGAAATGAGGTGCTGCGATTTGAGCTCATGCACTTTGCCAGATGCATCGCGATGCGTGACCGTCCACCGCTGCGTGGTGGCGTCGTAGGCACCGCTGACAAATCGAGTGCCCATGTGTATGCGCCCCCCTTGGGCAACGACCTTGGCCGCACAGGCCTCCCACATCATTCCCGGCCCGCGCCTTGGATAACGGAAAGTATTGATGAGCGTCTTGATAACGCCGGAGCCCGCTTTCTCACGCGGGCGCCAAAGCGCATTCTTGATGGCGGAAAAGAGCGAGAGTCCATTGATGCGCTGCGCAGCCCAGTCTGCGGAGATGTCCCGGCAGCTCATGCCCCACACCTTCTCGGTGTAAGTCTTGAAAAAGATCTCAAAGAGACGCGCACCAAACTGGTTGCTCACCCAGTCCTGAAAGCTCGCCGGTTTCGCCACCGGCGAGATGCGCGCCTTCAAGTAGGACATGACGCAGCAAAACGACTCCCAGATGCCCAGCTTCATCAGTGCATCAAACGCCACGATGGGATAGGCAAAGAACTTCCCACGGTAGTAGATGCGTGACGAGCGCGGGCGCTCCAGCATGCCGTCAGGCAGCAGTTCGTCCCACAGGCTCTCCACCTCGGCGGACTTGGAGAAAAACCGATGCCCGCCGATATCAAAGAGGCAGTCCTTGTAGTTCACCGTGCGCGAGATGCCGCCGACCAGCTTCGGGTCCGCTTCAAGGATGTCCACCTGGATGCCGGCCTTGCCCAGCATGTAGGCAGCCGTCAGCCCGGCAGGCCCCGCTCCAATGATGACGACCACTGGTTCTTTTTCGCTCATTGGGATGGGGTGGGAGGTGGAGCCCCGGGTGCCTCGTAAAGTCGGTAAAAGCCCTTGGCGGTGACGACAGCGCCCCTGCGAATCAGTTCGGCTGTCATGCGTGCATCTCCTGCTGTTGGCTCAGCCGCTTCGATCTGCACCGCCAGCACATCCGGCTGGTAGCTTTCATTCGCAGGCAGCGCCAGCAACCCAATCGATGTGGGCTGCACATCACACCTGAGATCCAGTGCCAGGCATGGGGGAGCAGCGATGATCCGCCCAGCGGCGGCGTCCTTGAGTTTCTCATGCACGGCCCAGCCGCCCGCATTGGCAGGAGAGATGACAAAGCTGCGCCACCATAAGACATTCACGCCCATCGCCACGATCAGCAGCAAAGCAACGACCCGACGGTGACATTCACGGAAGAGTCCCGCATCCATGGCAGCCAGCAGGCTCAGGAAAGCCACGGGAAAAAAGTACCGCTCAGGCCGGCAGGACTGCGTGGCGAGAGCCGCCAGACCCGCGATCACTGCCCAAGGGGCAGCCCCAAGCGCGCTGCCACTGCGAAACGCACGCCACACGCACCAGCCTCCGCCCAGGAGCGCTGTGGCCATGTAAAAAGCCGCACGGAAATCCGGCAGTCCATTGAAGACTCCCAGCACATTGGCCACAGGATCAGTCCGCGCGACCGTATGCTGACGCCAGATCTCTTGGAACCGCTCATGATCGACACACAGGTAAACTGAACCGTAGCAGATCGCGATGACACCTGCGGTCACGGCCATGAAGATGGCCAGTTCCTTGAACTTCCTCATGAACAACAGGCTGGCACACACACCCGCGGGCAGCCAGATGATCGTGAGCTTCACACCAATCAGCAGACCCGTAAGCACTCCGAGCAGCAGGGTGTCAAGCAGGCTTAGATCTTTGCGTCCTCCAATGCCATACCATGCCACGAGGCCAAACATCAGCAGCGGCTCAAGAATTGCCCAGCTGCCCATCCGAAACAGATAAGGATCCAGCCACAGCCACGCCAGGAGCACAGCGGCACCCGCCCCGTTTCCCCTGCGCACCAGCCGCAGACAGGCAAACCCGGCGGCGGCGGCGACCAGCAGCGAGCACACGACCCGCTTGGCCATGACCGAAGGTAAAACGAGCGCATAGAGCACGCGATTGATCGCGTGGTTCACCGGACTCAAGGCACTGTGGAGAATGCCATGCGTCGGCAGATTCCACTGCTCGCAGCGTGCATTCCACTGCCACAGCCCCTCGTCATTCGTCGGTTCGAGCACGCCATCCAGCAGAAACAAGCGCCCAATCAGCAGCAGATAAAAGACGATTAAGAGGGGACGCATGCGGGCGGTTGGGCACGCTCAAGGATTGGATCGGTCAGCTCATGCCATTCGCCCGCAGCACTGCTTGTACTTCTTCCCGCTGCCGCAGGGGCATGGGTCGTTGCGACCGACGGTGGTGGGGGCAGCTTTGGGCTTGGGTTTGGCGGCGCTGCTGGGGAGGATGAGGCGGGGACCGTCGCGGCCCGGATTGGGGGCGGCTTCGGGCTTCTCTTCTTCCTCTTCTTCACGGCGCTGCGGCGCTTCGTTTTCACCGCCCTGCAGGGCCATCTGGGCCAGGAACTGCTCAAACGCGGCAAGCTGCTGCGTGCTGCGGAAGAGGTTGCCGAGGACTTCGCCGTTGATGTTGTTCATCAGTTCCGCGAAGATCGTGAAGGCTTCCTGCTTGAACTCGATGAGCGGATCTTTCTGGCCGTAGGTGCGCAGACCCACGCCTTCCTTCAGGGCATCCAGCGCATACAGGTGCTCCTGCCACAGGCGGTCGATGGCGTTGAGGAGGATCATCTTCTCGATCTCCTGCAAAGCGGTCGGGTTGGCGGTGCCCACCTTCACCTCATAGGCACCGAGGATCTTGTCCTTCAGGTAAGCGGACTTGGCTTCGAAATCGAGCTTCCTGAAGTCATCATCCAACGTCTTCAGACCCACCGGGAACGTCATGTTCACCCAGGCGAGCAGACCTTCATAATCGGCCACGTCATCGCCCTTGATGTCTTTCGGCACGAAGGCACCGAGACGCTCCGTGATGCCCTTTTCCACGGCATCGTTGATGAGAATCCGCGTGTCGTTGCTGTTCAGCACGTCGTTGCGCCATTCATAGACGACTTCGCGCTGCTGGTTCATCACGTCATCGTATTCGAGGACGCGCTTGCGCCAGACGTAGTTGCGCTGTTCCACACGCTTCTGCGCGGTTTCCACGCTGCGGTTAAGCCAGGGGTGCTGGAGTTCTTCACCCTCCTTCATGCCAAAGCGCTCCATCATCTTCGTCATGCGCTCGGCGGCGCCGAAGTTGCGCATGAGGTCGTCTTCAAAGCTGAGGAAGAATTTGCTCTCGCCGGGGTCTCCCTGACGTGCGGAACGTCCGCGCAGCTGGCGGTCCACGCGGCGGCTTTCATGGCGCTCGGTGGCCAGCACGAAGAGGCCGCCGAGTTCGGAGACGCCTTCGCCCAGCTTGATGTCCGGACCACGACCGGCCATGTTGGTGGAGATCGTCACGGCGG
>JAPLUN010000287.1 GCA_026397715.1 Verrucomicrobiota bacterium
TCGTTGGTGTTCAAAAGGACCTGGCAGAGATCATTCATGGCCTGATGGAAGGGATCGTCCGCCTCAACCGTTTTCGCGTCCGAACCCGACCACGCCAGCTGCGAAGTCAGCGGATCTGCAGAACGCCAGATGACGAGACCAGCCGCCCATTTCTCCGAGTCTTCATTGAGAGCCTTGTCATCCAGCACGCCACTGGCCACGCGCAGAGCCTCGATCCGGCCATCCCATTGGTGAGTGGGGGCGCGTTTGTGCAAACCACCAATCACAAGCTGCGAAGAGCCCATGCTGAGTTTCGAACGAATGTCCATGGGGACCACGACAATCTGCGCAGAGGCTCCCGCCGTGTCGAGATCACGCACGGTGAAGGTGACGGTATGACCGATGCATGAAACACGTGCAGCAATGTGATAACGACGACCCAGTTCAATGTGGATGTCCGAAGGCACGACCTGATAGCCGATGTTGGAGTTCTCATCCTCGCCAACCACCTGGATGATGACGTTGCGCGGCTTGTAGCGTGATTTTTCACCTGTCACCCCAAGGCTCCAGCCAAACGCCTCCAGGCTGTCCTTCCCGCCGAACCAGCGCGAGGCGATGGTACGCACCGAAGCATTCACATCAACGCTGTTGAGGCTCGCGATGGCCTCCACCGTAAATTCATCCCCTTCCTTCTCGCCGTTTTGTACGATGAGACGCTCATGCGGAGAGTTCTCCTTGAAAGCACCGCTGCTTTCATCCGCGTCGTTTGAAGCAACCGGCGCAGTCGCGGTTCCGGCGCGCTTCTTCAAAAAGGATTCCGCCTTTTCGCGTTCAATTTTCGTCGGCAAGCGACCCAGCACGGCGAGCCAGACATCATCAATATTTTCCACGCGTCCAGCGAGCTTGCGCGCACGGGCCAGCAGCCAGTCGCCATTGAGCAGTTGCAGCGCCTGCGTGGGTGTTGTGGTGCTTTGACGTTCGGAAGTGCTGGCGAAACCCGCGGGCGCATCGAGAGCGCGCAGCAGCTCGTTCTGATTGTTGCGCTTCTTCATCGTGTAAATGGAGCGGCGTGTGCCGTTTCCATCTTCGGAAGGGCCACCGGATTTCGGATCGAGTTCTCCGCTGGCAGCCAGCAGAGCGTCGCGCACCTGCTCCGCATCAAGACGGCGGGGATTGAAGTGCCACAGGTAATGGTTGGAGGGATCGATCTGCGTAATGGCGGTCGTAGGCTCGCGCCGTGCCGTCTGGCGATAGGTGGCGGAAAGCATGATCTCACGGTGCAGCGGCTTCAGATGCCAGCCGTTCGCTACGAACTTGGTGGTGAGGTAGTCGAGCAGTTCGGGGTGCGTGGGCTTTTCGCCCAGCTTGCCAAAGTCGCTCGCCGTCGCGACGATGCCGCGGCCGAAATGATACTGCCATACACGGTTCACGATGACGCGTGTGGAGAGCCGGTTGTCAGGACGCGTGATCCAGTTGGCCAGAACAGTACGGCGGCCGGTGGAATTGCCGATGGGTTTGATCACGGGCTCCTTCGGCTCCAGCAAGGTGAGGAAACCCGGCGCGATTTCCTGCTCACCCTTGCGCGTCTTGAGCGCTACTGAGGGTGCTTTCGTCCCGGCATCCGTTGCCACAAAAGCATCCAGCAAAGGTTTCGGCTTGAGTTCGTCGAATTTCTTCAACTCCTCCGCCAGCGCCTTGTATTCCGCCTTTTTTTCATCCGTTTTGAGACTCTTCATCGGATCAAAGGTTTTGCGCTCGCGCTGCAATTGCCGCTCACACAATCCGGCGAGCTGTTTTTCCAGGGCCTCGCGCTGCGTATCCGGCTTGCGCACCATTTCCTGCAAATCTTCAGTGAAACGTGTCAGTGCGCGCTCCACCTTCGGCTCGACCAGAGGCTTCGTCAGCGCGTCCATCTTGGCGCGAAGGTCAGCAGTGGCGGTTTCCCATTTGGCCTGCTGCTCTTCAAAAGCTTTCTTCTCAGCAGGAGTCGCCAGCTTCATGTCATCGCGCCATTGCACCGGGGCCAGGAAGGCACGCAGGCGGTAATAGTCCTTCTGCAGAATGGGATCGAACTTGTGATTGTGGCAATGCGCGCAGCCCATGCTCAGGCCGAGGAAGAGCTCGCCGGTGGTGTCCGTCATGTCGGTGAGAATGATGTCCCACTGACCCTTCACATCGCGCTGGTTCCATTCGTATACCGGATTGCGCAAGAAGCAGGTGGCGATCAGCACATTGGGGTCATTCGGCGCAATCTCATCACCCGCAAGTTGCTCGCGCACGAACTGGTCGTAGGGTTTGTCGTCGTTGAAGGATTTGATGACGTAGTCGCGGTAGGGCCAGACGGATGGGCGATACTCATCAGCATTGTAGCCGTCGCTCTCGGCATAGCGCACAAGATCGAGCCAGTGCTGAGCCCAGCGCTCTCCGTATTGGGGGCTGGCCAGCAGCTCATCGACCAGCTTTTCATAAGCACGCGGGTCCTTGTCGTTTACAAATGCATCGATCTGCTCGCGAGTCGGTGGCAGGCCATGCAGATCAAAATACACGCGCCGGACCAGCTCATTACGGTCAGCTGCCGTAGCCGGGTCGAGTTTCATCTCCATCTGTTTCGCCAGGACGAACCGGTCAATGTCGTTGCGCACCCATGAACTCTTCACTGTGGGCGGTGAAACTTTCGCCACCGGTTTGAAGAACCAGTAATTGCGCTGCTCTTCGGTGAAGCCGCCTTCTGTCACGACGACTTTCTCAGCCGCATCCTGAGGCCAAGGCGCGCCCAGCTTGATCCATTTTTCGAGAACCGCTATCTCAGCGTCGGGCATCTTGCCACCGTTGTTTTTGGGCGGCATCTGAAACTCCTCGTCTTTATAATGAATCGCCTCGACCAAGGCCGACTTCTCTGGATGACCAGGAATCAAGGCGGGGCCGGTGTCGCCGCCCGTCTTCAAATAGCCGATGTTGTCCACACGAAGGCCGCCTTTCTGCTTGGTCTTGCTGTGGCACTCGAAACAGCGTTTCACCAAGATCGGGCGCACCTCGTTTTCGAAGAATTTCATTGCCGAACGCGCGGCATCGTCGTCTGCAGCAAACGACACTCCCGTAGTGTGGCAGGTGAGAAGTAAAAGGAGGGCTGGAAGGCGAGACCGTGTCATGTCGATAGTAAAAGGCCTGAGAAATACGTCTTTGGACACGAAAATTGGCAAAATCACGCCTCTTTGCGTGCTCAGAGGGAAAAGCATGCTTCCCTTGGGCTTCCCATGCCCTCCCACCTCAGCAATTCTCTGGCGTCGCTCCTGCTGCTGGCTGCAGCAGGAATGACTGATTTACTGCACGCAGCCGAACCATCCACGGTGGATCGTTTCAACTACATCCTCGGCACCCAGGCCATCGGCGGCAAATACCAGTTCACCAGCCAGGATCCTCTGGTGGAGTCCGCCGAGGTCATCCAAGCCATGGGGGCGAGTTGCATGAAATTCGACCTGCGGCCCAAAACGAAGCAGTACCCGGGCGCCCATTCACTTGTCGAACTGGCACGCGACGAACCTAGCCATCGCAAGGTGCTGGACATGCCCTTTGCCAATTTTCAGCTCTGGGCAGAGCCTTTTGCGAACACTTCGTGGAAGAATGGCTTCTCCAAAGCCCATGCGGAGCTGGAATATCAAGAGATGTACGCCCTCGTGGTGCATTTGCTGAAAACCTACAGTGGCACCGGCAAGACCTTCTATCTCGGACACTGGGAGGGCGACAACCTCCTGCGCGGCAGCATCAGCAAATCCGCCGACGCCCAGATGACCCCTGAGAAAGTGCAGGGCATGATCGACTGGCTGACCACCCGGCAGCGCGCCGTGGACGACGCCAAACGCGACACGCCCCATCAGGACGTTCAGGTCTGGCATTACACCGAACTCAACCACCCCACGATCTCCCTCCGCGAAAACCGTCCCACACTGGTCAATAAAGTGCTGCCTCATGTACCGGTGGACTTTGTTTCCTACTCGGCGTACGACGTAACGAACGAGCCTAAGCCAGAGGAAATCAAAGCTGTGCTCGACTACATCGAGTCCAAATTAACGCCGAAGCCCGGCATTTCCGGCAAGCGTGTCTTCATCGGTGAATACGGCTACTCCGTGTTTCAGAATGGCAAACCGCACCATTCGCCGGAAGAGCAAAACCGGCTCTCCCTTATCACCATCCAGGCAGCGCTGGCATGGGGCTGCCCTTTCATCCTTTACTGGGAACTCTACAACAACGAGCTCGAAACGGACGGCCAGCAGCGCGGATTTTGGATGATCGATGACAAGGGCGTCAAACAGCCGATCTATGAAACCCACCGCCTGTATTATCAGTGGGCGCGGCAATTCGTCGCTGAATGCATCACGCGCACCGGCAAACCGCCCGCCGATTCTGAGTTTCGCACAGCGGCTGCAGAGTATTTCAAACCGTTGCGCTAGAAACTCACGGCACCGCCTTCACCAAGGCTGCTGCGATGGCCGCCATGCCTTTGTCTCCAGGATGATTCGCCACGCCTGCGTGTTTATACGGCCGCTCAGAGCGGCCGAAGTTCGATTCATCTTTGCTCAGGCTGCCGATGTTGACATAAACACCTCCCACGGCAGTGCAGGCCTGCTGGAGCGCTTCGTCTTTGGCGGCATCGGCCCAAAAGCAACTGCGCACGATAATCGTGGGCTTCCGTTCGCCTTTCAGCGCACGAAGCAAGGTGGTCAGGCTTGCCAGCCACTTCGCTTTGTCCTCCGCTGTCTTCAGACCCGGGACGTTCTCGCCGATGGCGAGAAAGATCAGGTCCGCCTTATACTCGATGACGTCCTTCATTTTGGCTGCAATGTCGTAGCCAGAATAAGCGCGCTCAAAGTCGGCGATATTCTTCACCATCACCTGGGGTGCAGTGCCCGCTTTTTCCGTCAGCGCCTTGGTGACGAGGTGCACGTAGTCGTTCGCCTCCGCAGTCGCCGCCATGCCCCAGTTTCCCGACCAGTCGATGTCAGCCTTTGGGCCATGTTTGGTGATGCTGTTGCCGAGAAAGAGCACTTTGCGATAGCTGGTTTGCGCAGAGGCTTGCATAGCCATGCAGGCAGAGGCGAGAATAGCGAGAATAGTATGGCGGAGTGTTGTCATAAATATGAGTGTCAAAGATCAAGCGAGACCCACATGCTTCAGCGCCTCAATGGGAGGCCCTTCGAAGGTGCCTGAAGGCATGTTGCCCACATAGCCGATGGCCTTCATGCCTTCGGGCGTGGTGTAGTAGCCGCCGGCGGTCAGATCACGGAAGCGTTTGAAGAACGCCGCAGCCTTCTTGTGCGCGGGCTGAGGTTTGGCGGCGGCGAGATCGCTGCAGATCGCCGTTTGTTGTTCGAGTACGAGATCGGCAAAGACTTTGCCAAAACGGGTGCTGGCTTCCTGATCGATCCATTGCAGACCTTCGAGTATGAGACGTCGATCGCCTGCCTGAGCAGGATAAGGTGAACTGATCCATTCGTCGATGAAGTCCGGCACCCCGACAGCCGAGGCGCTGGGTGAGGTTTCATCCGCAGGCATGATGACATCGCACAGGGCACGCGTCGTGCGGCGCTGGGGCTCGGCAAGCGTGAGGGGCCAGACATCACCGGGCTTGTATACTTTCACCATGACCGGGTCAGGCCCGTAGCCCTGATCTTTGATGGGACTGGCGTCAGCCGCGAAAAGACTTGGATCACGCACAGCTATGGTCGCCGTGGCGGTGAGCATCCATTGCAGCGCCTTGCGGCGGTCCATGCGTGGAAGGTCGTCGGGAGTGCTCATCAGATGTTGCCTTTCTTCATTTCGTCGATCAGGTGGTCAGCCATGCGCCATGCCAGCGCCATGATGGTGAGCGTAGGGTTCTTGTCCGCCGTGCTGGCAAAAGGAGCGCCATCGGCCATGAAAAGATTCTTTACGTCCCACGTCTGGCTCCATTGATTGGTCACCGAGGACTCGCGGTCTGCGCCCATGATCGCACCGCCGACCTCATGGATCACCTCACCACCGCGCCGGATCAGCTTGGCCGGATCTGAATCGGCCTTCGCCGCCACCTTGGCGCCCATGGCTTCAAGCAATTCACGGATGCGCTGCTGATGATGCTTCACTTGATTGAGTTCAAAGTCCGTCCACTTCCAGTGGAAGCGCAACACCGGGATGCCCCACTGATCTTTCAATTCCGGATCGAGTTCACAGAAGGAGCCGTCATTCGGCAGCATGGTACCTTGTGCGCCAAAACCAAGCTGGCAGCCATAGTAACGCCGCGCTTCTTCTTTGAGCTTCGCGCCAAACAGCACACCTTCATGCCCCAGTTTGCTCTCAATGCCGTTCAGCGTCGTCAGAGAGGGCATCTGTCGGCCGCTTGTGAACTCCAGATGATAGCCGCCGGGAAAGCCCAGCTCGCCCTTGCTATTTTGCGCATGCAGAGTCCACGGCACATAGGCATGCGGACCACCAGCACCATCCTCATTGTGGATCGGCATGCCTTCGAAGGCTGGAATGTGCGCACTGAGACTGCTCGACACCGAATCCGTGACGTATTTGCCCACCTTGCCGCTGGAATTCGCCAGCCCCTGCGGAAAGGCATTCGACTTCGAGTTCAGCAGCAGGCGCACCGACTCCTGCGAACTTGCTGCCAGAACCACAGCGCGACCTTTGGCATGACCTTCGCTGCCGTTCGTCTTGTTGATGAATGTGATGCCTGTAGCCCTGCCCTGCTTTTCGAGCGTGACTTCGCGCGCCATGGCATTCGGTAGAATATCGAGGTTCCCTGTGGCCAGCGCGGGCCGCAGATGCACCGTTTGCGAATCGTAGTTCGCCCGGATGGCGCAGCCGCGATGACAGTCCGTGGCCCAAAAGCATGGCGATCGCGTGCGCATGGAGTCTGCCAGGATGCTCTGCGCCTTCGCATTGCCAGGGTGCAGCTTGGCAGGAAGTGTGTCGGCATCCTGCGGCTTCGTCAGCACCGCACGATGAATCGAGGCGACATGCGCGCCGACCTTTTTACCGTGTTTCTGCGCATAGAGCTCGCCCACGCGCAGCTTTGGCGCTGGTTGCAATACGCCAGGCGATGAATTCGGCGAGTTTTCCAAACCTTCGTTTGTGCCGAAGACGCCGATCAGCATCTCCACCTTGTCGTAGTAAGGCGCGATGTCGTCATAACCGATCGGCCAGTCAAAGCCGAGGCCAAAACGAGTGCGCGGCTTGAAGTCATACGGCCCGTTGCGCAGTGTGATGCGCCCCCAGTGATTGGTGCGTCCGCCCATCATGCGCTGCCGCCACCAGCGGAACTGGTCTGCTGGCTCCTTGCTTGCATTCGTGTAGGGCTCGCCGGGAATGTCCCAGCCGCTGTTGATTGAGCAGTCGTGGAAGCCATACTGCTTGTCAGGAGTTCTCTCACCGCGCAACGGTGCCTGACTAGGCAGTTGCAGCATCGCTACTTCAGACTGCACATCAAACGCGCGGCCTGCTTCCAAGATGAGCACTTTAAGACCCTCCATTGTTAGAGTGTAAGCCGTCTGTCCTCCTCCTGCCCCCGAACCAACGATTACCACGTCATAGGAATCCTGAAGTTTGTC
>JAPLUN010000430.1 GCA_026397715.1 Verrucomicrobiota bacterium
AAAGCGGTAGCTGCGTTCGTTCCTCACTTCGCGACCGCACTCCAAATACGCGCCATCGCGCACGGGGCCGCTGCGCCCTTTGCGAAAAAACGCTCATATGCCCGCTCTTTTGTTTTGCTTTTTTCGGCTGGGCAGAAGAAAACCGTCGTGAACCCAATTTTCATCCTTATGAAACACATCGCACTCCTCTTCGCCCTCGCCGTTTCCACCCTGCATGCGGAGGACTGGCAGCCGGAGGCGGGCTTCACCTCGCTTTTCAACGGCAAGGATCTCACCGGCTGGTGCTTTCGCGAGAAGACGAAGAAGGATGATCCGAATCCGGGCGCGATCACCGCGAAGCACGATGGCAAGACCGAGGCCGCCGATGCGGGGCGCTACATCGTGAAAGACGGCGTCATTGCCGTGACCTTCCCCACGGAAGCGGACAAGCTCACGGGTCAGCTTTACACCCAGGCCGAGTTCCCCAAGGAATTCATCCTGAAGCTCGAATTCCGCGCCAGCGTGAATGCGGACAGCGGCGTCTTCATCCGCAAGCCGCAGCTGCAGTGCCGCGACTACCTGGTGGCTGGCCCTTACAAGGAGCTGAAGAAGTACAAGCCGCAGGAGTGGAATCAGATCATCGTTGAGGTGAAGAACGGCTTCGCCCACGCCACCTGCAATGGCGAGGACCTCGAGCTCGCCATTCCCCTTCCCGCCACCGGCCCCATCGGCCTGGAAGGCGACCGCGGCGTGATGGAGTACCGGCATATTCAGATCAAGGAAGTGCCGTGAGACTTTGAAGTTCGGAGCGGCCCAAGTCCCCAGGCGCACGGACCTCCGAGTCCGCAGGCTACTTTCGCACGCGGGATGTTGCGCTTTTCCGCGCCCGATGCTTCTCAATGAGCGATTGAATCCATGCGGAATCGGGAGCCACTGAGATGCCGCGATAATTCCGCATCCAGTCATGTCCGAGATCAAAGCTGGCCCTGGTGATGATGCCGAGCACCTGGCCGCGCTCTTCGATCACCGGGCCGCCGCTGTCTCCGGGAGTCACCGCTGCGGTGTGCTCCAGCAGCCTCCAGCGGGCTCCAGGAGGATTCGTCATCACGGAGCCCAGGCTGGTCACACAGCCGCCGCTGTAGGCTATCGCAGGACGTTTCTCGCTGACATTCCCGCAGGTGAAGATTGGCGGGCCCTTTTTCAGCCCGTCAAATCTGGCAAGATTGTGGATACGGTACGGTTTCAGAGCGGCGTGAATCAAGGCAAGGTCGGGCTCGCCCTTTTGCTCATTGCCGCGCCAGACAATATCCGGATTCACGCAATGACACTCGCCGTCCGAAGCCAGGGCGACGAGGGCTAGCCTGGGCCTGTTGACGCAATGACTTGCGGTCAGGAAATAGCCGTCCGCTGTCACGGGAACCGCCATGCCTTTGCCGAGCACGCCTTTCGTCTCCGTGACGATCTCAAAGGTTTTTGCAGTGTCCGTCTCTGCGGTTTTGATGAGAGTCACGCGCAAGGGTTTCTGAGACTGAAACAAGACCGCCCATCGCAGGGCGGCATAGTCCAGCGCCCTGCCGTCCCCGATCTTCCGTTGCGTCCATTCCTTGAGGCTGGAATGCCGCCGTGCATTCAAGCTGGCCACGGCGCGCTTCATGTCCCGCGCACTCAGCGGCGGCGCCTCGGGCTCTGCCCTGCGGCTGCCGCGAAGAGGGACGCATGACTCGAGCAGGAAGCCCGCACACAGAGCGCCCACGACATGAAAAAAGGAGAATCGCATCGGCCGGCGGTTTGAGTTTGGCTTTGACAGTATCTTAGATGCCGAGTGCCTGAACCACATGCTGGCAAGTCTTATCCTAAACACGGAGAAGCAGGCAAAAACAATTTTTGAACGAGTTTCAGCGCCTAAGCAGCTCTTCCCCGCATTCCGCTTGAGTTTCCCACCCGTGCCGCCATCAGGTGGGCGCAAGATGCGCGCCTGCGTGGCGTAGCTTTCATACCCCCCTTTTTCCTCCAGAATGAAACACTTTCACCGCCGCCAATTCCTGCGCGATCTCGGCATCTCTGCCGGTGCCCTGCCCTTCCTCGCCGGGCTGCCCAGCATCACGGGGGCTCCAGCCCCGCAGCGGAAGCAGCGGCTGATCATCATGTTCTCGCCGAACGGCACGCTGCCGAGTGAGTTCTGGCCAGACCAGGAAGGCGCGGATTTCAGCTTTAAATCGATCCTCAAGCCGCTGGAGCCCTTCAAGAAGCAGATGCTCGTGCTGCACGGCATCGCCAACAAGGTCGGTGGCGATGGCGACAGCCACATGCGCGGCATGAGCTGCCTGCTCACCTGCGATGAACTGCTGAAGGGCAACATCATGGGCGGCGGCGGCAATCCCGCCGGCTGGGCCAGCAACATCTCCATCGACCAGGAACTGAAAAACTTTCTGCAGAGCCGCGCGGAAACGAAGACGCGCTTTGGCTCCCTGGAGTTTGGCGTGGCAGTGCCGGAGCGCGCCGACCCTTGGACGCGCATGAGCTATGCCGGCGGCAATCAGCCTGTGGCCCCCATTGATGACCCGCATCAGATCCTCAAGAAGGTCTATGGCCGCATGAAGGACAAGGACAGCCTTGTCAGCATTTTGGACGATGTGCGCGAAGATTTGAAAAAGGTGTCCTCCAAGCTCAGCGCCCGCGACAAGGCGCTGCTGGACCAGCACATGACGCTGGTGCGCAGCATGGAGCAGGATCTGGCCGATGCCGACAAGCAGGGCAAGCTGGTGCACCCCGTCCCGCAGGTGGACCCGAGCATCGAACTCGTGAACGACAACACGCCTCAAATCAGCCGCATCCAGATCGACCTGCTGGTGAATTCTTTGGCCAATGACATGGCGCGTATCGGCACGCTGCAGTACATGCGCTCCGTGGGCATGGCGCAGATGCGCTGGCTCGGCATCCAGGAAGGCCACCACTCCCTCTCGCACGATCCGGACGACAAGAAGGACAGCTATGAAAAGCTGATGAAGATCAACACCTGGTTCGCCGGTGAGTTTGCCTACCTGGCCAAGCGCCTGAGCGAAACCCCCGAAGCCACCGGCGGCGGCAACATGCTGGACAACACGCTCCTCGTCTGGACCAATGAACTCGGCAAGGGCAACAGCCACACGCTCGACAACATCCCCTACATCATGATCGGCGGCGGCAGCGGTTTCAAAATGGGCCGCAGCCTCAAGTTCACCAAGGCCGCGCACAATCGCCTCTGGATGTCCGTCGCGCAGTCGATGGGCCACGACCTGCAGACCTTCGGCAAGAAGGAACTCTGCGAAGGCGGGGCCCTGAATCTGTCTTAAACAGCCTGCCAATAATCTCCGAAACCTTTCCTCCGCCGCCCGCCTGAAGCGCGGGGGCCTCGAACCGGCGCTTGCAATGCACGCCAAACTCGCCAAGGAAACACGCTCTTATGCCAGCCACACCCGTTATCAATCTCCGCAAAGGACACGCTGTCCGTTACAACAACGACGTTTGCGTCGTCACCGACACCGAACTCAAGACGCCACCGCGCATGGCCTCGTTCGTGCAGATGTCCGTCCGCAGCATCACCATCGGCAAGATGTACAACCTGCGCATGACTTCCAATGAGTCGCTCGAGTCCGTGAACCTCGTCCGCGACAACCACGAATTCAGCTACAAGGACGGCGACGGCTACCACTTCATCCACCCTGA
>JAPLUN010000443.1 GCA_026397715.1 Verrucomicrobiota bacterium
AAGCCGACAAAACCACCGGCTGGCGTCTGCTCGACACCTACCTGCGCGAAAGCCACCTTTCCGCTGAGGTCAAACCCGACGCCGTGGAAGTGCCGGTGGAGGCCGATCTGCAACAGCATGGGCTGCCCCGTCTCATCGGCATTCTCGATCTGGTGCAACAATGCCAGATCATCGACTACAAGACCAGTGCGACCACTCCCAACGCGGACAAGGTCGCACACAGCACCGAGATCCAGACCAGCAGCTACGCTATCCTGTACAGGCACAACACCAGCACGCAGGAAGCAGGCATGCAACTGCATCATCTGGTCAAACTCAAAAACCCCAAAGTGGTCATCACCACGCTGCCACCCATGAGCCCACCGCAGCAGACCCGGCTGTTCCGGCAAATGGAAGCCTACCTGGAAGGCTTGCAGCGTCGTGACTTCATCCCTTCGCCTGGGATGCACTGCTCAAGCTGCGAGTACTACAACGAATGCCGCCTCTGGCATTGAACCCTGCTGAAGGTCGGCGCTCACCACGAGCGCCGGCCTGCGGCCCATCCCCACACCCACCATGAAACATCTCATCCTCATCGCTGGCCTGCTGATGCTGTTCTCGCCGAACACGCACGCAGGCTGGTTTTTCGACGATCCACCACCCCCACCGCCGGACCTCGGTCCGGAATACCGCTCAAAGATCACCAAACTCGAAGAGCAAATGTCGGAACAGCACGTCATCGCCGACCGTTGGAAGATTGCCACCGGCAGTCTCGCGTTTGGCGCCCTGCTGTTGTTTGTCATCGGAACCGCCCTCGGGGCCAAAACACGCCAACATTATGATGGAACAACCCGAATGGGACGAACAATCCCGACCACCACCCCGCCAGCTCCCAACGGTGCCCGCCACCACGTGGGCGAAGCAGGTCCACCAAATCGTCATCAGAAGATGGCAGCCTGAACCGCTGAGCGAACCGGTCGTGGACCACGACCTTCCCCACCTGAGCGCCATTGAGCGATCGGCCGAGGTCCTCAGCTTCACCTGCCGCCGGTTTGAATACTGGATCTCACCGCAGGGCATCCTGCGGGAGTGGTTCAAGTTCAACCTGCGTCTTGCTCTCGGACTTGCCGTGCCCGCCGTACTGGTGGCACCGCTGGTCACTCTGGCCCTGCAGCAGTTCAATGTCTGGATCGACCTCATCACGCGGACCACCTCCAACATGGTGCTCGTTCCGCTTTCGGCCATGCTGGTCATCGGCCTCATCTGCGGGCTGATTTCCATCGGGAAATCGATTCTCACGATGCGCATGCGCCAGCAGCACCAACGCCGTGATCCGTACAACTACTGACACGGCAAGTCCCCAACCACATATACAAACCCAGAGCCGGATGATCGCAGGATCGTCCGGCTCTTTTCATTCCAAGAAAGGAACACAACTCATGGAAAGCATCACCCTGTACTTTCGCTCTGGCCCCTCCGACAAAATGTACCAGGCCAGCATCCGTCCCAAGGATGCCGGGTATCTCGTACACTTCGCCTATGGCCGGCGCGGCTCCACACTCAGCACTGGAAGCAAAACACCGGTGCCGGTCGAATACCCCATCGCCAAAGACATCTACGACAAGCTCGTCCGCGAGAAAATGGCCAAGGGCTACACGCCCGGAACCGACGCGGGCACCACCATGCCACCGGACTCTCCCAATATACACACCGGCATTCAGTGCCAACTCCTCAATCCCATCAACGAACAGCAGCTCGACCAGTTTCTGCTCAATCCCGATTTCTGGATGCAGGAGAAGTTCGACGGCCGTCGGCTGCTCATCAAAAAGGACGGCGACCAGATCTCCGGCATCAACCGCCTGGGATTCCCCACCGCCGTTCCTGAAACGATTGCCCGCAGTGCCGCTAAATACCCGCGCAACTTCCTGCTCGACGGTGAAGCGGTCGGAGACACCTTCCAAGCCTTCGACCTGCTTACCATTGGCCCGGAGGACCTGCGCCACCTGGCATTCTCGGTGCGCTATCTGCGACTGCGCGACATGCTCAACGCCTTCGATCATCCTCACATCCGAGAGGTCCGGGTGTTCTTCCCACCGCAATCGGCTGGCTGGTTCCAGCAGTTCAAAAGAGAGGGAAGGGAAGGCGTTGTGTTCAAACACAAGGACGCGCCGTACACTCCTGGCCGTCCCAACAGCTGTGGCCGCCAGCGCAAGTACAAGTTCCATGAAACCGCCTCCTTCATCGTCACCAAGGTGAACGATAAGCGGAGCGTTTCATTGATCCTGTTCGAGGGCGACAAAGTACGTCCTGCGGGCAACGTCACCATTCCACCCAACCACGAGGTTCCTGTACCGGGAACCGTGGTCGAGTGCCGCTACCTGTACGCGTTCAAGGAATCCGGCAGCATCTACCAGCCGGTTTACCTGGGT
>JAPLUN010000051.1 GCA_026397715.1 Verrucomicrobiota bacterium
GCGACTGCAAGGTGGTCTGGGTGTCCCGCAGCACGGCCAGACCGCCCTGCGCAAGGATGTCGAGCTTGATCAAGCCCACAGCCTCCACGGCATCCATGTCAAAATGCGTGGTAGGCCAGCCTTTGGAGCTGATGAACGTGGGCGTTTGATCACGAATGGGATCACGCGAAAGCACCACGCCGCAAGGATGCATCTTCGCGTAGCGCGGGAAACCATCGAGCATTCCTGCCATGAGCAAGGCCGTGCGTAGCGGCTCCTCCTGCCATGCAGTGTGGTCGCACTCACGCGAGAGCGCCACAGCATCGGCCGCGTGGCGTGCATCCGTCCACGGCATATGCTCAGTCAAGCGGCGGATTTCGTTCTCGGCGACACCAAGCACCTTGGCCACATCCCCAAAAGCGGAACGTGCCTGAAAGGTGTTGAACCCGCCGACGATGGCGGCGTGCTCCGGGCCGTAGCGATCCAGCAGCAGGCGCACCACGTCGTCTTTGCGGTCATGTGCAAAGTCGATGTCGATGTCCGGCAGCTTTTGCAGCGCCATGCGGTCGCGGTTGAGGAAGCGTTTGAAGTAAAGTTCAAAGCGGATGGGGCAGACGTTGCTGATGCCGAGGGAGTAGCACACCAGCGAATCCGCTGCACTGCCACGAGTGATCCAGCCGATGCCAAGCGCTGCGCATTCCTGTAGGAGGTGCCATACGGTGAGGAAATATTCCTCGTAACCAACCTCTGCAATGATGGAAAGTTCCTCCCGCAACTGCGCCTCATGTTGTTGCGCCTTGCTGCCGTAGCGCTGGCGCAGGCCCTCATGCGCGAGGCGATACAGCATGGCCGCAGGCGTGCTGCCATCGGCTGGGGTGTAGCGTGGGAAGCGCAGGGTTTTGAAATCGAAGGCAAACTCGCACTGCGCGGCGAGGTCCTGCGCAGCCTGCATGGCGGCGGCTGAATAAAGCCATTCCGCCGGCGCATGAAAAGCGAAGTCACCGCGCCGTTTTTTAGCGTGCTTCTCATGCAGAAGCGTCAGCGTCTTCATGCTCTGCACGATGTCAAAGAACACCTTGTCCTCCGCTTTGTGATAACGAATCTCCGGCAATGCCACGTCAACACTGTCGGCGGCAAGGAGGATCAAGCCCTCCCGGTGTTCCTGCATCTGCGCCGGCGTAATGCAGGCGTCGTTGTTGTATGACAGCAGGCGACAGAGATTCTGGTAGCCGCGCCCATTCTGCACATAGGCCAGCAGCGGCTTTTTATCGCAGCACAGCTCCGCTCCAATAATGGGTTTGATCCCGGCGGCGGTTGCAGCCTGAAAGAAGGGCACGGCGGCGTGCAGGTTCCTGTCGGTAATCGCCACGGCTGGCATGTCATGTGCGGCGGCTGCTGCGATGATGGCGGGAATGGTGAGCGTGGAATCAAGGAAACTGAAGCAGCTCTTCACATTCAGCGCAGGCACGGCGAGACCTGCTGTGTGGCGAGTGATGATCTGCGGGCCTGTGGCAGAGCCGGGACGCTCGCGCAGGACGCGGTTTGTGGTGGTTGCGCTGGGATCGGTGACGAGCTGCGGTTTGGGCAGGGTTTGCCGAGGTGCCTGCCTGTGCTGTGAAAGCCAGAGATCATGCCCTCGCATGATACTGCGGTGGCCACGGCGAAGATCATCCACAATGAGGGAAAGCGTGTGGAGGCGCTCGCGCTTCATGTCGGACTGCTCCAGTGGTAGCACATTGCAGAAGCCCGTTTCATACACCTTGGTGAAGCGCAGGCCGATGAGACGCACGCTGACACGGCGCTCCCACGCCCGGGTGAGCATGGCCTGCAGCAGCGGATATAGATCATGCTCCAGGTCGGTCGGTTCATCGAGACTGGTCGAGCGTGTGACCTCGTCCATGTCGTTGTAGCGTAGGCGCAGCGTCACAGTGCGAATGCTTTTCCGGTCCTCACGCACGCGGCGCATCAGAGTATCGGCCATGGCCCGCAGACGGGCGATGATGAAGGCGGTGTCCGTGGTGTCTTGGTTGAAGGTTTCCTGCTCGCCATAGCTTTTCGCGGCAGGTGCGTCGCAGACCACGGGGCGGAGATCGTTGCCCAGAGCATAATCATGCAGGGCAGGGGCTCCACTGCCCACAAGCAAGGAGAGCTCATCCACGGGAGTGCGGGCGATGTGCTCGACCATGCGCAGGCCGGCGGTGTTGAGTTTGGCTGCCAGGTGGGGGCCGACCTGGGGCAGCCACTTGTTTTCCAGCGGCCAAAGAAAGCCCTGCTCACATCCCGGAGCCACCTCGATGAAGCAGTGCGGCTTTCGCAGCTTGCTGGCGATCTGTGAGACGAGTTTGTTCGTGCCTACACCGACAGAAACCGATAGCTTCAAGCTCTGCGCGATGGCCTTCTGCATTTTCGCGGCCGTATCGCAGGCCTTCGTCTGCCGTGCGCCATGAAGGTCCAGGTAGCATTCGTCAATGGAAGCCAGCTCCACGATGGGCGTGAAGTCGTAGGCATACGAAAACATGAGGTGCGAGAAGCGCTCATACTTGTCGAAGTCACAGGGCAGCACGACTAGGCCGGGGCAGAGCTTCCGCGCTCGTGCGGTTGGCATGGGAGTGTAGATGCCCAACTTCCGCGCCTCATAGCTGGCGGAGGCGATGATGCCGCGCCGCTCGCCCCCCACGGCCACTGGTCGGCCCCGTAACTTTTTATCAGCGGCCTGCTCCACCGAGGCGAAGAACGCATCCGCATCGAAGTGCAGAATCATGGCGCATCAGTTCTTGGACAGCCGCAGCAGCGCGATGAGCACCCCCTGAATGACCAGCTCCCGCGCCGGAATGAGGTCAGGGTACTTCGGATTCGAGGCCCGGAGGTAGGGCATGCCGCCTTGCACGACGAAACGCTTCAGGGTCGTCTCGCCGTCGATCAACGCCGCCACGATGTCGCCATGCTTCGCCTCCCGGAACTCCATGATGACAATGTCCCCCTCCAGAATGGCCGCATTGCGCATCGAGTCGCCCCGCACCTTCAGGGCAAAAGTGCGGGCGTTTTTAGGCAACCGCAGGGTAGTGGGATCGATGTCAATGCAGCCGTCAACCCGCCCCTCTTGAACCTCGGGCTTGCCAGCGATGATGCTGCCCAGAAGGGGAATCTGATGGCGAATCCAAAAGCGGGCTTGGGATAGCCAAAGGAGATCCAGATTATGGTCGGGAAACGTGGTGAACATGGCCCACCCGATACTGTTCTTTAGAACAGTTTCAAGTCAGGAGCGAAAAACACCCGCCTTCAATGGGGCTCGCCTCTGTTGCAAACCAGCATAGGCGCCAGACCAATCAAGCTGACGGAGATGCTTGAGAAAGCGGGCCTCTCACAACGCTATGTGGTGTCCGATCAAATCCCGTGGAACTATTGTGGAACACCTGATTTCCCAGTGGTCACAGGTGGTTAGGAAGAGCAATTCTCCAAAAAAACCACCACTTCGACAGAATCCCGCCCTGACGCCACGGCATTCAGTAAAAACCTTGCCTTACAACGCTATGTGGTCTGAGCTAAGGAGGCACAAGAAGCAATAAATGTCTGAATATCAATGATATATTCCGAGTCTCAGAATTGGTTTGCCCAAAAAAGGACCAATTCGCACTGACAATCCAAGACCGTGCGGCTGGTGCTGAAAAATCCCGTTATTCAACGCTATGTGGTGTGCGGTTAATGCACGTTGGGGCCGGTATTTAGAAAAGCTGAATTGGCTATAAATAACTGATTAACAATGAGTTAATGAAATTTAAGAGGGTTGCCCCCCCCTTAAAACCAGGAGTCTCGACTTCGAAATGCTTGGTAGTTAAAAGAAAAGCCCCTCTCGTGAGAGAAGCTTTTCCGATCCGCCTGCGGCAGCTTGATCCTTTGGGAATCAAGTGCAGCTAGGCGGAAAGCCCGACGTGGTTGTCGAGCAGGCCGTGTAGGGCTTCCGTGCGGCGGGGGAGTTCGGTGAGGTTGCCCTTCAGCGTTTCGGTGAACGCATTGAAGAGGCTCCAGACGTTCCGTGGCTGGAACTCCTCATGACGTGGCATACGCCATTCATGCAGCACCAGCGGGATCTGCCGATTGGGGCAGACCCCGACATCCAGGGCTCGAACCACGAGATCGTGGGCCGTGCGGTCGTCGAGGTCGGTGAGTTTGTAGTTGGCGATGCGACTGTCCTGATGGTGCCAGCGCTCCATCAGCCTGCCCACGGCGCTCTGGACGAGGCCGGGCAGATCACGAAAGATGAACCGGGTGTGTTTGCGGGCGAGTTTGACCTCCCCGTAAAACGCGAGATTATCGCAGCAAAACACGGATGATCCTGCCACAATGCCGGCGGGGAATGTCTTGTCGTGGCTGTTGCGCAGGCCGAGCACCCAGCAGTAATCCTTGTCGTTCTCACGACGCTGGATTTCCATGAGGCCGAAGTAGCGCATGCCGTCGTGTGTAAGGCTGTGCGCCTGAGTTCCGACACTCAGGCCGTTACTGCGGAGGGTAAATTCCACTTGTTTCACCAGTTCGATGTGAGGGATGGGACTCCAGCTTTCCGTGGGATGCGGAGTGGGGACGGCGATGATTTCCTTCCGTTCAGCGGCACGAGCGCCGCAGTGGAGGATGAGGTTGGGATGGGGACGTTGAATGAACGTTGGGGCTTCGAGTTCGAGATGAGCAGGCATCCAGGCCGCCGCTGGTGAACCAGCAGCGGTCACCATGCACCTCCGTCCACTGCACCTTCACGGTGCCGAGGCTGGTGATGATGGTGGCCCGCCGAGGCCGCTCTTCCTTGTCGAAGACAAGGCTGGAGATGCGTGGTGACATGGTCTGAAAACAAGGCGGGCCGGGGCATCTGGTGGATGCGCCCGGCCCGTGCCTTGTGATTGTGGGTTGATGCTAGATGCGGACTCCCTGCAAGCTGCGCAGGGTTTGACGCACGGTTTGGAT
>JAPLUN010000621.1 GCA_026397715.1 Verrucomicrobiota bacterium
TTATAACCAAATTACCAGCCTACAGCCGCCGGACTTCCTGCACTTCGAGGCCGGTGAGCTTCCATTCATCCTTCACCGGGATGATGGTGACGCGTGCGTTGTAAATATTGACGCGGGGGTGGCTGTGTCCCCAGTGGCCAACGATGCCACGGGCCATCCAGTTGCAATCCGCGATGAAACCTGCGCCCTTGGGATTGGCCTCCACTTTGTCCACGGTGGCGGAGAATTCGGCGATGGTGACACGGGTGCCTTCACGCCCGTCCAGCGTGAGCGCCTGGATGGTTTCGAGATAGAGTTTGCGCAGCAGCTCGCCATCCACACTACGGGCCAGAACGTCATACACGTCTGATTCGGCGTGATGATCAAAAGCACGATAGACATTCCGCAGCAGCGGAGAGACGATCTTCTGCGCCTCAGCAACCTGGGTGACAGCCTGAGCGGCAGGCCCGGTATAAATGGGCAGCACGAGCAACTGGCTCATGAGCACCCCACCCAGCAGCCAGACGAAAAAGTACGGCAAACCGCCCCCCGGCAGCTTGTGATCTTTGACTTTGAGGTAGATGTAAAACGCAAGGCCGCCAACGAGCCAGAGGATGCCGCCCAGCGGCAGGCGAAATGGCAGCTGCAATGGAATCTGCGGCACAGCCACAAGCGGGGCCGGACGGGGCATGCGGCCCTGATTGCGCCAGCGGAATGTTTTGATCGAGGAGTGTATTTCCCCAGTCTCGCTCAAGGGTCCAAAGAAGACACGCACCGGCAGCTTGGTGGTGCCTTTGATCCACCCTTTCCAAGTGACATTCATTTCATCCGGACCGGGAGGCGTGGCAAACTCCCACATGAATCCGACGAGCGCCTGGTTCAGTGCCACTTCTTCCCCCTCTTTCAAAGGCAGCGTGTTGCCGGGCAACCCTTTAATCACCGCCACAAGGGGCATCGGCACTTGCAGCGCCTGATCGCCGACGCTTAGAGCGCACCAGTCCGAAGCACGCGCTGCCATGGTGTCGACAATTTGCTTTTGCTGGTCGGCTGGGAGCGCCGCCGGCAGTGCAGCTTCAGGCGCCAGCCAGGCCAGCACGGTGGCCGCATCAAAGAGCACTTCAAAGCGCGTCTGGTAGGGCTCGATGTAGAGATAAGCCTGAGCAATCGGCGCGGTGATGGTGACAGCACTGCTGGCGGGCAGTGGTGGCGGTGCGGCGGCAGGTGGGACCGCAGGCGGCGAAGCCACTGGTGGAGTGGCTGCCGGAGCTGTGGGGGCGGCCACCGGGGATTGCGTTTGAGGTACTGCCGGGGCTACTGTCCCAAGTGAAGGCAAGGTCTGCAAGGGCTGGAGCGGGCCGATCTTGATCGTATCCTGCGCCTGCATTCCAATGGGAACGATCCCCCCAAGGCCGAGGGTGATCGTCAGAGCGACACTGCACCAGTATGATGTCAGGAAATGTTTCGGCATGCGATGGTCTTGAGAGACGCTAAATCAAAGCACCCATGGCTTGCGCCATTCCTTGGAGAGCAGACTGGAAGCTGCGGCATTGTCTGCAATGGTCTCCGATTTCGGATCCCATTTCAAGCCGGTGCTGCCGCTGCGCAGGGCAATGTTTGCAAGGTGCGCGATGGTAATGCTGCGATGCGAGACTTCGATGGGAGTCGCCGTCGGCTTGCCATCGTAGATGCAGGAGAGGAAGTTGTCCGTGTGGTCCTTGCTTTCGTAGAGGTGAATTTCCTCGGGGCGGGTTTTCTCGCGCAGAATGTCCGGGCTGCTGGCGGTGATCTTGCCACGATTGACGTAGATCCATTTGCCGTCATCACCTTCAAACAAGACGCCGACGTGATCGAAGGGCTTCTTGGCGTTCGGCGTGGCCAGCGCGGCCTCCACTTCAGGCATGATCTTGTGCGTCGGACTGGCCACCTGCATGACAAGGCCGTTTTCATACACGCACTCAAAGGCAAATTCGGAGGCGGTGTTGTAGAGGGCGGCCTTGTCCATGGTGCCAGAGACATTGCGCAGTTCGACGGGGCCGCTGAGCTGCGTGCCCATACCCCACTGGGCGATGTCGATGTGGTGTGCGCCGAAGTCCGTGATCATGCCACCGGAGAAATTGAAGTTGTGGCGCCAGTTGAGCGGCAGCAAGGCGGGGCGATAGTCCATCTGTTCGGCTGGGCCAAGCCACATCTCATAGTCGAAGTCCGGCGGCAGAGGCGCGGGATTGATCTGATCCGCCATGCCATTCCAGTTGGTGTGACCTCCGGGGAGGCCGACGCGCACACGCATGAGTTTGCCGATGCGGCCATTCTGCGTCATCTCGCAGGCGAGGCGGAAGTATAGGTCACTGCGCTGCTGGCTGCCGGTCTGCCAGGTGACGCCTGCCTTGGCCACTTCATCGCTCATGCGTCGGCCTTCAGCGATGTTGAGAGCCAGTGGTTTCTGGCCGTAGATATGCTTGCCTTTGCGCGCGGCATAGATGGCCAGGTAGGCATGCCAATGATCGGGAGTGGAAACCTGCACAGCATCCAGGTCTTCCTTTTCCATCATCTCGCGGAAGTCCGCATAAGCCGCGCAGGCCTTCACCGGCTTGTTGGCCGCTTTTGAATAGTGAGCATCAATGATCTTCTTGCCTGCTTCACGTCCGCCGGTGCGTTTGCCATCGTAACCGTAGTGGCCGTATTCCTTCATGGGATCAGCCACGGCAATGACCTGGCATTTGTCGTTGTTCAGAAAGGACGGAGTCCAGTCACCCGCAATGGTGCCCCAGCCAATGGCTCCGACGGTGATGCGCTCTGAAGGCGCGGGACGTCCGCCTTTGCCAAGAGCCGTGGCGGGAATGATGGTGGGGAAACCGAGTGCGGTGGCACTGACGGCCAGGAAGTGACGACGCGAGACGGCAGGAGAATCTTTGGACATGAAATTAGCTTAGCGGATGCTCCCGCCGTGGCCAGAAAAGAAATTGAAGAACTCAGCACCAGGCAAGCAAGCACAGGTGGGCATGAGGCGTCCGTTTATTGCATATTGCGGAGATGAAAAAGCCAGGCCTGAGGAGCCTGCGTGATGCTTCAAGCCACAGCCGCCCAGGATGCATGTGCCAATAGACCGGCGCTCAAACTCTTGCTACATCGGTCGCATCACCAGTTGCGGCCACGCCCCCCCTCAACACTTTCTCAGCCCCGAAATGTCACGCATTCCTGAAGAAACCATCCAGCAAGTGATTGCCGCCACGGACATCGTGGCGCTGGTGGGGCGTTCCGTGAAGCTGCGCAAGGCGGGCACGAACTTCCTCGGCCTCTGCCCATTTCACAATGAGCGCACGCCTTCCTTCAATGTCAGTCCTGCGCGCAATACTTACCACTGCTTCGGCTGCGGTGCCGGCGGCACCTCGATCCGCTTTGTCATGGAGCATGACGGCCTGTCATTCGTCGAAGCGGTCAAACGCCTGGCGGATGCTGCGGGTATCCGCATCGAGGAAGAGGTGTGGGATGCCAATGCGGAGGCGGAAGCCAAACACCGCAGCCTGCTGCTGCGCGCGCACCGCGAGATTTCCGAATGGTTCCACCAGCTGCTGATGAAGCATAAAATCGCGGCACCAGCGCGCGACTACCTCAAATCACGCGGCATCACCGCCGAGGTGGCGAAGAACTGGCAGATGGGCTACGCCCCGCCCAACGGCGCTTTTTTCCGTGAATGGGCCGCGCAGGCCAAGATCCCCGAAAGTGTGCTCGTGGAGGCCGGCCTCTTTGTGCAGAGCGATGAGGACTCGGGCCGCCGTGGCACCTACCCGCGTTTCCGTGACCGGCTCATGTTTCCCATCCGCAACGATCATGGAGATGTGATCGCGTTCAGCGGGCGCGTTCTCGATCCGGAGGCCAAAACCGCCAAATACCTCAATTCCCCCGAAACCTCGCTCTTCAGCAAGAGCAAGGTGCTGTTCGGCTTTGACCGCTCCAAGCGTGCCATCTCCAAAGCAGGCGAAGCCATCGTGTGTGAAGGCCAGATCGACATGATCATGGTCTATGAAGCCGGTTTTCAAAATGTGGTGGCAGGGCAAGGCACCGCCTTCACGGAACTGCATGCCAAACTGCTCAAACGTGTCTGCAATGAAGTCGTGCTCTGCTACGACTCCGACAACGCGGGCTACAAGGCGGCTGAGCGCGCCTTCCAAATCCTCTCCCCCATCGGTCTGACGGTGAAGGTGGCCTCGCTCCCGCAGGGTGAAGACCCGGACTCGCTGCTGCGCAAACAGGGCACTGAGGCGCTTCAAGCCGTGCTGGGAAATGCCACGGACTTCCTGGAGTACCAGATCCGCCGTCTCAGAGCCAGCGCCAAATCTGACAGCATGGTGGAGCGCGTGCGCATGGCCGAGCAGGTGGCCTCTGCCATCAGCATCTTCACCGGCGTGGCTCAGCGCATCACTGCCGTGAACAAAGTGGCCAAGATGCTCGAAATCTCCGAGGAACAGCTCTCGGCGATGGTCAATCGCGCAGCGAAGGAAGCCAAGGGTGGTCAAAGCACCGACAAAGCCCCTGTGAATGTGGTGGATGAGGCGAAGAAACTGCTCGCCTCCCAGCACAGGACCTCCTTGTCAGTCTGCCAGTTGGCCCTGGCCGATGCCGAGATCATGTACTGGCTGCGGGAGGCCGACTGCGAAGACCTCCTGCGCGAAGTGCCCGGCACGGAGATGCTGGCCCTGCTGGTGCACAGCCGCCATGACCCGCTGGAGGAATCCTCCCAGCTTGCCTTCATGGCCGGGCTGGAGCGCCAGGAGGAGGCGGCCTTTGCCCAGCTGCAGGCACGCCCGCGCCTGCCCGGCGGACTTGAAGATGCGAAAAGCGCCCTGTACACCCTGGAACTCGTCCGGATGAAGAATCTCATTCAGAGCATTGAGTCCAAATTACGTCAGCGTGACCTTCCCGAAGAGGAGGTCGAACGCCTGCAACAGCAGCAGATAGAACTAATCGCTAGGCGCAAAGAATGCCTTGACCGTACGAAACCCACCCCGAATAGTTTCTCCCCCTGACTTGACGCAGGTCCCGGACCCCCACCGAGGTAAGTATGGCCGTCTCCAAAAAACCACTCAACGGATCCCATTCTCGCAACGCCGCCGGCAAGGCTGGCGCCCCAGCTGCTGTCGAGGACGAAGCCACCCCTCAAAAACGTGGCCGTGGCAGACCGCGCATCCATCCGCCCAAAGAGCAGCCCGCAGCCCAGGTGGGGCCTGATGGCCAGCTGCTCAAACGCCGCCGGGGACGTCCGCCCAAAGGCGGCCAGGTCGGGGGCATCACGCACTTTGCCAACACCACCCACGACGACATCCACTCTCCAGACGTTCAGGCACGGCTGCGCGATCTAATCCGCACGGCTCGTGAGCATGATCATCTGACCTGGGACGACATCAACGAGGCCCTTCCCTCCGGATTCGTCACCCCGGACCTGATGGATGCCCTCATCACGCGCCTGCGTGCGATGGAAATCAAGATCAGCGACGATGTCGATGGCATCGCGGCCCGGCACAACGCCGCCCGTGAGCGCATCACCGCAGAACGTGACGCCGCTTCGGCCAAGCTGGATGTGTTTGACGATCCGGTGCGCATGTACCTGCGCCAGATGGGCCAGGTGCCCCTGCTCACCCGCGAGCAGGAGATCAACATTTCCAAGCGCATCGAAAAGGCAGACCTGAGCATGCGCCAGTGCCTGCACACCATCGGCTTCATCGGCCAGGCCTACCTGCAGTTTGCTGAAGCGCTGTGCAACGGCGTGGAACGCTTTGACCGCCTCGTCAGCGACCGCAAGGCGGATGAACGCGATGCTTACTTCAAAAAGCTCAAGCCGCTGCTCGATCAGGCGCGTGAGACGCATGAAAAGACCAGCAAGGCTTTCGCCGCCTTCATCAGTTCCGGCCCGCGCAAACGTGCCGCCAGCCAGGAGGAGTTTGAAACCCTGCGCGCCGCGTTTTTCCGTATCTGTGAGAAGTTTTACTTCAAATCCAAGATCACCGAGGATTTCGTCACCCTGCTGCAGCAGCGCCTGACCGATCTCGGCAGCCTGGAACGTGCTCTGAAGGAGCAGCCCGACAACGAGGCCACACAGCAGGCCATCAGCGCCTTTGAGCAGGAATCCTGGATGACGGCGGCGGATTACCGCACCCTCATCACCGACACCCTCAAGCATGTGTCTGGCTCCACGCGGGCGAAGACCGAGATGATCGAGGCGAATCTGCGTCTGGTCATCTCCATCGCCAAAAAATACACCAATCGCGGCCTTTCCTTCCTCGACCTCATCCAGGAAGGCAACATGGGCCTCATGCGTGCGGTGGAGAAGTTTGAGTACCAGCGCGGCTACAAGTTCAGCACCTACGCCACCTGGTGGATCCGTCAGGCCATCACCCGCAGCATCGCCGATCAGGCCCGCACCATCCGCATTCCGGTGCACATGATCGAAACGATCAACAAGCTCATGCGCGTGCACAAGCAGCTGCTGCAGGAGCTGGGTCGTGACCCGACGCCGGAAGAAATCGCCGAGGAAATCCATCTGCCCGTTGATCGCGTGAACGCCGTGCTGCGCCTCTCCCAGCAGCCCGTGTCCATGCAGGCCAAAGTCGGCGAAAGCGAAGGCGACACCGAATTCGGCGACTTCATCGAAGACAAGGAAGCGAGCAATCCCATGGAACTCACCGCCATGCACCTGCTGCGCGACAAGCTGCGCGACGTGCTCGACACCCTCAATCCACGCGAACGCGAAGTGCTGGAGCAACGCTTTGGCCTCGGAGACGGTGCCGGACGCACCCTCGAAGAAGTCGGCAAGCAATTCCAAGTCACCCGCGAACGCATCCGCCAGATCGAAGCCAAAGCCCTGCGCAAGCTGCGGCACCCCACGCGCATCCGGAAGCTCGGCGGTTTCTTTGGCGCAGGGTGAGTGGAATGCCGCTTGGACGTAGGACGGTCGTGGCGAAGCCCGCCCGTCTATCAGCGTGCGGCGAGCTCCATGGCGTACGCACGTCCTCGGAGTCGGGCGGTTTGGCGAAGAGCGCGGTGAAGCATTGCAAAACATCACTCGCCAAACACACCCAACCTACGAAATCACCAGCACGCGCCCACTTCGCGCCGGCCTTCGATGCTGCGGAGGTAGATGTAGCCCTCCACCGGCTGCGCGGAAAACTCGCCTTCGAGCTGCACCCTCACGCGCTCGTATTCGCCGCCGTCGGTGTCTTCCAGCACATCCAGCCGCGCGAGTCCGGCCTCGTCCACGCTCCAGACTTCGCCTTGGATCGAGAGGCCCTCAGCGGAACGAATCATGCCAGGGTAGCCACCCAAATCATACAGCCGGTAGAGCGGGGCCGTGATCGCCTCTGCCACAAACTGCTGCTTCTCGATCCAGCCATGATTTTCACCGCCGCGCTTCAGCGTGCCGTAAACAAACACCAGCGTCCTCACAGCGCATCCTCCCGTTCGTTGAGCCAGGAGGCCAGGCTGTAACGCTTCTGCGTCAGTTCGTTCGCACGTTCGATCATCGCATCGGTCATCTCTTCCTTCACCAGCACGTTTTTGGCCAGTTGCGAAGCCCAGCGTGGCCAGAAGTCCTCGGTGAGCAGCACCTGCTGGATGCTGCCCTGGTGCAGAAGCCCCAGCTTGCCGCGCCGCTGCCCTGCCCCGGCCACTTTCACCTTGTCGCGCACCACATCGTGCATGGCGGGCGCCACAAAGCAGAACGGGTTCTCGATCAAATCTTCCGGCCCGGCGAGGCGGCTGCCATCGTCCAGCGCCTTGGCCAGCGACTCATGGATCAGGCAGTAGCTGTCCAGCGGGTTGGTCTGGGACCAGGGATGCACCGCCGGCACGATGAAGGAATACGTGAAATCATTCTCATGCAGCACCACGCCGCCTCCCGTCCAGCGCCGCACCACGGGCCACGGCGGCAGGGTCTCCGCCAGCTTGGCCAAATTCTGCGCATAGCCGATGGTCACCGTGGGCTGATCCCAGCGGTACACGCGCAGCACCGGCACCTCGCTTTGCTCCAGCCAGGCCTGGTCTGCGGCCATGTTCCACGGCCCGTCATGCGGCGGCGCGTCGAGGTGCAGGATGAGGTCGTTGAAGAGAGGTTTGGCAGGATCCACGCGACCATCATGACTCATTTTTCCACACTTGCAGCCCGGATGTTACTTTGGCATCCGCCGCCGCGTTTAAAGCACTCTCATCATGCTGACCTCCCGCCTGCTCCTGCTCTCCTTTTCTCTGCTTTTCACCGTCCTGTCCCCTGCGGCGGACGACTACCAGCCCGGCCCTGATTCCAAACCGCAGGAAGGCGTGCCGAAGGGCGACGTGCTGAAATTCGAATTCAAGGGCAGCAAGATCTTCCCCGGCACGGTGCGCGACTACTGGGTCTATGTGCCGAAGCAATACACGCCCGACACTCCCGCCTGCGTGCATGTGAACCAGGACGGCATTCAAAATCTCGCGCCCGTCGTCTTCGACAATCTCATCGCCAAAAAGGAGATCCCGGTGCTCATCGGTGTGTTCGTGATGCATGGCCGTGTGCCTGCGGCAGATCCCGCCACGCAGCTCGACCGCTTCAACCGCAGTGTGGAATACGACGGCCTGGGTGAGAACTACGCGCGCTTCATCCTCGAAGAACTGCTGCCCGAGGTGGAAAAAATCGTGCTGCCGGATGGCCGCCCGATCCGCCTCTCGCACAACGGCAATGACCGCAGCATCGGTGGCAGCAGCAGCGGTGCCATCGCCGCCTTCACCGCCGCCTGGGAACGCCCCGAGGCCTTCAGCCGCGTGTTCAGCAGCATCGGCACCTACGTGGATCAGCGCGGTGGCAACGACTACCCGGTGATGATTCGCAAGGCTGAGCCCAAGGCCCTGCGTGTCTTCCTGCAAGACGGCAGCAATGATGCCAACGGCACCGGCGGAAACTGGTTCCTCGCCAACCAGGAGATGCTCTCCGCGCTGGAGTTCGCGGGCTATGAATCCAACCACGTCTGGGGAGACGGCGGCCACAATGGCAAACATGCCACGGCCATTTTTCCCGATGCCATGCGCTGGCTGTGGAAGGACTGGCCCAAGGCGGTGACCAAAGGCGTGGGCTCGAAGGCTCCGGTGATGGAAGTGCTGGGAGCTGGTAGCGAATGGCAGCTTGTGGGAGAAGGCTACGGCTTCACCGAAGGCCCGGCGGTGAATGCGAAGGGCGAGGTCTTCTTCACCGACATCCCGAACAGCCGCATCCACAAGGTGGGGCTGGATGGCAAGGTCTCCGTCTTTGCCGAAAACACCGGCAAGGCCAACGGCCTCATGTTCGGCCCCGATGGCCGCCTGTTCGCCTGCGCCAGCGGCAACAAGCAGATCGTGGCCTACGATGAAGCAGCCAAGATGACCGTGATCGCCGAGGGCATCGACTCCAACGACCTCTGCATCGGCTTGAACGGCAATCTCTACGTCACCGATCCTCCCCACAAGCAGGTGTGGCTCATCAAACCGAACGGCGAGAAGAGCGTCGTGGACACGAATGACAAGAGCGGCATCGCCTTCCCCAATGGCCTGCGCCTCACGCCGGACCAGAGCCTGCTGCTCGTGGCCGACATGCGCGGCCAGTTCATCTGGAGCTACCACATCGAGGCCGATGGCACACTCTCCGCCAAGCAGCCCTACCACCACCTGCGCATCCCTGACGGCCTGATGGAAAGCGGCGCCGACGGCATGACTCTGGACACCAAGGGCCGCCTCTACGTCGCCACGCACGCAGGCATCCAGTTCTGCGATCAGGCCGGACGCGTGAACGGCATCATCGCCAAGCCGCAGCGCAAATGGCTGGCCAACGTCGTCTTCGGCGGCGCCAACTTCGACGAACTCTACGCCTGCAACGGCGACAAGGTCTTCAAACGCAAAACGCAGGTGAAGGGCGTGCGCTCAGCGGATGCCACGATCAAGCCGGAGAAGCCGAGGTTGTAAGAGAGCGGACCGTAGGATGGGTGTGGCGTAAGCCCGCCCGTCCATCGACGCATGGCAAACACACAGGCCTGCGGACGCCCCCAGAGTCGGGCGGTTTGGCGAAGCTTACGGTAGAGCATCGACGCCCCTGGACGCCAAACACACCCAACCTACTCCAGACTTGCTGCGCGGACCGTAGGATGGGTGTGGCGATAGCCCGCCCGTCTGCGAGCGTGGGAAGGACACCTCGGCGGGCTCGATGCCTTGATCCGTGCAGTTCGTGTCATCCGTGGTTCCATTTCCAGGAGTCTTTGACCACGGATCACGCCAATGTCAGCGCCTGCCGCCAGTAGCGCGGGCAATCCTGCCCGCCGCGAGCGCCTTCTTCACGGGCAGGATTGCCCGTGCTACTCCGGCGGCGGCTGGCTGCGCAGCCTGCGCCCCCCGGAGTCGGGCGGTTTGGCGAATCGTACGGTGGAGCATCGACACCCCTGGACGCCAAACCCACCACCTGATCAACCACATCATACCACGCTCCAGCTCTTGATAGCTTATCATTTGATTCCATATCACTTTTTACGTTGACTTCTGAAATCCGGGCCCAAGTACCAATATCGGCATGAATCATTCATCACCGATACCCCGCACCGCTTCCAGCCCTCCGGCCGGGAAGATCACCCGCAAACAACTGGCCGCCCACTGCGGCCTTTGCGTCAGCAGAATCGATCAGCTCACCCGCTCCGGCGTGCTGGGGCATTACCGGATCGGCAAGTCCGTCCGCTATGACCTGGCGGAGGTGGAGGCCACGCTGCGGCAGCTCTTTCACGTGCAGCCCACGGCGCAGGTGCAGACACCGACGAACGCACAAACTCAACCCCAAGCCTGAACCACCATGCATGCACCTGCTGAACTGACGGGAGCCCTGGCGGCTGCGCCTGACTCCGAGGAGCAACTCCTGGCCGTGATGCTGGAGGGCAATGACGAGTGGCTGCCTGCGCTGCGGCGCATCCTGCCGCAGGCGGACGCCTTTGTGGACCCGGAGCGGCGCTGCCTGTGGGACACCCTGCTGGAAATGTACGACCGTGGGGAAACCCTCAGCGCGGACAGCGTGGCGGTGCGCCTGCGCCGCATGGGCGGCCCCATGATGGAGGGCGTGCGCTCCGCCATGGTGCTGCTGCTTGGCAAGCACTCCATCTTCAGACTGGAAATCGCAGAGTGGCATGCGCGGCAGATCGCCTACGCGTATGAGCGCCGTCTCATCGCCAGCGTGGGGGAGATGGCCGGGCAGGCGGACA
>JAPLUN010000176.1 GCA_026397715.1 Verrucomicrobiota bacterium
TTGCTGGTGTGCATCGTTCGTGGCCTGGGTGTTTTCGAGCAATGGGAGGTTTAAACCCTGCTGGCGGGCAAATGAGCGCAGTGCGGAGACATCCTTTGGCAGGCAGGAGCCGCCAAACGGCGCACCAGGACGCATGTAGTAGCGGGAGATGTTCAGCCTTGTATCCTGACAGACCACGTCCATCACTCGAAGTGCGTCCTCGTCCAGATGTTTTGCCAGGCGGCCAATCTCGTTTGCAAAGCCAACCTTGAGGGCGTGAAAGTAGTTGCAGGAATATTTGATCATTTCCGCGCCTTCCCAGCGCAATACAGAGGGAGTGCCGCCGAAGAGGGACATCACCTCGGTGCATGCGGGTGTACAGCCATCTTCCGTGCCCAGGACGGCCAGCGAAGGCTCACGGAAGTCCGCCACGGCGGTGCCTTCACGCAGGAACTCGGGGCAGTAAAAAACTTGGAGCCTGCCGCTTTTCAGCAGATCCGCAAACTGAGCGGTCACGATCTTCCGCGTGCTGCCTGGCAGCATCGTGCTGCGGAAGATGACAATGTGATTCTTTGCCTGCTGTCGCAATGCATCGGCGATCTGCTGAGTGACATGCGTGACATATCCGAGATCGAGGCTGCCGGATGGCAGAGATGGCGTGCCCACGCAGATGATGCTGATTGCAGAGGCGGCCACAGCCTCGGCTGCATCCGTAGTGGCGCGCAGGTGGCCATCTCTGCACGCATTTTGCAGCATGGCATCCAGCTCAGGTTCCACGATTGGCGAGCGGCCCTCATTAAAGGCGCGGACCTTTGGCTCGTGTACATCGACGCCTATAATTTGATGCCCGATTTGAGAAAGGCAGCCTGAGGTGACGGCGCCTACATAGCCAAGTCCGAATACTGAGATGTTCACGAGATGAAAAAGAATGCTGGAAAGGTCTTTAGACTGGCACGATCCATCCCGACGACAAAAAGAAAAGAAGTCTATTTCTTGGCCGCGGGTATCATAGGATTTTTTTGAAGCTTTAAATGAGCTTCAGTCTGGCCTGTGGCCAAAAACAGACGTGCTGCTCCAAGGGGGGGCGGACGGGAATTTCCAGGCCACTGCACGCGGGAGGCGGCGTTAGCCCAGTTGAAGTGTCGCGCCGGTTTGAACGCGATTGGGCAATACCATACCGATGTCGAGACCCGTGTAAAATAAAGAGGGGAAACAAAATTAACGGCATTTTTTTGATGATAGCATCAAACAAGTCACTTGGAAAACCCACAAGCGACTGCTAACAGGATTGCTACACTTTGAAGAAGAAAATTCGAACCATGACGCGCTTCTTTGGGGGCTGGTCGCTGGCCGTCCACCAAGGGCGGCAGCATGGCAGGATGTACTTTGTGAGCCCCACTCTCCCTACCACACCAAATGAGCCAGCCCCGTAGCCTCGAACGTCTGCGCCACCACTATGAAGTGGAAAAGGAGCTCGCTGCAAAATTGCGTGCGAGCACCCGCGAGGAGCGGTCGGCGTTGTTTCAAAAGCTCTATCAAGAACTTTTTGAGCGCGTGACCGACCATCCGCGCCTCACCCGGCGCGAATCGCCTCAGGAGAGCCTTCAGAAGGTGGAAGGACAGATGAACTTGCTCCGGCCTTTTTTGAAGCCGGGAGGAACGCTTGTGGAAATCGCACCGGGTGATTGCCGCCTCGGTTATGCCGTGTGCGCAGCCGGTGCGGCTCGCGTAATCAGCGTGGACATTTCGGACCAGCGGCTTGAGGACGACAAGGCGCGTGCGCCAGCTGCTTTCGAGCTCGTCATCTATGACGGCTATTCTCTCGACCTTCCCGCAGGCATCGCGGACACGGCCTTCAGCTACCAGTTTCTCGAACACCTGCATCCGGACGATGTGCGTCCCCACTTTGACATGGTGCTCCGCCTGCTGAAGCCCGGAGGCTGGTATGTGTTCGACACGCCGCACCGATTTTCGGGTCCGCATGACATCTCGGTGGTCTTTGGCACGGAACTGGTGGGCTTTCACTTTCAGGAATGGACACTGGGGGACATGCGCCGTCATTTGAAACAGTGCGGCTTTTCCACCATGCGGGCGATCAAAGGCGGTCGGCGCTGCGGCGCGGTCATGACCGCCGCGTGGCTGCTGGTGGAGTCGATCACCGGAGTTCTACCACAGGCGCTGCGCAAACGCATTGCTGGCCGTCTTTTCCAATCTGTCACCGTGGCCGCGCAGAAGCCGCTGTGACTCTATGCCTTTGAGAAACGAACATGAGAACAGACAAGATCAAAGTAATGTGCGTGGTGGGCACGCGACCCGAGGCGATCAAGCTGGCACCGGTGATCCGTGCCTTGCAGGAGCGCGCGGAAGTGGACTGTCAGGTGTGCTTTTCCGGCCAGCATCTGGACATGGGGCTGCGCACGCTGCGGCTTTTCGAGATTGAGCCGGATCATGTGCTCGAAACGATGCGCCAGGGCCAGTCGCTCGCATGGCTGAACGCACGACTGCTGGGTGAACTCGATAATCTGTATGAGGCGCAGAAGCCGGACTGGGTGGTCGTTCAAGGTGACACGACTACGGCCTTCGCTGCGGCGCAGGCGGCTTTTTACCGGCGCATTCGTGTGGCGCACGTGGAGGCTGGTTTGCGCACGCATGACCGCTTTTCGCCTTTCCCAGAAGAGATCAACCGCGTCTTCATCAGCCGAATCGCGGACCTGCATTTCCCCCCCACCCCTGCATCAGCCGATAATCTGCGCCGAGAGGGCGTGGCCGACGAGACGAACATCGTCACGGGCAACACGGTCGTGGACGCCGTGGTCTGGGTAAAGGACCGCCTGCCAGCCGAGCCTCCTGCTCCACTGCCGGCGGAGCTGAATGACGGCCTGCGCCTCTCGCTGGTGACCTGCCACCGCCGTGAATCCTTCGGTGCGCCGCTTGAATCCATCTGTGAAGGGCTCCTCCGCTTGGTGAACAAGGTCAATGACCTGCGTCTCGTGCTTCCAGTGCATCCCAATCCGATGGTGCAGCAGGTGGTGAAGAGCCGCCTGGCTGGTCATCCTCGTATCGTGCTCATGGAGCCACTTGATTATGTGCCGCTGCTATGGTGCATGCATCATAGCGCCCTTATTTTGACGGACTCCGGTGGAATTCAGGAGGAGGCGCCCTCGTTTGGCAAGCCGGTGCTCATCCTCCGCGAGAGCACCGAAAGGCCCGAGGTTGTTCACGCGGGCTTCGCGGAGCTCGTTGGCACAGATGCGGACCGCATCTTTGAGCGTGCGCTGCATTATTTGAGCAACCCCGCAGCCTCTGCAAGTCTTGCCAGTCGTCCCAGTCCCTTCGGCGATGGCTCCGCCGGGCGCATCATCGCCGAAAGCCTTGTCAACGCCTCCCGCGCCGCAGCATGACCTTTGCCCCGCTCCAGATTCAATGGCCTGAGGAAAAAAAATTCGCCTTCACGATTTTCGACGACACCGACGCCTCGACGGTGGCAAATTCAGCGCCTGTTTATGCACTGCTGCGTGATCTGGGTTTTCGCACCACGAAATCGGTGTGGGCGCTCGGAGCTGAGCAGCCGCCGGTGGTGGTGGGGGGCGCTTCCTGCGAGGAGGACGATTATCGAACTTGGGCGCTGCAGCTGCAGTCCGAGGGGTTCGAGATCGGATTTCACAACGTGTGCTGCCATCACTCGAAGCGTGAGCGCACGCTGGAGGGCCTGCGGCGCTTTGAGGAGATCTTTGGTCATGCACCGCGCTCGATGGCGAATCACACCGGCTGCCGCGAAAACCTCTATTGGGGCTCTGATCGAGTCACCGGCTGGCGGCGCTGGGTTTATCTGGCGGCAACCCTCGGGCGCAAGTCGCGTTTTGTTGGCCATGTAGAGGGCGATGAGCATTTTTGGGGTGATGTGTGCCGCGAGCGCATCCGCTATGTGCGCAATTTTGTGTTTCCGGACATCAACACGCTCCGTGCCTGCCCGTGGATGCCATATCACGATCCGTTGCGCCCTTGGGTGAACCAATGGTACGCCTCATCGGAGGGAGGTTTGTTGGATTCTTTTATCAACACGGTTTCAGAGGAGAACCAAGACCGGCTGGAGGCCGAAGGAGGCGCGTGCATCATGTATGCGCACCTGGGCAAGTTTTTCCGCAAAAGCGGCGTGGTCACTCCGCGCTTCCGTGAGCTCATGGAGCGTCTCTCGGCGAAGGGCGGATGGTTTGTGCCGGTGTCCACGCTGCTCGATCACATCACCGCGCAGCGCGGCGAAAATGTGCTCACGCCACGAGAGCGCGCGGCGCTCGAAAACCGCTGGCTATGGCACAAGCTGCGACATGGGGAAAGCTGACAAAACATGCCTATCAACATTGTCCGCTATGAAGAAGGCCATGTGCAGGCCGTGAAACGACTCAATGCTCGCCTCGCTGCTGCTGGCGAGACGTGGCGCTTCCCGGAGCACACCCTGAGCCACTGGCTGCCGGATGAGCCGGGCCAGGAGATTGTGGAGCATTACTTCGTGGCCGTGGATGGTGATGAAGTGCGCGGTGGTTACATCCTGAAATGGCAGCCGTTTTGGACGAGCAACGGCCTGCAAAGGGTTTGCACCCTTTACCTTCCGCTCTCTGAAGGCATCATCCATCCGGCCTTCAAGCTGCTAGGGCTCACGCTGGTGCGTGATGCGCTCAAGAGGAACGCGCTGGCCTTCTGTCTCGGTATGGGCGGCGCGGTACGTCCGCTGCCGCAGACACTGAAAATGCTCGGCTGGCAGGTTCATGACGTGCCCTTTTTCTACCTGCCGCTGCGTGCGGGGCCATTCCTGCGGCATCTACGGCCGCTCCAAACGCGGGCGCCGGTGCGTCTCGCAGCTCATCTGGCTGCTGCCACGGGGCTTGGCGCGTTGGGGCTTGCCGTGGTGAAAGGTTTTCGCCGTGCTGCGGGTGGCATCCGGGCGTCTGTGTCGTTTGAGCAGGTGGAACGCTTCGATTCATGGGCGAACGAGGTATGGCAGGCGGCCCGCGATGGCTTTTTGTTGTGCGCGGATCGTGGCATGGAAAGCCTGAATCGCCAGTCGCGCGATGAAGGGCCACAAGTATTTTGGCGACATGCGGGTGGGTTCGCTCATTGACGGCATGGCGCTGCCCGGTCATGAAACGGCCATCTGTTGGGCAGCGCGGATTTTTTTGGACCAATGCGGCTCGGACATCATCGTGTGCAACATGCAGCATGAGGCCTGGCGGACAGGATTGAGGACTGCGGGGTGGCTTTCGGGCCCCAGCAATTTCGCACTCGCTGCCTCACCGAAGCTTGCGGCGGTCGTCGGCGAGCCCTATGCAACTTGCATTGAAAATGCGCACTTTCTACGTGGCGATGGTGAAGGTCCCACGCATCTCTGATTCTCTTGTTATCCATGCTCCCACCATCCATCTCACCGTTTTTTGAAGGCTTTGACGGCAGTCTGTCCTCCTATCAGGCACTGTCGAGAAAGCTGGAGCCTGCCATGGCGGAGTTGCCGGAGGTGCGCGTAGCCTTGCTGGCCTCATGCACGATCGAGGTGGCAAAGGCTTTTCTGCTTGTGGAAGGCGCACGCCGGGGCTTGCGATTTACGATCTGGAGCGGGCCCTATGGACAGATTGAGCAGCAGGTGCTCGATGCGGGCAGCGAACTGTATGCTTTCAAGCCTGATGTGGTCTTTATACTGGCCCGGCTGGAAGATCTGGCTGGCAGCCAGATGCGTGGCTTCATATCCCTGGATGTGGCTGGGCGTGCTGAATTGCGCCAGTCGCTCGCGAAGCTTGCACAGCAGGTGGCGCTGTCTTTGAGGCGGCATTCTGCCGCCTCGATGCTGTGGTCGGCCTATGTCACACCTCGGCTTCCGGGCGTGGAGGGTGCGCCGGGTCTGTTTGGCGCGGAATCGCTGGCTGCGTTCACTTCGTCTTTGAATGTCGCAACAGCTACGGAGATCGAATCGGTGTCTGATGCGCGGCTTTTTGACCTGCCTGCGGTGGTGGCGCGCTGCGGCACAAAGCGCTGGCATGACGAGCGCATGAGCTTTCTGGCCCGCATGCCGTTTTCAGGCGAAGGCTTCGCCGCGCTCGGCACATGCCTGGCGCGTGCCATTCGCGCCCTGCGGGTACCGCCGCGCAAATGCCTCGTGCTCGACCTCGACAATCCGATGTGGGGCGGTGTGCTCGGCGAGGCTGGTCTCGGAGGCATTAAACTGGGAGACACGTTTCCTGGCAATGCCCACCAAGCCCTTCAACGTGCAGCGCAGGGTCTACGAAACCGCGGCGTGCTTCTTGCCGTCGCCAGCAAAAACAACCGTGAGGAGGCTCTCAATGCTCTTGAGCATCATCCGGACATGATTTTGCGCCCGGCGGATTTTAACGCGATAGAGATTCATTGGGAGGACAAGGTTACCAGCCTGCGCCGCATCGCCAAAACGCTCAACATCGGCACTGACGCGCTTGTTTTCGTCGATGACAATCCGGCCGAGCGCGAATGGGTGCGTAAGCTGCTGCCTGAGGTGGCGGTGATTGAACTTCCTTCCTCCGTAGTGGACTATGCGGTGGCCATCGAGCACAGCGAATGGTTCGACGCGGCGGTGGTGACTCGTGATGATGCGCTGCGTGTGGCAATGATGAGTCGGCAGACAGAGCGGCAGGCCTTGCAGGAGAACAGCGGCAGTCTGGAGGAGTTCCTCAACGCGCTCCAGATGCGTACGCAGGCTGGGCCGGTGAATGCGGAGACGATCGAGCGCGTGGTGCAATTGCTCGCAAAGACAAATCAATTCAATCTCACGACTCGACGGCACACACGGGCAGATCTTGAACGGATGATCGCTGGTGGCGCGGTGGCGGTGTGGATGCGCTTGGCGGACAAGTTTGGCGACAACGGACTCATTGGTGTTGTCATCGGCGTGCCCGAGACGGGCGAAGGGGGACTGTGGCGCGTCGATTCTCTGCTGCTAAGCTGTCGAGTTATTGGCCGCGGAATCGAAACGGCCTTGCTGGGACTTCTGGCAAAGCAGGCATTCGCGCGCGGAGGGCGCGTGCTGACCGGAGAGTTTCTGCCATCTGAGCGAAACCAGCAGACAAAGGATCTTTATGCACGGCACGGCTTTGAGCCAAAGGACTCGGCGGGGCAATTTTGGACAAAGGCACTGGAACCGCTCGAAAACTTCCCCATCCCGGCCTATCTGGACCTGACCTATGACGATTGAATCCATCCAACCGCGCCTGAAGCGTGTTTTTGCCCAAGTTCTCGGCCTTGAAGAAAGCGCTGTCTCCGATGCCACCGCGCCGGACAACACGCCGCAGTGGGACTCACTCGCTCACCTGCGGCTGGTGATGGCTGTTGAACAGGAGTTTGACATTGCAATCCCGGCAGAGCAGGTGATGGACATGGTTTCCTTCAAGATTGCCACGTTGATGATCGAGGAACTCACTTCCTGAGGCAGCGAAGATACAAATGGACTTCCATACTGGCCAGCAGTTCACGGAACGCTTCGTGCTCGACGAAGAAGTTGTACGGCGTTTCGCCGCCTTTTCCGGGGATGTGAACCCACTGCACATGGACGCGGCGGAGGCCCGCTCGTATGGCTTCCCACAGGCGGTGGCTCATGGAGCCATCCAGGTGGCTTATCTCTCGCGCATGATCGGCATGGTGGTGCCAGGCGCGGGGGCTCTCTGGACCGGACACAGCCTGCAATGGCTGAAGCCTGTGTATGTGGGTGATGAGATCGAATTGAAGGTGGAGGTACGCTCGTGGTCCGCAGGGGCGGGCTTGCTGCAGTTGCAGTTTTACGCAAGCAACACAAAAGGAGAACACGTCATGAAAGGTGAAGCCGAAGTGAAAGTTGGACACAAACTGAACTCAGTCGCACCGGCGGGGCCCGGTGGTCAGCGTGTGGCCTTGGTGACTGGTGCATCTGGCGGCATTGGAGCGGCCACCGCCCTGGCCCTGTCTGGGAACGGGCCTGTGGCCGTTCACTACCATGCGAATGCCGCTGGTGCCGAAGCGGTGGTGAAGCAGATCATCGATGCTGGTGGCAGAGCGCAAGCTTTTCAGGCGGATTTGTCCAAGACTGGAGCCGCAGAGCAGCTCGTGCAGGCTGTGGTAGTCGAGTTTGGCCAGCTTGATGTGCTCGTGCACGGTGCGACGGCTTCTCTCACGCCCGTGGCGCTGAAGGATTCGGACGCGGCCTACTTTGACATCTTCTGGCGCGTGCAGGTGGCCGCTTCGCAGGACCTTTTGAAGGTAATGATCCCGCTGATGGGCGCGCGAAAGCACGGGCGCTGCATCTTTTTGGGCACCTCATATCTCTTCGGACAGCCTCCGGCAGGCCTCGCGCACTATGTGGCGGCCAAACAAGCGCTGTGGGGCATGGTCAGATCGGCTTCGATTGAGCTCGGGCCGCTGGGCATCACCGTGAACATGATCTCACCTTCAATGACGGTGACAGGATTTAGCGCCCATGTACCGCAGCGGGTGCGCGAGGTGGAGGCCATGAAGAACGCATGCCGCCGGCTGGCGACGCCGGAAGACTCCGCAGCCGCGGTGGCATGGCTGGCCTCAGATGCTGCATCCTTCGTCAACGGCGTCAATTTGCCCGTGACGGGCGGCCCAGTCATGTAGCTCATCCAAGGGGCTTTCGATGCTGGTCCCTCGTTACCTTAATTTAAACCTACGTGGAGAAACGAGATTCAAGTGCTGCCAGCCATGTCACACCGGCTCGGGTTGAGTCGTTGGATGCTTTGAGGCTGGTTGCTGCGTTCGTGGTGTTTGTTCAGCACTATCTAGTCACCATGGAGATATCCGCTCCTTCGTGGATTTCCAAAGGTCCTTTAGACTCCCAGGCGGCGGTGACATTGTTTTTCGTTCTGAGCGGTTATGTTCTGGCCCAGTCGATTTCGCGCGAAACGCCTTCGGTGGCCGGTTATCTCAGGTTTGGCGTTCGTCGGGTGTTGCGGTTGTACCCATTGTACTGGTCGGCGTTGTTGATGGCTTTCATCATCTACATGCTGATCCTGCGCAGTGGCGGCCTGGCAGTCCAGTCAGAGTATATTCCTGGCATTTTCGCTGATGGCGAGGTTCGGTGGCGGCAATGGCTGCTGCATCTTTTGATGGTGGATGGCCGAATAGATCACACTTTTGCGATTCCTCCTGTATGGACGCTGCTTGTTGAGGCAAGAATCGCGGTGATTTTCCCCTTGGTAGTATGGGGGCTGTATCGTGCCTCGTGGGCAACTGCGGGGATGGTCTGGTTATGTCTGGTTGCCGCAAGTGGATGGTTGGAAGGTCATCATCTCGGCTTGGTTGCCATACTTGGGGAGTTTGTGGTTGGAATCCTGCTCGCCAAAGTGCCTTTTGAAGCATGGAGGTTTGGCCCAAGGGGCTGGTCCGTGTTCTTCATGCTGAGCCTGCTGTTTTTCAGTGCCATTGTGTTTCGTTTTTCACACAAATGGCCGGCCCAGCACGCATGTGCCGTCGGCGCGGCCGGTCTTGTGGTGTGTGCCATCCACTGGAATCGCTGTCATCAAGTGTTGGCTGGCATGCAAAAGTTTTTTCGGGTCGACCTATCTTACGGACTGTACATACTGCATTACCCTTTAATGATGGGACTGCTGAAACTGAAACTGTCCGGAAGTCTGCCGGTGAACTCAATCATGAGTTTTTTCCTGCTGCTCTCAATAACTTGTTTGATAGCTTGGACGCTGAACAAGGTGGTTGAAGTGCCATTCATAGGCTTGGGGCGCACGTTGACAAGACGAATGGCAAGGGGCGAAAAACAGCCGCTGTGATTGGCTGGTCGCGGTAAACTCCTGTCTTTCAATCCCGCTTGCGGGCCTGGATGGCAATCACGCCCGCGAAGTGCGAGAAGCCTGGAATAAGGAACAAAGCCTGATCGATAATGCTCAGGATGCGCTCCCCAACATCAAACCAGGCATTTGGCAGCAAACGGCGGAGGCGTGCAAGCATCAGGAAGTGGCGCTGCTCCTCAATGATGAAGCGTTTTCCGATGAGGCGAATCTCCCCGGCGCTGAGTTGGCGCTCATCAGGACTCACATCCTTTTCCACAGGCGTGCGATTGCGCAGCCATTGGAGCAGGCTGGAGTAGGCGACGGGCTCCAGAAAGGCGATGTGGCCTCCAGGGCGGAGAAGACGATCAAGTGCATCCAGCGCATCGATCGCGGGCATGTGGTGGACGACGGACATGGCGAGCACGGCATCAAAGGTGCCATCCGTGACAGGCGCCGCGGCGGCATCCGCTATGGTAAATTGAACGAGATCCTCCACTCCCTCCATTCGGGCGCGCTCACGAGCCAATTCTATGAGGTCAGGAGAAACGTCGATGCCTGTGACGCGATAGCCCAGGAGGCCAAGACGGCATGCCATCTCCCCGCTGCCGCAGCCGAAGTCGCAAATGTGTTCCGGCTGGTGCTTCGTGAGAAAGTGAATCACGCACTCTGGATAGTAGGTGCGCCAGCGGGAGCATGTTTTGTAACGTTCCAGGGCCTCCGGGGATATCTTTTCAAGAGCCTCTCTTTCCCGTTGAGCAATTTCTGCATGAAAATCAACCTCATTTTTTAATCTGTCCTGGGTTGCTTCATCCATAAA
>JAPLUN010000581.1 GCA_026397715.1 Verrucomicrobiota bacterium
AGGAGATTCTCGATCACAACATAGTCTATGAATTCCGCTACGAGCTCGTTCTCGGAACAGTTCAGGAAATCCGCGCACACGCAGCCACGCATCGCACACAGGGACCGTCCTCCTGGATTTTCACGCAGGATCGCCAGGGCTGGCACTACCAAAACGCCCGGGACACCGGCTGGCCGGTGAAAAAACATCTGCACATACAGCTTGAGCAGGACGATCCGCAGCTCATCAGCCCGCAGACTTTCTGGCAGGCGGCCGATTCACCGTATCTCATCATCGACGCCGCATTTCATACCAAGCAGAAACAGGGCACCGTGATGTGGCAAAAGCATGGGGCGCAGGGCTACTCGTCAGAAAATTTGATCTCCTTTCCCATCATCGCTGACGATGAATTTCACCGCCATGTCATCCCGCTTTCCTCCATCCCTAGCTATCGCGGCGGCATGCTGCGCCTGCGGATTGACCCCGTGAGCAGCGCTGAAGCTGGCGCATGGATGAAGGTGCGCAGCATTCAGCTCTCGGCCAAGCCGGAGTGAGTTGCAGGCCGGTGATCGACAGCCTTGGATGAATCATTGTACAAGAGTCGGCTTCTTTCTTCGTTTAGTCGCACACCTCTCCATCACCATGCTCCGCTCAACCATCTGCGCACTGTCACTCGCCATTGCACTTCCCCTTGCTGCCAAAGACCAGGCAGCACCGGAAGGTTTCACCACCATCTTCAATGGCAAAGACCTCAGTGGCTGGAGCGGCAGCGACAAATACTGGTCCGTCGAAGACGGCTGCCTCACCGGCGTAGCCGATGGCAAGCTGGACTACAACCGCTTCATCACCTGGAAAGACGGCAAGGTGAAAAACTTCGAACTGCGCGTGAAGGTGAAAGTCACCCCCGGCGGCAACAGCGGCCTGCAGTATCGCGGCCAGGAGCGCCCGGACCTCGGCGAGTGGGTCGTCACAGGTTATCAGTGCGATGTTGTCCCGGCGAAGGATGACTACAACGGCATGCTCTACGAAGAGCGCGGCCGCCGCATCCTCGCCCACACAGGCGAGAAGGTCATCATCGATCCCCAGGGCCAGCCTTGGGTCGTGGGCAAGCTTCCCATCCAGAACTTCCCCGCTGACCAATGGCACGACTACCGCATCCTTGTTGAAGGCAACCACCACCAGCACTGGATCGACAGTGTGCAGACCGTGGACGTCATCGACCTCGACGAAAAAGGCCGCGCGCTCGAAGGAGTCATCGCCGTGCAGGTCCACGTCGGCCCCGCCATGAAGATCCAGTACAAAGACTTCTTCGTGAAGCACCTCCCCACAGATCTGCCCATTCGGACCGCTGCCGAAGCGATCATCCCTGCAGACGCCGTGAAGGTCGTGCCGCAGGGAGGCAAGCCCAAGAAAGCTGCGAAGTAATCAGTCGCTCACTCGCATACGTTTCCAGCTCCAGACACCTCGGATTGAAGTGCCCCATAGCGCCCCTGTGGTGCAAAAAGGCGAAGGCGCCGGGATTTCTCCCGACGCCTTCATTGTGGATCGGCCCTCATAAGCCGGATTCTGTGTCCCCGATGCCCTTCGACACCTGGCTGTGATCATTTATCTGTCAGGCTGATCGCTCAGCCTGCCCCCGCTTGCGCAGTGGAGCGACTATTACCCGGAGGTATCCATCCCTTGCGGGACTTGCGGCCAGGCGGGCCTTTCTCCTGTTCTGTCTTGCACCGCATGAGGTTTGTCGTGCCCCCTTCCTCGCGGTTGGGGCGGTGGGCTCTTACCCCGCCGTTTCACCCTTACCCGCGCTTGCGCGCAGGCGGTTTGTTTTCTGTGATACTGTCTGTGACTGCGGCTTGCACCGCAGCCCCCACGCTTTCACGTGGCATGCTGCCCTGTGGTGTCCGGACTTTCCTCTGGCATCTCCGCCTTGCAGCAAAAATACCAGCGATCACTCCGACCGACCCGCCGTGAGAGTAAGGGCTTCAGCGAAAAGGGCAAGCCGGGTGTACGTGGAAAGATGTCGCGAAACTTATTCCCCGGCTCCTGTGTTGAACCGCATGCATCCATCACCGCCATGAAACTCCTGCCTTCCTTCCTGCTCGCTCTCACAGTCAGCTTCTCTCTGACCCATGCCGAAGACGCCCCGAAGCAACGCCCCGATGGTGCAGGCACCGGCGGCCCGGGCCGCGAGAAGATCAAAGAGATGATGCTGCAGAAGTTTGACGCCAATAAAAACGGCACGCTCGACCCCGACGAGAAAGCGGCGGCCATGAAAGCCATGCAGGAACGCCGTGGCGGCAGCCCCAAAGGCGGAGCACCCGGCTCCACCGGCGAGCCCGCGAAAGGCGGCGGACCGATGCAGGCGATGCTGCTGCAAAAGTTTGACACCAACAAGAACGGCGTCCTCGATCCCGATGAAAAAGCTGCCGCGATGAAAGCCATGCAGGAGCGCAAGGGCAAGTCCGGCGGCTTCCCCGGCGCTGGTGGCACCAGCACGGAGAGTGGCAGCAAGTTCCGTCGTCCGCCGGAAGCACCGAAAGAAGGCGACGCCAAATAAACCGGCTGCGTTCCTTACTTCGCGACGCTGTCCTTGAGCAGCTTCAGCAGCGCATAGTCCGCGTACTGGATGTCACTGATCTTCCATGCGCCGCCCTGCTGCACGCATTGGAAGGTGATGCGCTTCTTCTCTTCAAAGTTCACAAAGGTCACCAGGACGGTGGCCTTGCCCTCTTCAATCTTAGCCGGGTGGATCACGAAATTCTTGATCTCCATGTCCTGGGCATCGTAGAGCGGGTCGCCATCGAGCGCGCCGACTTCTCCTTTGGAGTCGATGGTGTCCTTCCAGAGGAGATCTCCAAGCTCCTTCGTGAAGTAGTGATCCACCAGCGCCCGGTTCTTGTCCTGAAAGAACGGCGACGCCTTTTTCTTTTCCGACTTGTAGAGCTCCGCGACCAGCGAGTCGGGCGTGGCCGCCTTGTCTGCAGCGTGAAGAGTCAGACCGCAGGAAACAAACAGCAGGAGCAAAGTCAGGAGGCGCATGCGCCTGTTATCGCCGCAAACGCGCCAAAGTCGAGTTCATCATCTCACTCGTCCGCATCCTTTTTACCTTTCTTCTTGGGCGCTTCAGGCAGGGGCACGCCGCGCTGGCGGGCCTCCCACTCCGCGTAGCCTTTCTTGCTGCGGTTGCCGAGGTACTTGTAGGTGTCAAAGATCGCTCCATTGCCCAGCACGCGCGGGTCTTTCTCTTCCTTGAGGATAGCCTCCAGCTTCGCCCGCAGCTCTTGTTTCTTCGCGGCAAACTCGGGCACCTTGGCCAGGTTCTTCAGACACTCGGGATCTTGCGCAATGTTATAGAGTTCCTCCTCCGGGCGGTAGTTGAAGGCGAGATCATAGAAGAGCCCCTTGTTCTCCACGATCCATGATTTCGTGGGCCCATCGTCGCAGTTGCCATAGCCCGTTTCGGGATTGCAGGCCGGCCAGCGCTCCGGGTGGTAGTTGTGGCTGTAGAAAAACTCCGGCGTGCGGATGGCGCGCACGGGATAACCCCAGTCGTTCGGACGCCCCAGATCGTGGCGCTCCTTGCCAGCCAGCATGACTTTGCGGTCTTCCACGAAGCCGCTCTTCTCACTGCAGAGAATCTTCACGAGGCTGCTGCCGCTCATCTGCTCAGGCTTCGGCAGTCCGGCCAGTTCGAGGTACGTCGGCGCGAGATCGCGCACGTTAATAAAATCTTCGACCACACGCCCCGGCTTAATTCCCTTCCCCCAGCGCATGGCCAGCGGCAGGTGATAACCGTCCTCATAAATCTGCCCCTTCACCCGTGGAAACGGCATGCCATGATCCGAGGTCACGATGACCAGCGTGTTCTCCAGCAGGCCTGACTTCTCCAGCATGTCGAGCGTCTGCCCGATCTGCTTGTCGCCCCATTCCACCTCGATCGCGTAGTCAGCCAGATCACCGCGCACCGTAGCGTTGTCAGGCAGGTAACCGGGCACCTTCACGTCTTCAAGTTTCTTGCCCAAACGAACACCAGAATCGAGCTCATAGGAGCGGTGCGGCTCCTTGAACCCCATCCAGAAACAGAAAGGCTGCGCCTTGTCACGCTGCGCTAGAAAGGCCTCAAAATTGCGCGGGTAGTCCGTGGTCGTAATTCCCTTCGCAGGTACTTCTTGTTTGAACTCATCAAACGCCGGCCCGGCAGGATTGCGCGTGCGGCCTTCCAGTTTGAACTCGCCAGGCCCCCAGCCCTTGCCGGTCAGGCCCACGTTGTAGCCCCCTTTTTCCAGCAGGTCGGGATACACGGCAAACTTCGGCGGGAAGATGCCGCCATGACAGACGGCCTCCTCAAGCTGCCAGGAGTTGCGCCCCGTGAGGATCGTGGCACGGCACGGACTGCACTTCGGATTGGAGGTGAAGGCGTTCTTAAAAAGCACTCCTTCCTTCGCCACGCGGTCAAAGTTCGGTGTCTTCACCCAGTCACAGCCATAAGCGCCCGCATGCTGCCAGCCCCAGTCATCAAAGATAATGAAAAGGATGTTCGGACGCGGCGCATCCGCAGCACGGATGCTGGCAGCGAAGACGAGAGCAGCAAGGACGACCAGATGGAATTTCATGCGCCGTGAAACGCATGAGAAACCCTCAACTTGCAGCCGCTTCTTCCACGCTCACACAAGTGCAGATGAGGTGACGGTCGCCATACACGTTGTCGATGCGCGAGACCGGCGGCCAGTACTTGGACTCCTGCACCCACGGCAGCGGGAAGGCGGCGGCTTCACGCGTGTAGGCGTGCGGCCATTCGCTCTTCGTGACGGCGGCGGCGGTGTGCGGGGCCTGCTTGAGTGTGTTGTCCGTGGGATGATACGTGCTGCTTTCGACACCGATCATCTCCGCGTGAATGCACTGCATCGCCTCGCAGAAGCGGTCGATCTCAGCCTGGCTCTCGCTCTCCGTGGGCTCGATCATGAGCGTGCCTGAGACCGGCCAGCTCATCGTCGGCGCATGATAACCAAAATCCATCAGCCGCTTCGCCACATCTTCGACGGTCACCTTGTGAAAATGGCTGAAGTCGAGGATGCACTCGTGCGCGACGAAGCCCTTCGAGCCCTTGTACAGCGTGGGGAAATTCGCCTCCAACTTTCTGGCGACATAGTTGGCGTTGAGAATGGCGTACTTGGTCGCATCGACAAGGCGCGGCCCCATCATGGCGATGTACATCCAGGAGATCGTGCAGATGCTGGCGCTGCCCCAGGGAGCGGAGCAAACCGCGCCTTCTCGGCGGTCCGTCTGCCATGTGTGGTGGCCCGGCAGATGCGCACGCAGATGCGCCGCCACCGCGATGGGCCCGACGCCCGGCCCGCCACCGCCATGCGGAATGCAGAAAGTCTTGTGCAGATTCAGATGGCACACATCCGCGCCGATGCGTCCCGGAGATGTCAGCCCCACCTGCGCGTTCATGTTGGCGCCATCCATGTACACCTGACCACCATGGTCATGCACGAGTCGGCAGATTTCGACGATGGACTCTTCAAACACGCCATGCGTCGAAGGATAAGTGACCATCAGCGCGGCCACCTTGTCTTTGCTGGCCTCCAGTTTCGCCTTCAAATCATCGACCGAAATATTGCCCTGATTGTCACAGGTCACCGGCACGACTTTGAAGCCGCACATCACCGCGCTGGCCGGGTTTGTGCCATGCGCCGAGGTGGGAATGAGACAGACATCGCGGTGGTCATCTCCACGCGCGGCGTGGAAGCGTTTGATCGCCAGCAGGCCGGCGTATTCGCCCTGAGATCCTGCGTTCGGCTGCAACGACACCGCATCAAAGCCGGTGCATTCAGCCAGCCAGCCTTCGAGGTCACTGAACATCGAGCGGTAGCCCTCGGTTTGATCATGCGGCGCGAAGGGGTGCAGGCCATTCACCTCCGGCCAGCTCAGCGGCATCATCTCCGCCGCTGCGTTCAGCTTCATCGTGCAGGAGCCCAGCGGAATCATGCTGCGGTTCAGGGCGATGTCCTTCGACTCCAGACGGTGCAGGTAGCGCATCATCTCCGTCTCGGAGTGGTACGAATTGAACACCGGATGCGTCAGAAACGCGGACGTGCGGTGGTGCCGCGCAGAGCAGTGCAGCGGATTTTCATCATCGAGCACCGGCGGCTGCTGCGCCTTGGAAATGCCAAAGGCCGTGAGCAGGTTGAGCAGCTCTTCTTCCCGCACGCGTTCATCCAAAGCGACTCCCACGGCGGTGGCATCGATCTTGCGCAGATTGATGCCGAAGATCAGCGCACGCTTGAGCAGGTCATCGGCGTTAGGCACGCGCACGCTCAGCGTGTCAAAGAAGTCATCGCTCAGCACGTCCAGACCCGCACGCAGCAGCTCGCCCGCCAGCCAGACCGCCGCACCATGCACGCGGTACGCGATGGTCTTGAGTCCCTGCGGCCCGTGATACACGGCATACATGGAAGCCATCACGGCAAGCAGCACCTGCGCGGTGCAGATGTTGCTGGTGGCCTTCTCGCGGCGGATGTGCTGCTCACGTGTCTGCAGAGAAAGGCGATACGCAGGCCTGCCAGAGGCATCCTTGGAAACACCGATCAAACGGCCGGGCAGCCGACGCTTCAACGCATCCTTCACCGCCATGAACGCGGCATGCGGCCCGCCAAAACCCAGCGGCACACCAAATCGCTGGCTGTTGCCCACGCAGATGTCCGCACCGAATTCACCCGGAGGCCGCAGCACCGTGAGCGACAGCAAATCGGCGCTGACGACAAGCAAAGCTCCCGCCTCATGGGTCTCAGTCGCCAGTTCGGCAAAATCATGAATGACCCCCAGCGTGTCGGGATACTGCACGAGCACGGCGGCCAGTCCCTTGGTGCCATCGTGCTTCCATTTCAGCACATCCCCCACTTCCACGCGGATGCCCAGCGCGTCCATACGTGTGCGCACGACTTCGATGTTGTGCGGGTGGCACTGGTCCGAGACAAACACGCGCGATGCCCCCGCCACCTGCGCCACCGCCAGGCCCAATGCTTCAGCACAAGCAGTGCCTTCATCAAGCAGCGAGGCGTTCGCAACATCGAGCGCCGTGAGGTCGCGAATCATTGTCTGAAAATTGATCAATGCCTCAAGACGACCCTGCGCGATCTCCGCCTGATAAGGCGTGTAGGCCGTGTACCAGCCGGGATTTTCGAGAATGTTCCGCTGAATGACCGGCGGCGTGAATGTGTCATGGAAGCCGAGCCCGATGAACGAGCGCATGACCTTGTTCAGGCCCATGATCTGCCGCATGCGGCGCAGCGCCTGCTCCTCGCTCAGCGGGGGGGCCAGATTGAGCGACTCACGCACGCGAATGCCTTCCGGCACCACTTGATCGATGAGTTCATCGAGCGTTTTGAAACCGAGCGTTTGCAGCATGCTCTCCGCCTCGGCGGCAGAGGGACCAATGTGACGGCGGGAAAAGTTTGTGGGCATCGAAATCGGAGCGGTTTTGGGGAGGCCGCCACGGTATCTAGCCGAGGGCCGGTGTCACTTGCCACACAAGGCCCAGAATTTTTTCTCGGAGGCTTTTTGTTTCCCCTTGGCTTCGCGCAAAAATGGTGCCAGCGCGGCCAGGTTCAAGATCAAATGGTTGAGAAAATTGAACGGCGCGCGCAGCGGACGCTCGAAATCCACGAACAACACCACGCGATAGCCGGCGGTATCGTTCCAGACTTCATGATTGTAAGTATCATCAAAGATGATCGCGCTGCCCTCCTGCCAGGAATAGACCTGGTCGGCAATGCGGATGCGGCACTGGTGGCGCGGTTCCGGCACCATCAGCCCGAGATGCATGCGCAGCACCCCCGCGAACGGGCCACGGTGCTCCGGGATGTGCTTGTTCGGCGAAAGAATGGAGAAAAAGCCGGTCGTGCAGCCGGGGATCTTGGCCAGAACCTTCATGGTCTCCGGGCAGTGGCGGGCGTTTTCCTCGCAATCCATGCCGACACCTTTGAGGAAGAAGGTCTTCCACTGGTCATCGCCCTGGATCATGCCCACCTCCTTCACGATGTCCTGAAAGCTGGGCATCGCATCCCGGTATTTCATCACTGAGTCGACTTCGGCGCGAACCTTCTGCCAGTCCGCCTCGATATCCTTGACCCAGGGGAAGTGCCGCGAGTCATAGATCGGCGGATCACCATGAATGGAACAATGCGCAATGACCGCCTCGGCAACGTCCTGCAGACGATTGGTGATGCGCTCGACCCAGCCGCTGGCCGGAAAGGTGCGGTGTCGGCGGTGATAGGCGTCAATCGGCTTGAGCTGGAAGCCAACCGGGACAGTGGCGATGGAAGAGGATGCTTCGGAGGGCATGGGTCTAAAGTCCGTGACGAGAAACGAATCCGTCACTTTTTGCAGCCAAAAAAGAGCGCGTCAACCGCTCAAAACCACACCGGGTTCAGGCAATGTGTTTGCTGTAGGCGGCGGCGTCCATCAACGCCTCAAACTCCGCAAGATTGGAGGACTGGATTTTGAAAATCCAGCCACCGGCATAGGGATCTCGATTGAGAAGGCCCGGATCGCCGGTCAGCGCCTCATTGATGGCCACGATTTCTCCAGACACCGGAGCATAAATATCACTCGCCGCTTTGACGGACTCGATCACGCACACCTGCTGCCCAGCAGTGACCTGGGTGCCCACCTTCGGAGGGTCCACAAAGACCACGTCCGTCAGTTCCGCCTGCGCATGATCCGTGATTCCGACCGGAGACGGGCTTTGGGTGGGATCGATCCATTCGTGGGAGTCACGGTAGCGGAGGTTTTCGGGGACGTTGCTCATGGGGATGTCTGTTGGGAATATTAAAGGGAGGGCTTGCGATAAAACGGCTTTTTCACCACTTCCGCCGGGAAACGCCGACCGCGGATTTCGATTTCCAGCGTGCTGCCAATCGTGGCGGCGCTCAGTGGCACATAGGCCATGCCGATGCCGGTTCCGAGGCTGGGAGACTGTGTGCCACTGCACACCTCGCCGATGATCTCACCAGCGAATGCCACAGGATAATGCGGCCGTGGTGGTGGAGCCGCACCAGTCATGCGAAAGGCGGCCAGCTTGTCGGGCAGTCCGGCTGCTTTTTGCGCTACTAGAGCTTCACGGCCGGTGAATTCACCCTTGTCGAGATCCACAAAGTAGCCGAGCCCAGCCTGCAGTGGAGTACGCGTTTCCGAAAGATCATTGCCATTGAGCGGATAGCCCATCTCAAGCCGCAGCGTGTCACGGGCCCCGAGCCCGCAGGGCGTGCCACCGGCAGCCTTCACGGCATCCACGATTTTGCGGAACCACGTTTCCGCCGTCTCCATCGGCATGAAAAATTCAAAGCCTTCCTCCCCGGTGTAGCCGGTGCCGCACAGCCACATCGGACCATCGCTGGTCATGGTGACGAGGATGGTGTTGTGCTCAGGAAAGGAAGCGGCACTGCCAAAGACCGCTGCGGCCACTTCACGGGCCTTGGGTCCCTGAATGGCCAGACCGGCGGTGAAATCACTCGCGTTGGCCATCATCACCTCATCATCTTTATTGAGCTGGGTCTCCAGATGCGACCAGTCCGCATCAATGCGCGAAGCATTCACGACGAGGTAAAACTCACGCTCGCTCGTTCGATAGGCGATCAGGTCATCAATCACGCCCCCGAGTCCGTTCAGCAGCAGGGTGTACTGCCCCTGGCCGGGCTGCAGGTTGGTGATGTTGTTGGTCAGCACCCGGTTCAGAAAAGCTTCGGCACCGGGGCCGCTTACAATGAACTGCCCCATGTGCGAAATATCAAACACGCCGAACGGCGTGTAGGGGAGTACGGCGAAGAGGAGTGATATCAGACACAGTGGCCGAATGTTGTGAAGCGCGGAGGCTTTGTCAATTCTCGCAGCATTTTAAGCCAATTTCTGAATGCCAAACTCATTTGCAGGCCCACGCATCCACTCCATACTCCACGTCCCCCAAACGCCCGCGAAAAAAAGCCCCAACCATGGCAGCCCCTTTCCTCACCCAGGACTTTCACATCCGCTGGTCCACCCTGACCCCCGAACACATCGAAGCCGACATCCGCGCCGCCCTTGAAAAAGCGCAGGCGAATCTGGATGCCGTCATCGATCAGGACCGCGGCAAGCTGATGAACTTTGATTCCGTCGTGCTCGGCCTCGACGAATGCACCCGCGAACTCAACGAAGCCTGGGGCCTTGTGACCCATCTCGATTCGCTGTGCAACTCCCCCGCCCTGCGTGAGGCGCACAACAAGATGCTGTCTGAAGTCAGCTCCTTCTTCGCCAAGATCCCCCTCAACGAGCATCTCTGGGATCTCTTTGTCACCTACAGCAAGACCGACGAAGCGAAGCAGCTCACGCCCGTGCGCAAACGCGCCCTGCAGGAAGCCATGGAAGGCTTTATCGAGGCCGGCGCCGATCTGCCACCGGACAAGAAGAAGCGCATGGAGGAGATCGAAGCCGAGCTCTCCAAGCACACACAGAAGTACTCAGAGAACGTGCTCGATTCCACGAACAAGTGGGAGTTGCTCATCGAAGATGTCGATCGTCTCAAGGGCCTGCCACAGACCGCCATCGAAGCCGCCAGGGCGGATGCGCTGGCCAAAAACCTCGGCACGCCTGAGAAGCCTGTCTATCGCTTCACCCTGAAGGCCCCCTCGATGATTCCGGTCATGGAATACCTCGAAGACGAAGGCATCCGCCGTCAGGTCTGGGAAGGTTCCGGCAGCATTGGCCGCGGTGGCGAACACGACAACACCGAGCTCGTCTGGAACATCCTGCGCCTGCGCCATGAAAAGGCGCAGATCATGGGCAAGGCGAATTTCGCCGATCATGTGCTGAATCATCGCATGGCCAAGAACGGCCAGAGCGCCCTCCGTTTCATCACGGACCTCTACGAGCGCGTGCATGAAGCCTTCCAGCGTGAAACCATCGAGCTGCAGGAATTCCGCGCCGACAACGCCCACCAGGCCGTCGATCTGTTCGAGCCCTGGGAAGTCTCCTTCTGGAGCGAACGGCAGCGCAAATCGAAGTACGATTTTGATGAAGAGGAACTGCGCCCCTTCTTCCCCATCGACAAGGTGCTCAACGGCATGTTCCAGCTGGCCGAAAAAGTGTTCGATCTTCGTATCACCAGCCGCGAGGTCGTTTACGTCGAGCCTGGTAAAGAGGCCCCCGCCAATGTTAGCTCCCAGCCCGGCAAAGCGGGCCCCGTGGAGGTCTGGCACCCCGAGGTGAAATTCTATGAAGTGCGCAATGAGAAGGGCGTGCACATCGGCTCCTTCTACGCCGACTGGCATCCGCGTGACTCCAAACGCGGCGGAGCCTGGATGAACTATCTCAGAATGGGCGTGCCACCCAGCGGCGAGCGCGACCGCCGCCTGCACCTCGGCCTCATCTGCGGCAACATGACGCCGCCTGTGGATGGCAAGCCTGCACTGCTCACGCATGATGAAGTCACCACCGTCTTCCATGAGTTCGGCCACCTGCTGCACCAGCTCTGCGGCAATGTGGAAATCCCCTCGCTCAATGGCGTCAGCGTGTATTGGGACTTCGTGGAGCTGCCCTCGCAGCTCATGGAAAACTTCTGCTGGGAGCGTGAGAGCCTTGACCTCTTCGCCCGCCATCATGAAACCGGCGAAACGATCCCTGCGCGCCTCTTCAAGAAGCTGCTCGCCGCCAAGAACTACCGCAGCGCCAGCGACATCATGCGCCAGCTTGCCTTCGGCAAGCTCGACCTCGAACTGCACATGCACCACGCCACGGATGAAGGCGTGGACCTCGACAAGCTCGCTCGCTCCATTCTCAAAGGCTACATCATGCAGCTCAAAACCGAGCAGCCGACCATGGCACGTCGTTTCGGCCATCTCTTCAGCAGCCCAGTCGGCTACGCCGCCGGCTACTACAGCTACAAGTGGGCCGAAGTGCTGGATGCCGATGCCTTCACCCGCTTCCAGCAGGAAGGCGTGCTCAATCCCACCGTGGGCCGCGAGTTCCGCGACACGATCCTCAGCAAAGGCAACTCCGAAGACCCCGCGAAACTCTTCCAGAAATTCATGGGGCGCGACCCCGATGCCATGGCGCTCCTCGTGCGCGCCGGCCTGGCGTAACCCTGGCTTTCTTCACCGGAATGAACTCTCTCACAGTCATCCGCCTGGCGTTGACTGTGAGTTTGGCGCTTACCTTGGCCAGTTGTGGATCGACAGCCTCTCAGCGTCAATTTCGCGCGAAGGAATACGGCTGCCCTACCGCAAGCACCCTCACTGTCACAGTGCTCGGCAGGTTCAAGAAGACGGGCATGTATCATGTCCCATCAGGCACCACTGTTGGCGACTTGATCCGCATGGCAGAAATGCTTCCCGCACCTCCTGGCAAAGACGATGGATGGATCCTAACGCTGACCCGGTCAAAAAACGGATTCAGCGCACGCGACGGGATATCGAGGAAGGGACTCGATATTAAGCTCACGGATCACGCACAACTAAAGGTCCAAAAGTACACCTTTTAAAAAGAGGCGGGTCTCATGGCTTGCTCCGCCCTCGATACGCCACGGCAAAGAACACACAAACCGCCGCTGTGAGCGCCACCTCTCCCCACCAAAAGCGGGGCCAGTTGGTGACTTTGTCGTTTGTGCAGGCGGCATACCACCAGCCACCCCCGAGATACCCCAGGAGATTCCCCACGCCGCTCATCAGCATGGCCAGCAATGCCTGCGCACGCACCCGCCATTTCGGATCAATGCGTTCTTCCAGGTAGATCTGCGTGGTGATGAAATAGAGCGTGTAGGCAAACC
>JAPLUN010000146.1 GCA_026397715.1 Verrucomicrobiota bacterium
CAGCGCATCGTAGCTGCTCTGTGTCACCGGTCGCGCAAACTTCCCCTTCTCCGCATCCCAAACCGGCGGCGCATACACCGCCACCGCACGGTTACGCTCGTCATACTGCGATTCCGTCACATGGCCCAGCGCATCCGTCACACGGATCACATTGCTCGCCGCATCGTTGTCACGCGCCTCATCGGTTGGCGCACATGCTTCTGTTTGGCTTTGATTAACAATGTTTTACATTAGGAAATGCGCACATAATGCCTGGCATCTTTTTATCGTTCAACCCTTAATCATTGATTCATCCCATGACCGCCAAATGTCTCTGCATCGAACAACGCGCCGACTCCTACACCGGCAAGCGCGGCGTCGTTAACCAGCAAATCCTCACCCTGCTCGACTCCCACCCCGAACACCGCCTGCTCAACACCTTTGATTATGTGCTCAGCGCCGCTGACCTCGATCACCTGAAAGGCGCTTCGCTGCGTGACCAGCAGGTCGAGCTCGGCATCAGCGCCTTTGAGCCCACCTTCGGCGGCAGGCTGCGTGCGCGTGGCTCCATCATCTTCAAGCCCGCCAAAGCCTGACGCTCACCCATCATGGAAAGCGCGGACATTCATGTGCTCAAGGAGGTGCCCTGGCAGTTCTTCGGCACGCTGACCTTCAAACAGCAACGCCTCCCCGAGCGTGTCCGCCTTTCCATGTTCTTCACGCTGCTGCGTCACACGGCCAAGACGCACAAGGTCAAATTCAACAAGCTGCTCTGGTGCCTTCGTCAGGAACATGGCGAGGCGACAGGGCGGCGGCATTTTCATTTTCTTCTGGCAGGATTGCCCGCCGAAGCCTGCACCATGCGCACCTGCTTTGCCCTCAAGAACGGCTGGGAAAGCCGCAAGGGTGGCATGGCTCGCGTCACACGCTTCGACCCCCGTCTGGATGCGGGGAGCTACCTCACCAAGCCCGCAGGCCCCGTCGATCCCGGCGACTCCTACGAATCGGCGAAGTTCGGCAGCGGCGCCTGCAGCCTCATGATCGCTCACGCCGTCTGGAAGTTCGCTTCCTCCAAAAGACAGGCGCAGTTAATGCGGTAAGGGCTTCGTCACCCAGCACACGCCGCCCATCCGGGCTGCCTGTGACTTTTCAAAGCTGGCTCCCCGGCTGAGAGAGCGGATGAGCGCGGAACGCGCGCGCCGCTCCTCTGCCGGGGATGGCTTGAAGACCCACCATGCCCGGATTCGGCGGTTTTACTCAGCTTTCGGCACGATAATAGACTTCAACATCACTATGTTTCAAAGGAATACCTTCGCTAGACAACTCCTTTGCGTGTGGCCCAACAATGTAATTTTTGATTCCCCGTTTAACAGACCCTCCGTTGTCGGGATTAATTGACTCGAGCTTGGTGGCATTCAACGCTCTGAGCGTATTCCAAACCTTATCAACAAAGCAGACCATGCGGGAATCGTTTTTATCGTATCCAATACCAATGTCACCTGACAACAGAGAGTGGTCGGTTTGTTTGCAGCGAACAAATTGAATGACTACGCCAGAGATTGGCCCTTGGTAAACACCGCTCGGAAGCTTTTTATATGGAAGCTCGGCGCAGGTATTAGGACTCCATATATAAACCAAATTTGACAAGCAACTGGAAATCAAAGAGTGAGCCGGTGGGACACTTGATGACCACCGTTGACCATCAACAAATAAGACATCAGGAACTAAAACACGCAGTCGTCTAGCGAAAGTGTCTTCGTCGGTTCTGCTCAAAAATACTGGGGCGGACTTTTTTACAAATTCAGGCATGCTTCAATCTTTGTTAAGGAACTTTTCTGGGTTTCGGGGTGCTTGATATGGTGTCTTCAGGTTTAAGCTTCGCTAGGCGCTCCATGTTATTCGTTTCGCGTGTTGTTGGTGTCACAGTGTCAGCTTTTGTGTCAACCGTATTGTGATGATGGTTTGTTGCATCAGGCTTCTGAAAGGTTAAGTCTGGATAAGTCGAGCCTTTCTTCCCTCCATCCGCTCCGGGAACATATTTTTCTGGCAGCGGTGCGCCTGTAACAACATCAGTGCCGCCATGTGTATGAACCCAGTCGGGATTTTCTGACAAGATGCGATCTCGCTGCATATCAATGTCAGCACGAGTTTCTGGAGACCCCCTTCGGCCAGCACCTTTATTAGCACTGCTCTCAATTTCACCAACCGGCGCGCCTTTCGCTCCTTTCATTTTATTCAGCGCCACAGGCGCAGCTATCATCAGAATATTACCCAGCATCTTACCTGGCGTGTCGCCAAGGACATTCTGCGCATGACCCCATGTTTCTCCCCAACGGCCTTGCGCCGTAGTCATAGCGGCATGTGCCACTTCATCTACCATGTGGACCGTAGCTTTGCCTTCCGCAGCGACCCCCGAGTTGAACTTTTCGTTGCATCCTGAATACAACATCCCCCCCGACATGGTCTCGACAGCCGCACCGAGTCCGTGAGCCACCAACCCATAAGCACCGCTAACAGCGCCGCCAACCGTCTCTACACAGTCACGACCTACTTCACCCCATGTCCATAGCCCAAGAGCATCAAACTTGCTCCACGGGTTCTGCATCACATAGGCATAGACATTGGGGCCATCCACAAACCCCGC